>CAIWBA010000179.1 GCA_903910765.1 uncultured Bacteroidota bacterium
ATAGAATGTATATAATCCACCATTCCTTTAATATCATTGAACTTTTCGTTGGGTTGTAGTGCTGTATCCGGCCCTTGACGTTTACCTTGCCAAGTATCATCAATATTTATATAACTCCACCCATGATCACGCAACCCTTTTTGAACCATGGCATCCGCTGAAGCCATTACTTTTTCACGATCAATTTTTGATTCCCATGCATTCCAACCATTCCATCCAATGGGTGGTGTAAGTGCGATGGTATCTCCTACTTTTATGATTAGTTTTTGTTTGTCAATGCCTAATTTATTTTTTGCAATAATAGTTGTTGTATAAACACCTCTATCTTTTAAGTTGCCTGTAATGATGCCTGTTTCAGGCGAAACGAATAAGCCCTTTGGTAAATTATCAGCTGAAAATTGCATAGGTCTTACACCAGTGGCTGCAATGGTATATAAAAATGGATTGCCTGGTCGTACACCCATAATTTTTGCAGAATTTATTTTAGGCGTTGGTTTATCTTTTGGAGTTAGAATAAAAGTTGGATCATTATTTATGGGATGTTCTGGGACATGATTACCTATCATTTCAATAGAAGCATTCGCCCAATTTGCATAGGTTCTTTTATTTCCTACTCCTCCTACTTTATCGGTAACTAATAAACCAAGTTGTTCGATACCAGTTAAATCAATATCCACTTGAATGGGTGCATCTCCGATTCGCATTTCCTTACTTTCAAATAAAACTTTTTTATCCCCCACTATATAAAAGGTAACAGGAATATCTTTATTGCCTAAATCATCCGATGCTACTAAAGCTGAAAAATGTTTGGCATTTTTATGTAAAGCAAAAACTAAAACACAAGGTGACTGTGCCCCAATACCTCTTTTATAATGTACCCCATTAATGCGCATGGAATCATGACTGTAATTTGACTTTGCCGATACTGGTCGTATCCCTTCAGAAAATGTTTGAATTTGTAAATCATCAAACCAAATTAAATTGGTTGTAACAGATTTGGCTTCATTGATTTGTGCTTGTGAAAACTGAAAGAAAACTAACGCGAAAATTACACTTACTAATTGTTTCATAAAAGGGGTTGCTTCTAATTTTTAGATGTCTTAAATTATAATATCTAAAATAACCCATTTAGCATGTTTTGGCATTAATTAATGATAAGAAAATGGTAGAAGGTGGGTGAAATTTGCAAATTGTGCGCAAATGGCTAAAATGCAAAAGGGCTTCAATTGCTTGAAACCCTTTCTGTTATTGTGTGGGGGCACACGGGTTCGAACCGCGGACCCTCTGCTTGTAAGGCAGATGCTCTAAACCAACTGAGCTATGCCCCCTTTTGAGGAGTGCAAAAATAAGGGGCAATTGGGAATTCCCCAAAAAAATCTTGATTAATTTAATTGTACGGCCGGTAACCTAGTAGATTGACTATCATAGACAAACAGCTCTACGATCTCATAATCCCAGTATTTGCTTAAAGGTGACTTATCTAGGTAATCTGTTACCTGTTTTTTATCATTCGCATTTATGGTAATCCAGGACTTTTGCACTTCCATACTCACTGCATAACTATCAATAATACCCTTATTCAGTAAATAATTGATATAAGTACGATGCGGAGGCACTAAAGTCATAAACTCCTCATCCATATCAAAAGTGATAATTGCCTGGTATTTTTTCATGTTCACACTAAGTTACACTAAGTATTGAAATATTAAAATTCTGTTGATTAAATTATCGCAAATAATAAAATTAAGTTGGGCTTTAACAAGACTGCAAATTTAATCCAATTGCAAATAGCCGATTCTTCCACCTGAACCTGCTAAAAACACAGCCTTCCTATTGGGTTGTTTTTTAACTACATGGAAGCTTTCACTTGAAATTAATTCCCAATTTTTTCCACTATTTTTTGAAATATCCACCCCAGAAGTTCCACAAGCAACTAAAAGCTGATTGGTTAAAAAAGTAACCCCCGATTTGTAGCCATTGGGATTACCTAAATTTTTTCGTTGCGCCCACTTTTGTATTCTAATTGATTTGTGTTTTTGATCTGTATTCGGAGTTAAGAATACATTAAAGCCTGCAATATTTTTCTCGGATTCTTTAAACTTCCCGAAATCTCCCCCAACAATAATTAATTTATTTCCATTAGGAGATACCGCAATACTATTTGCCCCTGTGGATTTTCCACCTTGTAATATATCTAAATCTCTTGCAACCCCATTGATCCATAATCTACTTGCCATACCACCTGAGATTAAAAATTGATCATTGCCTTTTGAAGCTAAATTTGAATTACTTGATGCAAAAAAAGCCTCACCTTCTTTTAGTTCAGATTTAAAATAATTCGGTGCTGCTTCTTGCCAATGCTCCCCTTTATCAGTAGTGTTTAATAAAAAAATGATATTGTTAATAGGATCGCCAACTACACTTCCATTATTTTCATCCTTAAAATTAATCGCATCCAAGAACATAGAAGTATCTGCATTTTCATACACTTTATTCCATGTCATGCCCCCATCTTTTGTTTTTAAAATAACCGCAGGTGCCGCTACAGCTGCTATAATAGCCTCTTTATTATTCCATGCATGTATGGCTCTAAAATCTCTTTTTTCATACCCAGCAACTTGCATCCATTCAAAATGTTCGCCCCCATTGATGGACAAGGCAATAGTTCCGCTACTCCCACTCGCCCAAATTGTATTTTCATCCGGAACACTTAACCCCCTAATACTAATTCCTTTTTTTTGAGAAAGTATTTTTATGGAATTATTCCCCGAATTTTGCGCAACTGCTAATTGAACAAATAAAATAAGAATAAATAATTTTACAATTCGCATATGATTAATTTTACTTTCTAAAGATACGATATGATACCCTATTGGTTGAGCAGAACACAATTAATGTTAGGAGATGAAAAAGTGGAAAGCCTGATGGGTAAAAATGTATTAATTGTTGGACTTGGAGGCGTGGGTGGCATTTGTGCAGAAATGATTGTTAGAGCGGGTGTAGGGAAAATGACTATTGTAGATAATGACATAGTGGATGAAAGTAATATCAACAGGCAAATACAAGCCTTACAATCAACCGTAAAACAACCCAAAGCGCAGGTTTTAGCTGCAAGGTTAAAAGATATTAACCCAGCATTAGATTTAACCGTAATCGAAGTGTTTATAAAAGAACAAATTACCATCGATTTAATTGAGAAAGAAAAATGGGATTATATCGTGGACTGTATAGATACACTTTCAAGTAAAGTATTTTTTATCAAAGCTTGTATAGATAGATCACTCCCTTTGGTTAGTTCACTTGGTGCAGGTGGCAAAGTGGATCCCGCTCAAATTGAGGTTACGGATATATCCAAAACCCATGAATGTAATTTGGCTAAATACGTTCGGAAGCGATTACATAGTTTAGGGATATACAAGGGATTGAAAGTGGTATTTAGCGCTGAAAAAGTAGATCAATCTAGGATTATTGAGACAGAAAAGGCATTCCCAAAAAAGTCGCTCATAGGTACTTTAAGTTATATGCCTGCTATTTTTGGATGTACTGTGGCGAGTGTGGTTATCAGGGACTTATTGGCAAATGATTGATTTATAGCCCTATTTTCTTTGAAATCAGCCTAATTTTTCATTAAATTTGCACCTCCTAGAATTAAAAGGAGCTGGTTCGGTAGCTCAGCTGGATAGAGCGTCATCCTTCTAAGATGAGGGCCATTGGTTCGAATCCAATCCGAATCACAAAGCCTTCCCCGATAACTCGGTGGAAGGCTTTTCTCATTTAAGGCAGCGTCACAAGCTTGCTTGTGTAAGATGACGAGAATGAGAAAAGCAATCAATCGTGAAACGATTGATTGGGGAAGGCTTTGTGTACCCACCCACCAGGGATCAGCGAGCATGAAATGCGAGCTAATCCCTCTAAGATAAATTTGAAGGCTTTGCTTGGGTTTATGGTTTGTTTTATATATCCCCATAACCCTATCTCAAGCTTTAACAAATTGACCAAAAATGAACATTAACAATTAACTTTAACGTCCGATATTTTATAAAAATGAAAGGTTTTCACTTTAAAACATACGAAGCACCAGAACAATCTCCTTTTGACAGATTATTCGAAATTTTCAAGGAATTGATTGTGCATACTTCTGGCGAT
>CAIWBA010000180.1 GCA_903910765.1 uncultured Bacteroidota bacterium
CATTAATAAGTTAATTTCTAATCAATTTTTATTAATTATATAAATTATTAATGTATAATAGATTGTCATATATATAATTAATAGTTTAATTTAAAATTCATCACTTAATTTAATAAATATTAGGATTAATTTAAATTAATAATTCATATTTGAATCATAATAAATAAAATACAATAATATATTAATAAAATATTGAATATTTAAGTTTTTTATCCTTTGGGGGAAGGATAATCGGGGTGGTCGGGATTCGTTCTGGTCGCCCCAAATTTTTTAACAAACAGCTACCTTTAAACCGCTACATTAAAATCACGTAAGGCATCATTTAAGCTTGTTTTTAGATCGGTACTTGGCTTTCTTTGACCAATGATTAATGCACAGCTAACTTGGTAATCGCCTGCTGGAAATGTTTTACGATAGGAGCCTGGTATTACTACGCTCCTAGCTGGAACACGGCCCTTATATTCAATTGGGTTTGCACCACTTACATCAATAATTTTAGTGCTTTGGGTTAATACCACATTCGCACCTAATACCACTTCTTTTTCTAAATGCACGCCTTCTACCACAATACATCTGCTGCCAATAAAGCAGCCATCTTCAATGATAACTGGACTTGCTTGCAAAGGTTCTAAAACGCCGCCAATACCTACACCGCCACTTAAATGCACGCCTTTACCAATCTGCGCACAACTTCCAACAGTTGCCCAGGTGTCCACCATCGTTCCTTCATCTACAAAAGCGCCAATATTCACATAGCTTGGCATTAAAACCACATTTTTCGCCAAATAAGCACCATATCTTGCAACTGCATGTGGAACAGCCCTAACGCCTAATGCAGCATAATTAGATTTAAGTAACATTTTATCATGAAACTCAAATGGGGCTAATTCCCAAGTTTGCATGGGTTGTATAGCGAAGTACATTAGAATGGCTTGTTTTACCCATTCATTCACCACCCAAGTATCTCCTTGCGGCTCCGCTACTCTTAAGCGGCCCTTATCTACTTCTTCAATCACTAATTTTATCGCATTACTGTATGCTTCTTGTTTCAATAAACTACGATCATTCCAAACCTCATTAATGGTTTCTTTGATTTCCATGATTTTCAAATTTTAACAAAAGTACATGCTAGCCATCTATTTTAATAAGTTTGTTTTACACATTAAAGAATAACTTTTTATTATTGGGATTGTTTAAATTGCAGCATGTTTCAAAACCATGCTGATATTAAAGCGGGCTTGTCTATCCTTGAAAATGGGGGCATACTATTGTATCCTACTGATACAGTTTGGGGGATTGGTTGTGATGCTACCAATGAAACAGCTGTTAGTAAAATTTTCGACTTAAAAAATCGCATTGAAAGTAAAGCAATGATTGTTTTATTGGAAGATGAAACTGCGCTATTGAATTATGTGGAAGATCATTCATTTCAAATTTTTGATTACATAAAAGGCATACACAAACCAACGACCGTAATTTATCCTAAGGCGAAAAATTTAGCATCCAATTTAATAGGGGAGGATGGTTCTGTGGCGATTCGTATTTGCAAGGATCCTTTTTGTAAAACTTTAATTAAAGAATTTGGAAAGCCTATTGTAAGTACATCCGCTAATATATCAGGTTATCCAACACCTATGTGTTTCAATGACATTTCATTAGAAATTATCGAAGGGGTGGATTATGTAGTGAAATACAAGCAGGATGACAATGAAATAAAACAACCCTCTGCCATTGTCAAATGGGATGCTGATGGGAACCTTATTATTATTCGTGCATAGTTGTCTGCTAGAATAGGATTATTTAATTAAATTCACTTCATGAAAAAAATATTGGTGATTCAAACTGCTTTTATTGGTGATGTTGTATTAGCAACATCTTTGATAGAAAACTTGCATCAACAATTCCCTGCGTCTAAGATTGATATTTTGGTTAGAAAAGGCAACGAATCTTTGTTTCATGCGCATCCCTTTTTAAATCAAGTGCTTGTTTGGGATAAAAAAAATAACAAATACCATAACTGGGTGGCCCTGCTTTTTAAAATTAGATCCTGCAAATATGATGTAGTGATTAACGCACAAAGATTCGCGGCAACTGGCGCATGGACAGCATTGTCAAATGCAAAAATTAAAATAGGCTTTGATAAAAATCCATTTTCCTTTTTATTTACACATGCGGTGGTGCACCAATTTTCAGAAAAGGGACAACATGAAATTGATCGAAACCATCAGTTGTTAAGTTCCTTGTTTGAATCCAAAGTGGAGATGCCTAAATTATATCCCACTGAATCAGATGAAATGGCTGTCATTCATTACCAACAATCACCCTATTTGTGTATCGCGCCGGCATCGGTTTGGTTTACAAAACAATTTTCATTAGAAAAATGGGTAGACTTAATTAATGCATTACCGTTCAAGGGCTCAATTTATTTAATCGGTGGGCCAGGGGATAAATTGTTGTGTGATCAAATTTTACAAAAAATAAATCGCAAGTCAGTAGTGAATTTAGCAGGCCGATTAAGTTTTTTAGCTTCTGCGGCTTTACAAAAAAAAGCAGTACTTAATTATGTGAACGATTCCGCACCCATGCATTTTGCATCTGCGGTGAACGCGCCTGTAGTAGCTGTTTATTGTTCTACCTTACCTAATTTCGGATTTGGGCCATTGTCTGAGCATTCATTCATTGTTCAAACCAATGAGGCGCTTACTTGCCGTCCTTGTGGGATTCATGGTAAAAAACAATGTCCCTTAAAACATTTCGATTGCGCCAAAACAATAAAAATGGACCAATTAATAGCCCCATTGTTACAAGTGGAACAACATTAGTACTTTTGCATCCATGGCCATCCATTTTACAGACAAAGAAATAGCCCTTTTTAAGGTGATTGCTAAAGCAGCAGCAACCTTAAATACGCAAGCATTTGCGGTGGGTGGATTTGTACGTGATAAAATTTTAGATCGGCCCACCAAGGATATTGATATTGTTTGTTTGGGTGATGGCATGCAATTGGCGAATGAAGTAGCCAAGCAATTTAATCCCAAGCCTCCAGTGGCACTTTTTAAAACATTTGGTACCGCACAAATTAAGTTTCCGGAGGTGGAAGTTGAATTTGTAGGAGCACGTAAGGAAAGTTATTCAAGGGATAGTCGAAAGCCAAGTGTGACTGTGGGTACTATTGAAGATGATCAAAATAGAAGAGATTTTACAATAAATGCTTTAGCTATTGATATCAGTGATGCAAATTTTGGCAACTTAGTGGATCCATTTGAAGGGATGTTACATATTGCACAAAAAATAATTAAAACGCCTTTAGCACCGGAACAAACTTTTGATGATGATCCGCTTCGCATGATGCGCGCGATTCGATTTGCTACGCAATTAAATTTTACGATCACGGAGGAAACATTTGCCGCAATTAAAAAAATGGCAGATCGTATCACGATAGTTTCACAAGAAAGAATTACGGATGAGCTACAAAAAATAATGAACACGCCAGTACCATCCAAGGGTTGGTACTTATTAAAAGAAGCCGGGTTATTACAATTTATTTTTCCGCAATTTTTACAATTGGAAGGCGCCGAAACATTGGATGGTATTGGACATAAAGATAATTTTTCTCATACCCTGCAAGTGTTGGATAATGTAGCGGCCAATTCGAATGATATCTGGTTAAGATGGGCAGCCGTATTGCATGATATCGCAAAACCAAGAACTAAAAAATTTGAGAAAGGATTTGGTTGGACCTTTCATGGTCATGAAGTGGTGGGCGCGCGAATGGTACCCAAAATTTTCACGCAATTAAAATTGCCATTAAATGAACACATGAAAATGGTTCAAAAATTAGTGGCTTTGCATTTGCGTCCCATTTCATTAACGAAAGATAATGTAACAGATAGTGCCATTCGACGATTGTTATTTGATGCTGGAGATGATATTGAAAATTTGATGGTTTTATGTTCTGCTGACATAACCAGTAAGAATCAAGTAAAGGTGCGGCGCTATTTACAAGGTTTTGAATTTGTAAAACAAAGATTGGTGGCGGTGGAGGAAAAAGACAAAGTGCGCAATTGGCAACCACCCATTTCTGGAGAAATTATTATGGAATTATTCAACATTGCGCCATCCCGTGAAGTGGGTGTGATTAAAGATGCCATAAGGGAAGCAATACTTGATGGTCTTATCTCCAATGAGTATGAAGCAGCCTATGCTTTCATGCTTCAACAAGCCGAAAAAATTGGCTTAAAACCAAGTAAATAATTAAATGATTTAGTTGTCTAAAATCATTTAAATCAAGCTAATAAATAGTATTTTAGCAGTTCTAAAAAAAGTGATATGGCATTTTTGAAATTTAGGGTTTATTGGGAGGAGGATGATGCGATATATAGAGATGTAATAGTGAAACATACCCAAAATTTTACAGCATTAAATAATATCATTTTAAAAGCGTTTGAGTTTGATCAAAAACATGATGCTACTTTTTTTAGAAGCAATGATATTTGGAAAAGAGGACGTGAAATTAGTAAGGCCGTTTATGAGAAAGAATATATCGCACCGCCTTTATTAATGGAGGAAACAACCATTGGTTCAGAAATTATTGATACCAACCAGCATTTTATTTATTTATACGATTTTGTAAAGTCTTGGACATTTTTAATTGAATTAATTCAAGTGATTAAAAATGCAGATGCAGATATGACCTTAGAATATCCCATCGTATCAAGAACAGAAGGAGTTGGGCCTATGCAATATGGTACAAAGGGGTTGTTGGGTAAAACCTTCGCTGATATTGAAGAAAAGTATGATTTATCTGAAGCCCAAGAAGGCTTTGGGGAGGAAGGAGAAGATGCAGAAGATGGAGAACATGATAAAGAAGAGGAGGATGATAAAGAAGAAGATGATAGTGCAGAAGATTCCGATAGCAATGCAGAAGGGGGTGAATTTTTTGATGGAGAAGCATTTTAGTACATCAATTATTTAATACATCATTTTTTCTTGCTATTGAATAGCATGTAATTTGTTTATTTCATTTTTCAAATAAAATTTCTTGTCTAATAATACCGTATATATCATTGTGGGTCCGACTGCAGTTGGCAAAACCAGTTTTGCAATTTCATTGGCGCAACATTTAAAAACTGAAATAATTTCTGCAGATGCAAGACAATGTTATGCGGAATTAAATATAGGCGTTGCACGACCCAGTTTGGATGAGTTGTCCCATGTTCCGCATCATTTTATCGCCAGTCATTCTGTGAATGAAACGGTCAATGCCCAGGTTTTTGAAAATTATGCATTAGCAAAAGCAAACGAATTATTTAAAACACATCATTCGGTGGTCATGGTAGGTGGCACAGGTTTGTACATTAAAGCTTTTTGTGAAGGGTTAGATTTGATACCAGCCATTGATCCTGCCATCAGGGAGGACATTATCAAACAATACGAAAAGCTAGGATTACGATGGTTGCAAAAGGAAGTTTCCGTAAAGGATCCCATGTATTGGGCCAAAGGGGAGCAGCAAAATCCCCAAAGATTAATGCGCGCATTGGAAGTGATGCTTGGGACTGGCGCTTCTATTGTAAGTTTTCAAATTAAAAACAAAATCACGCGTCCATTTAACATTGTAAAAGTGGGGCTTGAATTAACCAGGGAGCAATTGTATGAGCGCATTAACCAACGAGTAATAAGCATGGTTGAAAACGGTTTGGAAACCGAGGTGCGAAACTTGCTTCCACAGAATCACTTAAATGCCTTGCAAACAGTAGGTTATAGCGAATGGGTCCCTTATTTTGAAGGCAGTTTATCTAAGGATAAAGTCATTGAAAATATCCAACAAAATACTAGACATTATGCTAAAAGGCAAATGACTTGGTTTAAAAAAGACCCCGATATTACCTGGTATTCACCCAATGAAGTAACCGTCGCTAAAATCGTTTAGTCGCCGATATTGTAAAATATTTATTAAATACGTATTTAAAAAATAAAAATACTATTTTAATTGGCTAATTTCAATAGTATATAATTCGTGTAGTTTTTTAGCAATTAAATGCAAATTTCAGCACAACCAATCCTTTTTTAAAAAAATATTAATTATAAATCAACAATCAATCATCAAATATAAAATTATGCAACTAAGAATTTTAATGGCAGTGATCGGTATTTCTTCATTGTCGATGGCAAATGCACAAACGCATGCCATACAATTTGAAAAATACACTTTGCCCAACGGACTAAAAGTTATTTTACATGAGGATCATTCTGCACCGGTGGTCGCAGTTACGGCCCTTTATCATGTAGGTTCAAAAAACGAGGATACTGCGCGTACTGGTTTTGCGCATTTCTTTGAACATTTATTATTTGAAGGATCTGAAAATATCAAACGCGGCGAGTTTGATAAATATATCACCAATGCGGGTGGTGCATTAAATGCGAACACTTCACAGGATCGTACTTTTTATTATGAGTTATTGCCTTCCAATCAAGTGGATTTGGGTTTGTGGTTAGAAAGTGAGCGTATGATGCATGCAAAAATTGAACAAGTTGGGGTGAATACACAACGCGAAGTGGTGAAAGAGGAAAAAAGACAAAGAATGGACAACCGACCTTATGGTTCCTTTTTAAATGAAGTATTAAAACGCGCTTTTAAGGTACACCCGTATCAATGGTCTCCAATAGGAAGTATGGATCATTTAAATGCGGCTAAATTGGACGAGTTCATTAACTTCTATAAAACATTTTATGTTCCTAACAATTGCGTGTTATCCATCGCAGGCGATTTTAATAAAGCAGATGTAAAAAATAAAATTGAAGCTTATTTTGGGCCAATTAAAAAAGGCGCGAATGTAATACCAAGACCTACTATTAAGGAGCCAGCCTTGGGCGGTGAAGTAAGAGATGTGATCCAAGACAATATTCAATTACCAGGCGTGTTTCAGGCCTACAGAGCGCCTAAGCAAGGTGGGGATGAGTATTATGCATTCAATGTATTATCTACTATTTTGTCTGGGGGTGAATCATCTAGAATGAATAAAACATTGGTTGATAAAAAGCAACAAGCTGTGGCTGCACAATCTGCACCATTTTTTAATGAGGATGAAGGATTGTTCATCACATTAGCTATTGCAAACATGGGTGTTAAAATTGAAGCATTGGAGTTAAGTATGGATAGCATTGTTAATGACTTGAAAACAGACTTGGTGGGGGAGAGAGAATTTCAAAAAGTAAAGAACCAAATCACCACACAAATAGTTACGAGTAATGGAACAATGGCAGGTATCGCTGAAAGCTTAGCCAATAATGAAGTATATTTTGGAGATGCTAATTTAATTAATACTGAATTGGAGAAATACAACAAAGTAACTAGACAGGATGTATTAAATGTGGCAAAAAAATATTTAAACAAGGACAATCGTGTTGTTCTTTATTATGTACCAAAAGAAAAACCCACTACTAAGTAATTGCGCAATTGAATTGCAATAAAAAATAATTTTATGAAAAAAAATATATACATCGCTTTATTCATGTTGCCCTTATGTTCAATGGCACAAACTATAGATCGTACAAAAGCACCATTGCCAGGCAAAGCACCATTAATACAAATTGGTAACCCAGTTAAATTCACTTTAACCAATGGGTTGCAAGTATTTGTTGTTAAAAATACAAAATTGCCAAGAGTGACTGCTTCTTTGGCATTTGATTATGATGGTTTTGCAGAAGGGGATAAAGCGGGCGTTGCTGAAATGGCAGGTCAGTTATTGAAAAGAGGTACGACTACTAAATCAAAAGCCAAATTAGATGAGGCAGTAGAATTTTTAGGTGGAAGTATGTCTACCTCAAGTCAGTCTGCAACTGTTAGCTCACTTAAAACTAATTTTCCTTCCTTAATGTCCTTAATGGCGGAGGTGGTACTTCATCCTGCATTGGCTACTGATGAATTGGAGAAAATTCGCAAGCAAACCTTGTCTGGAATTGAATCAAGCAAGGATGATGCGAATGCAATTTCTGGTAATGTAGTGAAGAAGTTAGTATATGGTGCATCACATCCTTATGGAGAAATGATGACCACTAAAACAGTGAATAGCATTACGATGAATGATGTCAAGTCATTTTTAAGTACTTATTGGAAACCCAATATGGCGTATTTGGTTTTTGTAGGTGATATAGAACCGGCAACAGCAAAAGCCTTGGCAGAAAAAAGTTTTGGATCATGGGCGAAGGGAACTGCAACAAAACAAAATTTTGCGAAACCTGCATTGCCTAAGCAAACCTATGTTGCTGTAATTGATCGACCTGCAAGTGTGCAAAGTGTAGTAACTATTGCAACTACGGTTGATTTACTTCCTGGGTCATCTAATGTGATTGCAGGATCAGTCATGAATAATATATTAGGGGGTGGTTTTTCAGGACGCTTGTTCGCCAATCTAAGGGAAAAGCATGCATTTACTTATGGTGCTTATTCCTCATTGAATCCAAGTCGTCAAGTGGGTATATTTGAAGCGTCAGCATCGGTTCGAAATGAAAAAACAGATAGCTCAGTACAAGAATTGTTGCGTGAAATTAATATTATCCTAAATGATAAAGTGGGTGATGCTGAATTAAGTAGAATGAAAAATTATCTTGCTGGTGGTTTTGCACGTTCCTTAGAAAATCCAGGAACGATAGCTGGGTTTGCTTTAAAAATTGCACAAAACAATTTGCCTGCAGATTACTATCAAAAATATTTAACCAATTTAGCGGCTGTTGATGCGCAAAAAGTGCAGGATGCTGCAAAAGCATTATTGAACACTGCGAAGATGCATATTGTGATTGTTGGAAATGCAAAACAAATAGCAAAAGGTCTTGAAAAATACGGCCCAGTAAAATATTTTGATATTGAAGGAAATGAAATTGCGCCACCTACGGATACAAAAGCAGATGTATCTATAACACCACAAGTGGTGATGACTAAGGCAATTGCTGCGATTGGATCAGCTGAAGCATTAGCAAAAGTTACGGATGTGGCATTAAATGGTACAGCAAACATTATGGGGCAATCATTAAATATGTCCCAAAAAATTGTTATCCCAGGTAATTCAGTTACCACCATGTCAATGGGTGGCATGGCTTTAATGAAGCAAGCAGTTGTGGATGGTAAATATTCGGTAAGCCAACAAGGCCAAGAAGCACCTATTACAGATGATGTGAAGGAGGGATTGGATGAGTCGGCAAGCATTGCGCCTGAGCAATTATATTTGACGAAAGGGTATGGCTTAAAAGTGGTTGGTGTAGAAAAAGTAAATGGCAAGGATGCTATTGATGTTGAAGTAACAACACCTTCTAAAAAAGTATCACACCGTTTTTATGATGCAACAACTTATTTATTAGTTAAAACTGCTAAATCAGAAGAAGTACCTGGACGTGGAACAGTGACCCAACAACAATTTTACAACGCCTATCAAACAGTCAATGGTATTCAGTTGGCGTCTGAAATGATCATTGATATGGGTGCAATGAAAATTAATGTGAAGTACACGGACATTAAAGTGAATCAAGGATTAAAGACAAGCGATTTAAAATAGTCGCTTCCTAGAATAGGACCTGCTTAAAGGTTGAAAAAAAGATCCGCCCCGATTATCGGGGCGGATCTTTTTTTATGTGTTACCATTACAATTATAATCCAACAATATTCGTTGAATTTATTTGTGGTAAATGAGTTAGAATCTTATACCGTAACCAATATTAAACATTAAATGATTGCCTTTGTAATCGGCGTAGTAACTACTTTTCTCAGTTAAGCGATAAGGGAAAATGGCATCTTTCACCATGGTGTTCATAATGGTAAGGTCAATAAAATGCTTTTCAGTTCTATAACCAATACCACCGCTTATAACAAACTGGGAAGCTTTTAAGCCAGCATCTTTGTAAGGGGAACCATAGTAGGCAGTTCCAGCTCGAGCCATCCAATTGCCATTTAATTTTACTTCTGAACCAATTCTTATATTGATATTATTTTTATAGGTATTTTTTATTACATAGTTAAGATCATTGTAATAGCTGACTACATCTTGGTTATTGTCATTGGAATAAAAGCGCGTACCTGCATATTTTACCCATTCTATATCTGCACTAATAAAACCAAGCGGCTGTGTAGGCTTACTCGGATTTGCAAAAAAGTAGCTTGAACTTACAATTGCCTTAGCAGGTGTTGCCATGGTGTAGTCGTAACTTGCTGGATAAAAATTATTTCTAAAGTTGTTGATTAAATCAGAGGAGCTTAGTCCATTAGGTAATGCATTGCTGTACATTTCAGCACTTATTGCATCTCTAAAGCTGATCAATTGTGGGGTATGATAGGTAAATCCAAAACGTAAAAAAGGCTCGGCTTTATAAATCAAACCAAACTTAGCACCCAAACCAAAGCCTTTGGAACTACTTTCTTCGTAAAAATCAAAATAACCAGTTTCGCCAAAATAATTGGTCTTACTAAAGTTGATCATGGGCATGGTTAAACTAGCACCTAAGTATAATTTATCTTCAATATTTCCGCCCCAGCCAAATGCAAGTTCATTATAACCACCTTTGGTAATAACATCATTTTTTTGATTCAATGCACCAATTGGAATCGTCGTTCTATAATCTGTTATAAAACCATTCGCATCATAAATAGGATTCACTAATTTAGATTGTATTGCTAGGGAACTACCGTAAATAAAATTTTGTTGTGCATCCGTTAAACTAGCTTGATTATCATATAGCTGATCGGCAAATTTCTCGGTAAAACTGGAATAGGTATTTTTGCCTGCAAGTCCATAGTGGTTATTGTAGTCTGCAATTTGCGTATAGGAAATTGCAAATGCGGTACTGCTCCAATTATTTTTTTTACGACCATCAGCTAAAACAATTCCTAAGTTGCCTAGGTTTAAATTGTTGGAGGATACGGATGTATTGGTTTTGAAATAATCAAGGCTATTTGTTTTATTAGAGAATTTTGAGGTCACCAAAAACTCAGATGATTTATAAAATCCCAAGCCAGCTGGGTTTATATGCGTGGATGACATATCTCCACCTAAGGAACCCATGGCACCGCCCAATGCATTGCTTCTTGGGGTACCATGTGGGGCAAACCAGGAAAACTTTAATACATCATCAGGATCTTGCGCCATTGCATTTAAACTGAATCCTAATAAACTAAAGAGTAATATTTTTTTCATAATAGTTTGTTACTTTTTTGTAAACGAGTTTAAATAATATTTAGATCATTTAAACCAGCATTTATTTTTTTGCGTGATTAATTGCCGCCGCCACCTTTTGATCTTCCGCCGCCAATAAATCCACCACCTCCAGAAGAGCTAGGCGTTGAACTACTTCCTGATGAAGCAGGCGCTGTATAGCTAGGGCTTGAGCTATTTCGGTTAGGTGTGCTATTTTGATAAGAGTTGCTAGAATTATTTGGTGCTGAATAATTTTTTGAAGAATTATTAAAGCTAGCTGCTCTTGCACTTGAACTTGCAGTCATTACTCTTTTTACTAAACTACCAAATGAACTTGCACTTGGTTGTGTTGCATTGCTATTGCTATAGTTGTTGCTGCTATTTAATCTTGAAAAGCCTGCACCTGCATTATTACTCGAAGCTGAATTACTGTTTACACTTCTAAAACTAGCTGGTGTATTTGATCTAGCACCCATACTTCCATTACTATTTGAATTCGCGTAATTTCCATTTTCTCTCACATCACCCACTTTTCTAAATTGTCCAATATTTTTCATATATGGATTCAAGTTGGTGCGATTAGGTTGCACAGGCACACGTTTGTCGTAATTATTTACATTCATCGGGATACCACCACCATAACCGCCACCGTAGATGCCACCATATTGGTAGTAATTTCCGTAAGGATTCCACATGCCAGCATAGTAGGGGTTCCATCCACCGTAACCGAATCCACCGTAACCAAATCCACCGTACCCAAAACCGCCATAACCAAATCCGCCGAATCCGCCATAGGCGAAATCGTTGAATCCAAATCCATAGCCAAATGAGCTATATGGATAATAACCACCCCAACCCATCATGTAAGATGGTCCAAATGGACTATACCAGGAGGAACCATAATAGCCACTATACCAACTATTCCATCCCATGTAGGAAGGATAAAAAGAATTATTAAAACGAGGATCATTCCAATATCCCCAATCATCAATGCTACTCCATCTGTTTCTATTCGCTACCTTTAATCTTAGATATCGGTCGTCCTGATAGTTTTGATAATCTTGATAAGTTTCCTCCTCAGCTTGTGCTACCACTTGCTCAGCGGGTTTGCTTGGCGTATAATATAAATCGTCGGTTGCAACAGTAGTTGTTTGTTGCAAACTAGTGCAACTCGTTACAAAAAAACTAATCGCTACTATACCAACGGCAAGTAGTTTGAAACTGGGGGTAGTGTTTTTTGTGTTCATTTTGGTACTTTTTAGGTTTTTATATGCCCCTGATTTAGCATACATTTGCTAGTATAAAGGTAGTGAAGTTTGAAATATAGAGCGTTTTTCGTACATCATTTGTTTTTATATAAATTGTTAATATTTTTTTAAGAAATGGCAAAGGAATTAACCACACGGGCACAGGATTATTCACAATGGTATAACGATCTTGTTTTAAAGGGATCGTTAGCGGATTATAGCGCCGTAAGAGGCTGCATGGTCATTAAACCCTATGGTTACGCCCTATGGGAAAACATGCAAGCGGCTTTAGATAAGATGTTTAAAGATACGGGCCATGAAAATGCCTACTTCCCCTTATTTGTCCCAAAATCCTTGTTTGAAGCGGAGGAAAAAAATGCAGAAGGTTTTGCAAAAGAGTGTGCCATTGTTACCCATTATCGTTTAAAAACGGATCCGAATAACAAAGGAAAATTAATGGTGGATCCAGAGGCAAAATTAGAAGAGGAATTAATTGTACGTCCAACCAGTGAAGCAATCATTTGGAATACGTATAAAACTTGGATTCAATCCTACAGAGATTTACCAATTTTGGTCAACCAATGGGCGAATGTAGTCAGATGGGAAATGCGCACAAGATTGTTTTTAAGAACTGCTGAATTTTTATGGCAGGAAGGTCACACAGCACATGCAACCAAAGACGAAGCGATTGCAGAAACGGTTAAAATGTTAGATGTGTATGCTGACTTTGCAGAAAATTGGATGGCCATGCCGGTGATCAAAGGCGTGAAAACTGAAAGTGAAAGATTTGCTGGTGCAGAAGATACTTATTGCATTGAAGCATTAATGCAGGATGGTAAAGCTTTGCAAGCAGGTACCTCACACTTTTTAGGTCAAAATTTTGCAAAGGCATTTGATGTAAAGTTTAGTGATAAAAATAATACACAAGAATATGTTTGGGCCACAAGTTGGGGCGTGAGTACCCGACTCATTGGTGGATTAGTGATGACCCATAGTGATGATGAAGGGTTGGTATTACCTCCAAGAATTGCACCTGTGCAAGTGGTCATCGTACCTATATTTAAAGGAGACGAACAAAAAGCAATGATTGATGAAAAG
The DNA here is from genome assembly GCA_903910765.1 of uncultured Bacteroidota bacterium. Classification (GTDB taxonomy): domain Bacteria; phylum Bacteroidota; class Bacteroidia; order Chitinophagales; family Chitinophagaceae; genus Sediminibacterium. Next base: position 13,526 of record CAIWBA010000180.1, read on the forward strand.
ATGGCGGTGGTTGTAGCCTCTTTTAAAGCAGCGGGCATCAGAGTTAAATATGATAATACAGATAACAATCGACCAGGTTGGAAATTTGCGGAGTATGAATTAAAAGGGGTGCCAATTCGTATTGCGGTAGGCCCAAGAGATTTGGAAAACAACCAAGTTGAATTAGCACGTCGCGATACTAAGGAAAAAACAGCCATTTCATTGGATGGATTAACCGAAACAGTGGCAGCTTTATTATTAGAGATACAATCCAACTTATTACAACGCGCAACCAAATATCGTGACGATCATATTACATCAGTAGATACCTGGGATGAATTTGTAAATGTATTAGATAATAAAACTGGTTTTGTTTTAGCGCATTGGGATGGGACTGCAGAAACGGAGGAAAAAATTAAAGATCAAACCAAAGCAACCATTCGTTGTATACCATTAGATAATCCATTAGAAGAAGGTAAGTGTATACGCACTGGTAATCCTTCCAAGCAACGCGTTTTATTCGCGCGCGCTTATTAAGCACTAAGAATATTCAATGCGACAAAAAGCCATTCCCGAAGTTTTAATGCCATTTCTTGACGGCAAGTTGTTGCTCATTGATAAGCCACTTCAGTGGACTTCGTTTGATATCGTTAATAAAATTCGCTACTTAATTCGGGTAAAAAAAGTGGGACATGCAGGTACCTTAGATCCTTTAGCTACGGGCTTATTAATCGTATGTACTGGAAAGTTTACCAAACAAATAAACGAATACCAAGGTTTACCAAAGGAGTATATGGGTACATTGGTTTTAGGTGCAACTACTGCTTCCTATGATTTAGAAACGGCCCCTGAAAATTTTAAATCCATTGACCATTTGACGGAGCTTGAAATAACCAATGCAACAATTCCGTTTATTGGCGAAATTTTACAAATGCCACCACAGCACTCAGCAATCAAAAAAGAGGGCATGCGTTTGTATGAATCTGCGCGAAAAGGAATTGAAGTAAAGGTGGATCCGCGAAAAGTAAATATTATTAGTTTTGAAATTACTAAAATCCATTTACCCAATATTGATTTTAAAGTAGTTTGTTCAACGGGTACTTATATTCGAAGCTTAGTGAAAGATTTTGGAGAAGCATTAGGTGTTGGTGCTTACATGAGTGCATTGAGAAGAACAAAAATTGGTGATTTTAATATTGAAGAAGCCATTCAATGGGAGGATTTGAAAAAAGAAATTGATGGCTTATTGGCAAGTCAAGTGGAGATGGATGCTGCGTCTAATGCATAAAAAATGCACAAGTTAAAAAGGTAAGCCAATACCAAATTGCCAAGCATAGTTATTTACACTACTGCCATTCTGTTTTACTTCTGTCCATTTTATATTATTGATATCCAGCCAACCTTGATTGTGTGATCTTGTAGGGTCTTTCATTTTTAGGGCGTAATCAATTCTAATAATAAAATAATTAAAATCGAGTCGCAGGCCTGTTCCCATAGCTATTGCTAGGTCCTGATATAATCTGCTCAATTTAAAACCTGCCATCGGGTCTTCCTTGGTATCTCTTGAATTCCAAATATTACCAATATCTGTAAATACAGCGGAACCAATTTTATAGGAACCCCATTGAAATAATGGGAATCGATATTCTAGGTTTGCCTCCAATTGGAGATCGCCAAATCGATCAAAGCTTTGACTTTTAGCACTGGTGTCATAAAAGTTGGAGCTACCTAAACCCAATTGGCGAAGTCCCCATGCACGCATACTATAAGGCCCTCCTGCAGTGAATTGTTTGAAGAAGGGGAGTTGCCCGCTCAATGTTTTATTGTTGCTGTAATTATTACCCCAGCCACCCATGATTCTCCAAGCAAGCTCTGTGTAATCGTATTTATATACCTTTCTTACTTCCGTCTCTAATTTAAAATAGCGGTAAATATTTGATTTTAAATCGGTCAATCCTAAAATGCCACCTGCTTCTTCAATACCAATTCTGAAATAAGTATTTTGGCGGGGATTTTTTATGGTACTTCCTTGATAGATATAATTTAATGTTTGGCTAATCACATTGCCTTCGTTAAATGAGGATCTTAAAAATGGATTAAGTATTAATAAACTATCTAGTTTTGAAAATTTATTGATTTGATAAAATTCAATATTTAAAGGTTTGTAAATCCAAGTGCCAGTAGTGGCAAACTTATTTTTTTTCCATTCATAACCCCAACTGGTGGTGAATGATTTTAATTGGTAGTAATTTAATCGATCTATATACGCACTGTTTAAAGAAAAATTAGTTCTAATATTGTTTGCGTTGCTACTTTTCTGTGGTGTAAATGGTAAGATTAAGGATGGGAAACTATAGGTATGTCCTACATTCCAAAGTAAGGTTTGTGTTAAATTATTATTGCTATTTCCAACATTCAATTCAATACCCAATCTTAAATTGGTAATGGAGGGTATTGATTTTTTTGCCACATTTCTATCCCGGTAGGTAAAGTTGGTGGAAAGCCCTAGTAAATTACCCGCAGTCAACTGCGATGTATTTCTGCTTCCTTCCACATCAAAGCTATAGCTGCGGCGTAAGGCTGGCAATAAAAAATAATGCAGGTATACACTGTCTTGTTTAATTGTAGTTCGTCCGTCAATTTGTTGCCAGGCACCTAGCCCGCTAAAGTTATTAAGGGTTTGGTAGTATAAGTTTTCATTAAATAAGTCGCCTTTTTTTATAAAGCTTTGTTGTTCAAATAAGTTTGATTTATAATTTCGCTTTTTAAAAGAATGAACAATGCCATTTTTATATTCTGAAAATGGCGGAGGTGATAATAATAGGCTGTCTGGGTTGTCGGTTAATTTCAAATCACTATAAAATAGTTGTCGCCCAACATGATATTGTTTAACCACAGAAGGATTGGCATTTCTGAGCTGTATACTCACTTTCCAGCTCGGATTTTTTTCCTTCATCATGGCTGCGTTGGTCACTTGATTTATTTGTGCAAGTGGGTCAAGGTTTAATTGCATCAAGCTTTGATCAATCGTGTCTATTTCGGCAAAAATCTTTTCTTTGGTAAAATTAAAATAACCTTGCGATCTGAATAGGGTCACTAATCGGTCTAATTCATTATTTATGTTTTCATTTGAAAATGCCTGTCCTTTTTTCAAATAGGATTGACTTAAATGATTGGTCGCAATTTGTTGTAATTTTTTATCAGTAAGTTGATAGGTAATACTATCTAGTAATGTTTTTTTATTTAATTGCACTAGCATCGTGATCCGAGTTCTCCATTCGTTGTTAATGGTATCTGTTTTTATGATGGGTGTAAATTCAGATTGGTTGTATCCTTTACTCGCCAAATAGGCGTGCATGTATTGAATGGTCCTTGGAAGTCGTTCCGGTTGAAAATTGATGGGTTGTAACACGGTATTGAAAACACCAAATTGCCTAATCTTTTTTACTTTTAAGCTATCATCCCAATAATTGCCTAATTCATTCACTAATTGCTGTTGCATTGCCTTGTTATCAGCCCCTTTGACGATTATTTTATTCTCAAATACAAAGGAAACCTGCTTTGGATAGTCGTGCACAAGCGCATTTTTAACATCTGCACAGGCCGTAAATAAAAATAAAAGGGCAACAAGATAAAATCTTGAAAAGAAACTGATATTTTTAAGCCTCAGAAACAACATAATACAGATGAATAATAATGAGCTCAAATATATCCAATCTTTTGCCCATAAAAAACATTGGGACCAAGAATCTGTATTTATTGTAGAAGGACCAAAATTAGTGAAGGAGTTATTGGAAAGTAATTGGACCATTGAAAAAATATATGCAAGTTCTGAGTGGCTAAAAGCACAGGAACCAATAGGCGTGCCTACGGAGGTGGTGGATGAAATTATATTAGAACGTATCAGCCAATTCAAAACCGCCAATCAGGTACTTGCATTGGTAAAGAAAAAAGTCGCCAATACGCCACTTCAATTTGACAAGGAATTCACCCTAGTTTTAGATGGTATTCAAGATCCTGGAAATTTTGGCGCGATTATTAGAACAGCAGATTGGTTTGGCGTTAAGCAAATCATGGTGTCTGAGGATAATGCAGGTTTATACAATCCAAAAGTCATACAGAGTACCATGGGTAGTTTTTTGAGGGTCCAGGTGTCGCAATGTAATCTAGAAGCGGTATTGTCTAATAGTAAGTTACCTATATATGGCGCTGTTTTATCAGGTGCGCCGCTAACAAGAACAAAAATGCAGGCCCCTTGTTTTTTAGTCATTGGAAATGAATCAAAAGGAATACGAACAAATTTACTACCCTATATTTCACATCCAGTGACTATTCCAAGTTTTGGCGCAGCGGAATCATTAAATGCTGCGGTGGCTACCGGTATTTTATTGTCTAGTTGGCGGGCTTAATCAAATCGAATTGCTGCTGCTGGTGAAATCCTTTTTATCCAAAGTGTAGGCAGTAAAAAAGAAATATAACTTATCAAAGCGGTTCCAAATAGTAGTATTACAATTTGAGATGGAACTATTTTTATGGGCAATGTTTTGATGAAATAGGCGGTTTCATCTAGTTGTATCCAGCCAAAATATTGTTGTAATAAGGATAACCCCAATCCTAAAATACTTCCTAAAATAATACCTGACCAGCAAATAATGCTTGCTTGATAAATAAATACTTGTCTAATAAAGCCATTGCTGGCACCCATGGCAGTAAGCGTGCCAATCATCGAAACCCTTTCTAGCATTAAAATAAACAAACAGGTGATTAAATTCACAATGGCTATAATTAGCATGATGGTTATCGCCACATTTCGATTAATGGTTTGTACGCCAATCCAGTCAAATATTTGTGGATAGTAATTGGGAATTGTGGTGGAAACCCAGTTGTGGGGTAGTTGCGCTTGAATGATATCTTTTTGTGCATCAATAAATTCCGCATCCTTTAAGGTTACCGTATATCCATCTACCTCAGTAAAATTATTTCTTAATTGTTGTAATGATTTAATATCAATCATTACATATTGCTGATCATAATCCTGCATGCCTGAATGATAAAATCCAACTACTTTGAATTTGCGTTGTTGCACATTAGTGCCGTTTAAAAAGTATAGTTTAATATTTTCATTCAATGGGATGTTTAATTTTTTTGCAATGCCATCTGAGATAATTATTTCCTTCATTAAGCTATCCTTTGAAGGTGTTAATTTTTCGCCTTCTACTAAAAATGGAATAGGGTCATTCGCATTTACCCCAAGCGCAACAATCCCTTCGATATCTTGTTTAAAGGAGATAACAGTAGATTGTGAAACGAAAGGAGTAATGGACTGTATTTTTTGGTTACTTGCTTTTAGTAGGCCATTAACAATGCTATCATTTTTTTGAAGGGGACTTCCATTGACTGATTCAATTCGAATATGTCCCCAAAATGAAAATACCTTATTTGAAATACTTTGTTGAAATCCATTGACCAAGGATAAGGTTAAAATAATAGCTGCCACACTAATTGCTGTTGCAATGATGGAAAGCTTAACAATAATACTTGTATAGCTTTTCTTTTGATGAAAACTTATTTTTTTTGCAATATCAAAGGCGGTAGACAAGTGGCTAATTTTTACCAAATCTAGTTTTTTATTCTTAAAAATAATGAATAAAGAACTAGATTCGTGTTAGACAAAATGAATTCATTCATGAGTAAGCAATTGCTTATTTTATTGGGGTTTTTGATAGGGTTGCAAGCCAATGCGGCAATTGTAATCAACCCTGATAAAGTGTATGATAGCAGTATCAAAACCATTCGGGTACATCCTATGGGCAATGCCCTTGCCATACCAGTTATTTCATTAACTGAGATGAATCCACTTGAAATTAGCTTTGATGATTTAAAGGCCAAGTATCAGAATTATTATTATTCTGTAGAATTGATGAATGCCGATTGGCGTTCGGCCAATTTAAGTCCATTTGATTATTTACAGGGGTTTAATCAAAATAGGATAACGCAATATTCAATATCTTCAATAGCAATCCAATCTTATTATCATTATAAGTTTACTTTTCCCAACACAAATTGTCGTCCAACAAAATCAGGAAATTACATCATCAAAGTGTATAAGGATGCAAATCCACAACAAGTTATTTTTACGCGCCGATTTTTTGTTGTAGATGATCAAGTTTCAATTTTATCTTCTATTCAAGAGCCCTTTGATGGCAATATTTCAAAAACGCATCAAAAAGTACAATTGTCTGTAGAAACAAAAAAACTTTCTTTTTTTCAGCCAGATCAAATACAAGTTCATGTCATTCAAAATTATCGTTATAATGATGCGCTTCTTATAAGCACCCCAAGTTTTGTTAGAGGAAGTATGCTTGAATATAACAGCGAAAGAGATTTGATTTTTCCATCAGGAAAGGAATCAAGATGGCTTGACTTACAAAGCTTTCGTTTAAAGTCGGATCGGATTGTCAATTTTGATGCGACCTCGAATGGTACCATTGTTAATGTGAAGCCGGACTTTTCAAGAGCAACGACTCCTTATTTTAATTTCAAAGATTTAAATGGTCAATTCTTAATTTCAAATTCAGAGTCCATAGATAGCGAAAACCAAAATGATTATGCGACCATCGTATTTACGTATGTTCCGCCTAATGGATTGCCATTATTGGGAGAAAATTTATATTTATCGGGGGAGCTTACCAACAATGTTTTAGATGCAGCTGCAGAGATGAAATTTAATCCTGTTACAAGGGTTTACCAAAAAACATTGTTACTAAAACAAGGATACTATAGTTATTCCTACATTTTAAGGGATAAGGATAAACCAGATCCGATGCTTGATTTTAACGAAACAGAAGGGGATCATTGGGAAACTGAAAATGCCTATTCCATTTTTATTTATTATCGTCCCCCAGGTGCCAGACATGACCATTTAATTGGCTTTACAACGGTACATTCCAATCAATATTAGGTAGTTATAGGTGTACTTTTTTAATCAATTCATTTGTCCTACATTTGCACCGGCAGGTCTTACACGACCAGCTCCTGCTGAACTTCCCCAGGGTAGGAATACAGCAAGGATAGGCGGTTGAGCGGTGTGATGTGAGTAGCCTGCCACTTTTTAACTTTTGGGAAACCAAATTAAATAAATCAAATATGAAATTCTTTATTGACACTGGTAATTTAGCGCAGATTAAAGAAGCAAATGAATTGGGCATATTGGATGGTGTAACTACAAATCCATCTTTAATGGCGCAAGTGGGCGTAAAAGGGGAAGCTGCGATTGCTGCGCATTACAAAGCAATTTGTGATATCGTGGACGGAGATATTAGTGCGGAAGTATTATCAACTGATTTTGCTACTATGGTGGAAGAAGGAAAAAAATTAGCAGCAATTCATCCAAATATTGTGGTTAAAGTGCCCATGATAAAAGATGGTATTAAAGCAATCAAATGGTTTAGTGATAATGGCATTCGTACCAATTGTACATTGATATTTTCAGCGGGTCAAGCTATTTTAGCTGCCAAAGCGGGTGCTACTTATGTTTCCCCATTTATTGGTCGTATTGATGATAGCAGTTGGGATGGCATGGAATTGATTGGTCAAATCAGACATATTTTTGATGTACAAGGTTTTCAAACACAAATATTAGCGGCTTCTATCAGAAATGCTTTACATATTGTTAAGGCAGCAGAAGCGGGCGCTGATGTTTGTACTTGCCCATTAGATTCAATTTTAGGATTATTAAAACATCCTTTAACCGATATAGGCTTAGCGAAATTTTTGGAAGATGCTAAGAAGATGTAGTTTTTAATTTTGTTTAAAATTAAAAAATAGAAAGATTAAAAAAAACGCCCCGATAAATCGGGGCGTTTTATATTTAATGAGTTGCTTTTTTAATAAATAGTTTACTGATGTTTCAGCGCTTCTCATTTGGAGAGCGGCGATAAATAAGGGTGCATTTAAAGTGCGATTATCTTTTTTTCTGCGAAACTTTTTCTGGCCGTTTCTAAAACGCGTATAATATCAGCACCATGCTTTGCCGAAGTAGGCACAGGTGCATTATGTTTGATAGCTGCTGCCATCAATGTATAAAACTGTCCATAGTCGCCTGCTAAACTTGGAATTATTTGGGTACTGGTTTCGCCGTTGTTATCTGTACTTAATGTGCCCCATTTATTTTCAGGTTCTACACCCCAATTGGGGCCGGTTGGAATTTTATTTGCTAATAATTCATCCTCTTGTATGTCCGCTCTGTATTTGATGAAGCAACCTTTTGATCCATAAATTTTATAAGCAGGAAGTTGTTGCATATACACCATGCCACTTGTTAATAAAATACGATGGGTGGGGTAGTATAAAAGCAAAGTAAAATAATCATCTACTAGCGATACTTTTCTGATGATGCGTAAGTCGGCAAATATATGTGTCGGCATACCAGATAATAATAAAGCTTGGTCTACTAAATGGGGACCTAAATCAAATAATACACCTGCCCCAGGGGTTGGTAATTCCTTATGTACTTTAGGACTTAAGGTGGTTCTGTATCTTTCAAAAGATATTTGTATGTCTAAAAATTCGCCAATCGCATCTTCTTTAATTAACTTTTGGATGGTTAAAAAATCAGCATCATATCGGCGATTATGATATACTGCCAATTTTAAATTTAATTTTTGTGCTAATGCATCTAATTCTTCCGCTTCTGCAACAGTCACTGTGAACGCTTTTTCAGTAACTACATGTTTCCCTGCCAATAAAGCACGTTTGGTATATTCGTAATGCGTATCATTGGGACTATTAACAATCACCAAATGTATATTTGAGTCATTTAATATTTCTTCATAGGAATCAAATGATTTTGTATTTGGATATCTTGCTTGAATATTTTTTTGACTTCGTTCCCAACTTCCCACTAAATTAAAATTGGGGTTCAAATCAATAAAAGGCGCGTGAAATACGCGGCCACTCATACCATAGGAAACTAATGCTGTATTTATCATACCTAAATTTAAGAAAATTTGTGATCACTGGCATATTGTATTTAAATAAAAAACCCGCCCTGATAAATCGGGACGGGTTTCGGAAACCATTATAATGTATAGTGGATCCTAGTTGTAATGTAAAAGTAGCAATTTTTTATTTGCCTACTTGTTTTCTGATAATATTTAATGCACCACCTGCTTTAAACCACTCAATTTGTTGTTGGTTGTAAGTATGGTTTGCTTTGATGGTGTCTACAGAGCCATCTTTATGTGTTAACACTAAAGTTAAAGGCGTTCCTGGCGCAAAACTCGTTAAACCAGTTACATCAATGCTGTCATCTTCTTGAATTTTATCATAATCTGCTTTCTCTGCAAAAGTCAAAGCCAACATACCTTGTTTTTTCAAGTTGGTTTCATGTATACGCGCAAATGATTTAGTCAAAACTACACGAACACCTAAATGTCTTGGTTCCATGGCAGCGTGTTCGCGAGAACTTCCTTCTCCGTAGTTCTCATCACCCACCACGATTGTTCCTACACCAGCTGCTTTATAAGCTCTTTGTGTATTTGGCACGGTATTGTAATTGCCATTGATTTGACTTTTTACGTTGTCCGTTTTTTCATTGAAGAAATTAATAGCACCAATTAATAAGTTGTTGGAAATATTATCTAAGTGACCGCGGAACTTTAACCATGGACCTGCCATAGAAATATGATCCGTTGTACATTTTCCTTTTGCCTTTATTAATAAACGTAATGATTTTAAATCTATTCCTTCCCATGCTGCAAAAGGATCTAGTAATTGTAAACGCTTCGAGGTAGGATCTACTGCAACTATAACATTTGAACCATCTTCGGCAGGTGCTTGGAAACCAGCATCTTCCACTGCGAAACCTTTCACTGGTAATTCATTCCCAGTAGGCGCATCTAATTTAACTTGTTCGCCTTTGTCATTGGTTAAGGTATCTGTTAGCGGATTAAATGCTAGATCACCTGCAATGGCTAATGCAGTAATTAATTCAGGGGAACCCACAAATGCATAGGTATTTGGATTTCCATCCGCACGTTTTGCAAAGTTTCTATTGAAAGAATGTACAATGGTATTTTTTTCTTTTTTCTCTGCACCTACACGCTCCCACATTCCAATACAAGGGCCACATGCATTTGCAAAAACTTTCGCACCAATTTTACTGAATACATCTAAAAAGCCATCTCTTTCAATCGTATATCTTACTTGCTCAGAACCTGGCGTAATCATATATTCTGCCTTCATGGTTAATCCTTTTTCAGAAACCTGTTTTGCCAAACTTACGGCACGACTAATATCTTCATAAGAGGAGTTGGTACAGCTTCCAATCAAACCAACTTCAATTTTTGTAGGCCAACCATTTGCCGCAGCCGCTTCTTTCATTTTTGAAATAGGCGTCGCTAAATCTGGCGTGAATGGACCATTCAAATGTGGTTCTAATGTATTCAAATCAATTTCAATCACTTGATCAAAATATTTTTCTGGAGAAGCATATACTTCAGGATCCGCTGTTAAATGTGCAGCAACCGTATCTGCTAATGCAGCAACATCTGCACGGCCTGTGGAGCTCAAATAACGACTCATGCTTGCATCGTAACCAAAGGTAGAAGTGGTCGCACCAATTTCTGCACCCATATTACAAATAGTTCCTTTACCTGTACAACTCATGCTAGTCGCGCCTTCACCAAAATATTCTACAATGGCACCAGTTCCGCCTTTTACAGTTAGGATACCAGCTACTTTTAAAATCACATCCTTAGGCGCAGTCCATCCACTTAACTTTCCTGTTAATTTGATACCAATTAGTTTAGGCCATTTTAATTCCCATGGTAAACCTGCCATTACATCACAAGCATCAGCACCACCCACACCAATCGCAATCATACCTAAGCCACCTGCATTCACTGTATGTGAATCGGTACCAATCATTAAGCCACCTGGGAAAGCATAGTTCTCTAAAACAACTTGGTGAATAATTCCAGCACCAGGTTTCCAAAAACCCAAACCATATTTATTTGAAACAGAAGCAAGGAAATCATATACTTCTTTACTTTCTGTTGTAGCTACTTGTAAATCTTGTTTTGCTTCAACTTTTGCTGAAATTAAGTGATCACAATGCACTGTACTTGGAACAGCAACCTTAGGACGACCCGCTTGCATAAATTGTAACAATGCCATTTGCGCAGTTGCATCTTGCATCGCAACACGATCTGGACCAAAATCTACATAAGAACCACCTCTTTCAAAATTTTCTAATTTTTGATCACCATGCAAATGAGCGAACAATATCTTTTCAGATAAGGTCAACGGACGATTTAATAATTTTCGAGCCGCTGCTACTTTTGCAGGCATTGCAGCATACAAATTTTTGATCATTTCAATATCAAAAGCCATGGTACTTAGTTTTGTGGTTAAAATTGGGGCAAAGGTAAGCCAAATTTGCACCCGGTTAAAGCAAAAAATACACTTTATGTCCACTTTTTTTTATAGATTGCATATAGAATAGTCGCTTTTTATATGCAAAAAGTCAAGGATTTTTTTGAAATACATGCTTTTGGGGTTTGCACCGCCATTGGTGAAAGATTGGGCATTGCGACCACTAAAATTAGAATGTGGTTTATCTACATTTCATTTCTGACTTTCGGTTCGCCCGTTATTATTTATATGATATTGGCTTTTTGGAGAAGTATTAGAAAATACATTCTATTAGGGAAAAGAAATCCCATGAAATACTTTTAGCTGTTGCTAAATAACCGCCTTTCTCAACTTTACCAATTTTTCTAATAATGGCGCAAGCTTATCTAAGGGTAACATATTAGCACCATCACTTTTTGCTTGGGCTGGATTCGGATGCGTTTCAATAAATAATCCATGCGCGCCTGTAGCAATTGCTGCTTTGGCAATTGTCTCAATTAATTGTGGGTTGCCACCTGTAACGCCACTTGTTTGATTAGGTTGTTGTAATGAATGCGTACAATCCATAATCACGGGCACGCCATTTTCGGCCATCGCAGGAATATTTCTGTAATCAACCACTAAGTCCTGATAGCCAAATGTGTTTCCTCTTTCTGTCAACATTATTTTTTCGTTGCCTGCTAATTTTATTTTATCAACTGCGAATTTCATAGATGCGCCACTTAAAAATTGTCCTTTTTTTACATTTACAATTTTACCTGTTTGTGCAGCTGCTATTAATAAGTCGGTTTGTCTACATAAAAAAGCTGGAATCTGTAATATGTCAATATATTGTGCTGCAATCGCTGCTTCCTCATGCGCATGAATATCAGAAGTAGTAGGCACTTGAAATTTAGCACCCACTTTTTTAATTAATTCCATTCCAGTATCATCTCCAATACCTGTAAATGAATTGGCGCTAGTTCGGTTTGCTTTTCGGTAGCTCGCTTTAAAAACATAAGGAATACCTAAATTTTTACAAAGCGTACTTACTTTTTCTCCAATTTCCATTACAATGTCTTCGTTTTCAACAACGCAAGGACCTGCGATTAAAAAAAAGTTGTTTGCATCGTAGCTTTGAGATTTAAATAAATCTTGTAAATAATTAGGCATCATATAATTCAGCTTTGTGGAATCAAAGGTAAGTTATTTACGCAATCTAGTGGCAGTATAGTCAATGATGGTTAGATAGGTATTAATAATGGTATTGTAAATAGCTAGAAACGTATGCCGATTGTAACACCAAGTCCCCTAATTCCAGCCCATGGTCCTTCTGTGTCTGTGACGATGCCATTCGACGTGGTACTGGTGGTTAAATTAAATGGGGTGGTTTTGGTTTGATCAATGGTCTTTTTTAATTCGGTTAAGGCTAGGGCAGGTGTGCCATTGGGTGCAACAAAAATTAATTTCCCATTAGAGGTTCCATAATGGCCGCCAATAATCCAGAGGTCCAATACCAATTTTGTTAATAATTGAAATTGCATTCCAGTGTATACTCCATAACTGGTTGATCGAATAGTGCCATCTAATTGTGCATGCATGGGTATCGCAGGTAAGGTGACATTTGGAACTGGGGATGCAGGTGTGTAAGTATAGTCTAAAGGGACAGTTAAATCAAAGGTGGCCATTCTTGCGTAAGGGGCTAAATAGAGTCCAGACATTTTTGATATGCCTAAATAAAAACGAGCTTCTGCAGTTATCGCTGAATTTCCAATTTGGAAATTATCAAAATCAATGGCTGGGTTTTGAATAAATTGTTTTGCTAATTCCTTTAAAGGTAATTTTTGTTTGTTCATTTTACGATAGCTCAAGGATACCGACATGAAACGAGATAAACTTCGTTCAAAAGTTAGGTTAAAATTATTTAAAGCGTCACTGGATAAATTAGTTTTTAAAATATTTTGCCCCCCAATTAAACTTTGCGCTTTTGCAAATGAGCAAACGCTAAGTAATAGTATGAAAAATAATTTTTTCATGATTTGTTATATTTTGATTGGAGTGAATTGAAAATAATTTGAATTCATTTACTTTTTATAATTCAAATCAGCGACGGTTCTTTTATCCAAGATGGCTAAAGTGTTATCGCGAACTTCAATCATTACTTTGTTGATGCCGCATTTTTTTTCATTACAGTCGGCACATTTTTCATAAAAATTCAAACTTACACAAGGCAATAATGCAATCGGGCCTTCAATAATTCTAAAGATGCTTGATAACTTAATCTTAGATGGGGCTATCGCGAAAAAATAACCACCATTTTTTCCTTTTTTACTTTCTAAAAAACCAGCTTTGCGTAGTTCCAATAAAATACTTTCTAAAAACTTCAATGGTATATTTTTCTCTTGTGCTATTTCAGCAATCAAAATAGGGGTATCCGATTTTTTCCCTGCCATATAGGAGAGCGCTTGAAGTGCATATTGGGTTTTTTTAGATAACATTCTTTTGACGTTTAATTTTGTTACAACTAAATTAAGCTGTTGTTATAGCCCTAAAACATCTTTCATCGTAAAGATACCCTTTTTTTCAAATGCAAATTCAGCGGCCAACACTGCACCACTTGCAAATCCAATACGGGTGTGTGCGGTATGTATAATTTCAATATCATCAATTTCGGAGCTGTATTTGACTATATGTGTTCCAGGGGCTGGATCAATTCTTTCTGATTGAATGACCAATTCATTTGAATTTGCAGAAGCAGCGTTTACCCATTTATTTTTCCTACCCAAATTAGCCAAAATTTGTTCTGCAAGGGAAATAGCGGTTCCACTTGGAGCATCTTTTTTTTCCGTATGATGCACTTCAGTCATTGAAACATCATAGCTATTATAAGGTTCCATTAATTGTGCCAATTGCTTATTCAATTCAAAAAACAAATTAACACCAATACTATAGTTACTTGAGTAAATTAAAGTACCACTTTTTGCTTCACATAAATTTTTAATCTCATCCCATTGGTGCAACCATCCTGTTGATCCACTAACCACTGGCACACCCCAAGTCACACATTTTTTTACATTTTCAAATGCGCTATGTGGTCCAGTAAATTCAATAGCAACATCTGCTTTTTGTATAGCTGCTTCCGTAAAATCTTGGTTATTTTGAATGTCTATTTTTAGGACAATTTCATGTCCTTTGTTTACAGCAATGGATTCGATTGCCTTACCCATTTTACCATACCCAATTAATGCAATTTTCATGTCAATAAATTTATCTTGAATGGTTGTTATTAAAGTGAAACTGAAGGGCTAGCCCTGCTTGTTTGAATTGCGGTTGATAGGTGGGTTGTAACTTAAAGCTTAAATCATTATTGATATCAAATTCCTTTAAGTGTCCAGAGACTGTTGCGTCAATTACATTAATCCCCCAGGTCAATAAAAACCACATTATGGAATAGTCTCTATCCTTGCGAAATATATTTCGATAACTCTGCAGAGAGGAAGCACTTAAATTTTTTAAAAGCGGATCAATTTTTGCGACATCCGACGCATCACCTGCAGCCTCTTTGAATTTAGCTTCGTAGGCAAACTTTGTTTTCTTATACATGTCGTTATTGTAGATATAAGTGGCTGTTGGTATCGCAATGACGCCATATACTAAAGGTATTTTCCAGTATTGTTTGTTATAGGCTTGTCCCCATCCTGGAATTAAAGCAGACCGCTTAGTTGCTGTGCTTGGAATATGTTTTCGGATGACAACGCTGCTGTCTTTATTTATAACTTTGGTGCTGTCTTGGCTCCAAGCATTTAGCACTAGGATTAAAAGCAATGTAAAAGTAAATAATAGCCGCATCCTATTAAAATTCCTTGTTATAAAAGTGAGTCTAGCTAATGCTTAATTGCATTGCTTCTAATATTTTATTTAATCCATTTAAGTCGGCATATTCAACGGTGATTTTACCGCTACCATTTTTTTGATGTTGTAGTTGGACTTTTGTTGACAGATGGCTACTTAATTTATCTTCTAATTTTTTATAAACAGGGGATAGTTGACTTTTCGCACCAGTATTACTTGGTGTGCTCATTTTCCCAGCTTGCGTTACTTTTCTTATCAATTCCTCCGCTTGTCTAACGGTTAATCCTTTTTCAACTATTTCTTTAAATAAGAAAAGTTGTTTATCTACTTCCTTGCCAATTAAAAGTTTAGCCAAACTAATACTTAAACTACCATTGCGCAAAGCGGCTTGAATGTTTGGGGGTAATTCAAGTAATCGAATATAGTTGGAAACCGTAGATCGGTCTTTACCCATTCTTTCTGCTACGTTCTCTTGGGTGTAATTTAGTTCATGCATCATCCGTTGGTAGCTTAATGCAATTTCTATTTCATTAAGATCAACTCTTTGTAAATTTTCAAGTAAAGCAAGTTCTAATAGTTCTTTATCATTACCATGTCTGATATAAGCCGGTAAATCATTAATCCCTGCTAATTTTGCAGCGCGAAAACGACGTTCCCCTGCAATTAATTGGTATTTACCATTGGCAAGTTGTGCCAAAGTAATGGGTTGAATTAAATCATGAATTTGTATCGAATTTGCTAATTCTTGTAAAGCAGTTATGTCAAAATCCTTTCTTGGATTTTTAGGATTCACTTGAATGTCTGTAAGTAAAATACGGTTACTTGCTACCGTTTTTTCAATGGTCGCAGCAGGAATTTTTCCGGCAGGATTTTTATAATCCGAATCAATATTTTGTAATAAAGAGCGAAGCCCTTTTCCAATTAATTCTTTATTGGGTGTACTCTTACTCATAGTTAATCAATTATACGCTCGGCATTACTCATATTGGTCATGCCATTTTTTTGTAAAATTTCTTTGGCTAGGTTTAAATAATTTACAGTGCCTTTACTTTCAGCATCATACAAAATAACAGGTTTGCCTACGCTTGGGGCTTCACTTAATCTTGTATTGCGATGAATAATGGTTGAAAATACCATTTCATCAAAATGCTTACGTACTTCACTGACTACTTGGTTACTTAATCTTAAACGTCCATCATACATCGTCATTAAAATTCCTTCAATTTGTAATTCAGGATTTAATCTGCTTTGAACAATTTTGATGGTATTTAAAAGTTTTCCTAATCCTTCTAATGCAAAAAATTCGCATTGAACAGGAACAATCACACTATCGGAAGCGACTAACGCATTTACCGTAATTAATCCCAAAGAGGGTAAACAATCAATAATGATGAAATCATATTGGTCATTAATTTCATTGATCAAGCCTTTTAAAACATTTTCTCTATTCGGCAAGTTGACTAATTCAATTTCAGCACCCACTAAATCAATATGAGAAGGTATTAAATCCAAATGAGGTATTTCAGTTTTTAATACAATGTCCTTTAATGGGGTATTGTTAATCATGCCATCATATAAGCTGGTCGTGATATTATGCAAATCAAAGCCAACCCCCGTAGTGCTGTTTGCCTGTGGGTCAGCGTCAATTAACAGTGTTCTGTATTCCAAAACTGCCAAGCTAGCTGCAATGTTAATGGCTGAGGTTGTTTTACCTACCCCTCCTTTTTGATTTGCAATTCCTATGATTCGAGCCATATAATAGTTATCCTTAATTTCAATCAAAAATAAGGCATAAATGGTAACTTTTTGGGATTAAATATGTTATAAATGGGGCATTATGGCCTAATTTTACCCATTAATTTATTCTATGAGGAATCCTGTTTTTATTTTTGTTCTGTTATCAGTATTAATTCTGGTTGATTTCTATATTTTTTATGTTTTGAGGACCGTTTTTCAGGGCTTTTCGATGACGGCCAAAACAACTGCAGGGATATTTTATTGGGCTTTGTGTATGCTTAGTTTGGGGTCCTTTTTGCTTTTCCCCTATATCACCAATCCTTATTTCAAGCAATATTTTTTTTCAATCGGGGTGGGTTGGGTACTGACGCAGTTTTTCATGGTCACTTTTTTTGTGGTAGATGATTTAAGAAGAGGCGCATTTTGGACCATCGGACAAATTTCTTCAGCGGCGGGTGCAAAATTCATGAACACGGAGAATGGTATTCCGCGTTCTACTTTTTTAAGTTGGCTGGGTGTTGGTCTGTCATCTACTTTATTTTTTTCTTTGTTGTATGGATTTGGTAATAAGTACAATTATAAGTTGATTAAAAAAAAGGTAGTGATTCCTAATTTGCCCATCGCATTTAAAGGATTTAAAATAATTCATATCAGTGATATTCATAGTGGTAGTTTAAAGGAAATAGCGGCAGTAAAAAAGGGGGTGCAAATGATACAAAATCAACAACCGGACCTTGTATTATTTACGGGCGACTTAGTGAATGATCGCGCCGATGAAATGGGACCTTGGATGCCTGTTTTTAGTGAAATTAATGCACCGCATGGTGTTTTTAGCACCCTAGGAAACCATGATTATGGAGATTATGTGAAATGGGATAGTCAAGAAGCTAAAATTCAAAATTTGGAAGCGCTAAAAAAAGTACATGCAAATATGGGTTGGCGCTTGTTGATGAATGAAAATGTAAAAATTGAAAAGGCAGGGTCATTTTTGCAGTTAGTCGGCATTGAAAATTGGGGTGCAAAAGCAAGATTTCCTAAATATGGCAAAATGGAATTGGCAATGCAAGGCGTGAAAGCTGAGTTGCCCATCATTTTAATGAGCCATGATCCAAGCCATTGGGAAGCAGAAGTGATTCCAAAATATCCACAAATCAATTTAACCTTATCGGGTCATACACATGGTATGCAATTTGGTTTGGAAAATCCCTATTTTAAATGGAGCCCTGTGCAATGGGTGTATAAGCAGTGGGCAGGATTATATCAAACGGAGCAACAGCAATTATATGTCAATAGGGGATTTGGATTTTTAGGATACCCTGGTCGCGTGGGTATAATGCCTGAGATAACTTTGTTAGAATTGATGTAATTTTGTAATGTGTTTATTTTAAATACAATTGTATTTAAACTTGAATAACATTTCAAATACTTTTTTATGAAAAAATTGTTCATTCTCCTTTTTGTTTTTTTAGCAGTACAATTAAATGCGCAACAAAAATTTGGATTAGGATTAAAAGTGGGACAAAATTTTTCCAAAGTAAATAATGTTGCAGTGGATCATAATTCTGCATCCTATCATGCAGGGGTTACTATGCAAATTGGTTTATCTAAAGGGTTTAGTATTGCACCAGAAGTTTTATTATCACAAACAAAATTGGAAGCCAGTCCAACGCAAGCTGAATTACTCATCAATCCAAGTTTTAAGCCGGAGACTTATCACTTAAATTATTTGAGCATCCCTATCTTATTACAATACAATGTGGTAAAAAGCTTTTTAATTCAAGCGGGGCCGCAATATGGCATATTATTAGATCAAAGTAAAGATGGTAAGGAAAATGCGCGTATCGCTTTTTCATCTGGCGAATTTTCTATGGTGGGTGGTGCTAAATTAAATTTAGGCGGATTCTTCCTTTATGGCAGATACGTTATTGGGATGAATAATATTGGATCATCCACACAATTACTTAATAATTTAAAAGACCAATCCACTTGGAAAACAAGACAATGGCAATTGGGCGTTGGAATAAATTTATTTTAATTTTAGTCGTTGCTTAAGCGAATAAATATTTTCGGTTATTTTATTTAGTTCGATTTGTTGGGCGTTAATAAAACTATTATCGTCTAGTTTGCCTATGACCATATTCATTTCATCGTCGTTTAAGTAAACCATTTTTCTAAATTCGTTGCTATAATCCTTGGCTCTAGTAGCTTTAATTCTGTCTGTAATGTCTTTTTTTATCTCTAAATATGTAGCTAGCCAAATACTCAATTGTTTTAGACTTAAACTATTTATTTTTTTGTTGGTTGCTTGTTCTAATATAGCTAATGCGTGCTTGTTTTTACGAAGTACATATTTTTCAGACTCGTTGGCGTAAAATTCATGCACTTGATCCCAATCAGTTAGTTTTTCATTTTTAATTTGATTTAATAAAAGGTCAACCTGTTTTTGCGGCATTAGTTGTCCGCCAACACTTATCCATTTTAAATCATATGCATTTAGATTTATATTTTTAACCGCATTGGCAAGTGTGTTATTTTTTTGTTTGCTTAAAAGCTCAACTAATGCTTCAATTCCATATATGAATAGCATATTATTGAACATTTTATATGCATCGTAGCACTTGATTAGTCTTGTTTTTCTTTTGCTGTTTTCTATATTATCTACAAAAATAGTTAGCGCGTCAATTTCTTTTTTTGTTTTGGTATTTAAAATTGAATCACCTATTTTTTGTAATTGATCCTGTGTAATATTTATATCTTTTTTTTCCTTAATTAATAATGCTTTTGCAACACTTATGGCAATTATTCTTAACGCGGTTACTATTTCATTTATGGTATCTGGCGCCAAGTAGTCGTATTCATAAATCGGACTTTTTTTGATGCGTTTATCTCTATCTTCATATTTTTTAGCATTTCTTGCAAGTGCATAAAAATTATATAATAACCAATAGCCTGGCATAATGATAAGTTCGTCTTTTTCTGGGTCATTGCTAATTAGTGAGAATGGAAAAGGAACATTTAATTCAAAATTATAATCACCCTTATTTAATAATGAAAAACTTGCAAATTGCGAGTTATGTTTAATGCTAACACATAAGCCTGGCCAAAAGCCACGACCCATAATCACTTCACCATCGGCACCTCGACTATTGTGATTCGAGCCAATGGTAGC
>CAIWBA010000181.1 GCA_903910765.1 uncultured Bacteroidota bacterium
TTTATTTCCTTGAAATTCAGCATCTACTCTTACGCCTTTCATTTGTGCACCTTGCATTGTAAAAGGAATTTTAATTCCTTGCACTTCAATTTGCCCTTCAATTTTTATAGATTGTACTTTAGCCCACTTTTCTGCACCACCTATTTCAGTAATATACTTTGCAATAACCTCATCTGCAGTTTGTGCATTGCCTGTAAAAATAGCTGAAACTAATAATGCAATTGACAATAAAACTCTTTTCATAAATTATGTTTTTTAGTGCCGTAAAAATAGGACTTTAAATATGATTTTTTATTAAAATATTAGACAGGCGGTTGCATTCATTGATTATAGGCTTTTGAAATTGATCTAACTATTTGGTTGCGTGTCGCAGCTAACATCCGATAATTTTGAATATAACTGTCAAGAAATTAAAGTGTTGTAAATTCAAAAAAATACAAGAAGTTTGTATTTTGGTGGAACAAAATGGATAATTATCGAATTAAGGAAAATAAATTGGTGACCGGAATTTAAACAAATTTACTATCATGAACAGAGTACAAGTAATTTTAACATTGGATATGGAAAACCTTCCTGGTAATTTTCCTGAATTACTAAAACAGGAGCAAGAAGTAGTTGCTGTTTGGAAGTCGGAAGGATTTTTGGAGCATTTGTTTTTGAGAGAAGCTAAAAATGGCGCAGTCTTAATTTTTAAAGATAAAGAAGAAGCGGAAGTGAAAGCACTCATGGAAACACTCCCATTTTTTAAAATCAAAAAGAGTGTTGAATATTTTAATTTGATACAACAGTTTTAATCAATTTGATTTAAAGTAAATTAAAAACATCTTTTTTTAGAATAAGAGATGTCGCAATGCCAATAGTGTAACAAAGTAGAAACTTGAAGTCGCAAATTGCGACCACAAGTTTAGGTAGTTTTAGTTAACAGAAACTTCCACGGTTTTACCTAGTCCAAATTCAAGTAATCTATATAAGGTAGATAGCTGAATATCAGTTTTACCATTTTCAATTCTAGAGATGAAACTTTTTTTGGCACCAATCTTATCCGCCAATTGTTCTTGCGTCATTTTAGCATTTTTTCTTTCTTCTTTAATCAACTCTCCAATTAAAAATGCTTTTGCCTTTATTTCAAATTCAGTTCTTCTCTCTGAACCTCTTTCACCATAACGTCCAGTTAAATGCTCATTAAAATTTGTAATATTATTTTCTTTCTTTGCCATTGTGCATTTATTAAGTATTGCTAATATATTCCTTCATTAGTTTACAAAGTTAACTTAAAATGGAACTTTAATAAAAAATATTTTAACTACCCTAACCCACTGATAGGCAATAAAGTTGCAGCTTTTTCAAAATAGATTGAATTGAGAAAGTTTTCTATTAGTAAACTTATTACCTTTACTTTGTGTTTAATATTATCACCCGAAGAACGCTACTTGAATATGCCAAAAAATATCCTATGGCAAGGGTTCCTTTATTTGAATGGTATCATGAATTAGTAATATCGGATTTTAAAAGTTTTAATGAGCTTAAAAAGGTTTATGGAAATGTAAGTTTAGTGAGTGATGATAGAGTTGTATTTAATATAATGGGTAATAAATATAGACTAGTAGTAAGGATTGTGTTTGAGTTTAAAGCCATACAAATCAAATGGTTTGGAACTCATAGCGACTATGATAAAATAGATGTCCCAACTATACAATATAAAAAATAAGCGTATGGAACTGAAAATTATAAAGACTAACAAACAGTATGAGCAATGCCTTAATTGGGTAGATGTTCAGTTTGATAATAAGGTTAAATCAAATACCCCGCAAGGGGAAAAGCTGCAAGTAGCACTTCTATTAATTAAACAATATGAAGATGCTAACTATCCCATTCCACTTCCAGATCCAATTGATGCTATTAAAGTAAAGATGAATGAGTTAGGATTGAAGAATAAAGATCTTGTTGGCAAAGTGGGTAGTAAGGGATATGTATCTTCTTTACTCAACAAAAAGAAGCCATTAACGCTTGAGTTAGCTAAGTTGTTTCATCAAGAATTAAATATTCCAGCTGAGGTGTTATTGTCTTAGTAGCTAATATCCTAACTGATAGACGAAAGATGCAACTATAATTCCTTAAATGAGTATGTTACTATCTGGAGATTGAAGGGTTGAACTTCGTGAAAAATTTGCAGGAGGTTTATTTATCATTCAATCCAACGCCAAAACCAAACATAGCTGCGACCAAGGCTAGGTGAATAATCAAAACTGCCTTTTGCCAAGTTGGTCTGTCATTCCATTTTTGTTCTGGATTGAAAGGATCAAATGCTAATCCTATACCTAAAGATGCTGCTGCTTGAACATAGTCTTTAGAGAAAATGGCTTGGTATAAGCCTAATAATAAAAAACCAATGTAGAGGTACTTGCTGAAAGGTGCGTTCATTTTGAGTCTATTTGATTTAGACCAAAATTAAAAAAATGTCTCTATTTAGAAAAAAATAGTGAAGAAAATATGTTGCAGCAAATGGAAAATAATATTTAAACTAAAGGAGCAATGTCCTTAAGGCTTTCTTGTTGTCTTGCTCTTTCCCAATTATCCATTAATTCATTTTGATGAATGGCTGTCCACTCTGAAACTATTGCTAAAACTCTAGATGGAAGATACCCACCAATGATTTCATTTTTTTCAATATCAATGATGCCTTCAAAATCAGCATACACTGCATGAAAGTGAGGTGGATTATGATCCCTGTAAAACATACGAATTATAACACCTAGGAAATAACTAATTTGTGGCATGTGTAAATTTTGGATTCAGTATTTCTCCAAAATTTTTACCTGTTAAATCGGAATAAATAGTATTGGCATCAATTTCAAGTTCATTTGACCAAGCAATTGAATACCCATTTGTATAAACCTTAGCGAATTCATTTTTATCTTGAAGTACTTTGAAAATTCCCTTTTGAACCAAATCGTTTAATTCAATAGCGCCATAAACACCATCATCAAATTTGATGCTAATGATATAGTCAGATATGTATTTAACTTCTTGAACTTTCATAATCAAATTTACAAAGAAAAAACAGACAAATATGGATGAGCGTATAAATACACATTAAAATGGGTTAATTCAACCCTAGGCATTAATTGAAATACCCCTAACTCACTGATAGACAAAGAAAAAGCCATCATCGCTGATGGCTTGTCTAGTTTTGCTCCCCCTCTCCGACTTGAACGGAGGACCCCATCATTAACAGTGATGTGCTCTAACCAACTGAGCTAAGGAGGAGTGTTCCTTTTAAGGGTGGCAAAAATAATAAATTTTAGTTAAGAACAAAACATTAAAACAAAGAAA
>CAIWBA010000182.1 GCA_903910765.1 uncultured Bacteroidota bacterium
AACACCCAATATTGATCGTCTTGCAAAAAGAGGTACCACTTTTTTAAATAATTATTGTCAACAAGCAGTATGCGGGCCTACCCGCGCAAGTTTGTTAACAGGTATGCGACCTGATATTACACAAATTTGGGATTTAAAAACTCAATTACGTGACGTAAGTCCATCCATTGTTACTTTACCGCAATACTTAATTACCCAAGGGTATTCAACACAAGGTATTGGCAAAGTGTTTGATCCTAGAAATGTAGATAAAGATATTGACAAAGTATCTTGGAGTGTTCCGTATCATAAAACCAATAATAAATATTACGAACCAGCATATGGAGAACCGGCACAAGGCAGATACCAATTACCGGAAACTAAATTATTGTCTGAAAAATATATAAAAGAGGCATTGGCAAAAGGAATGACCAAAGCTGAGGCAAATGAAGAAGCGAATATTAAAATAAGACCAACAACTGAAGGCATTGATGTTCCAGATAATGCTTATAATGATGGTGCTAATATTTTACAAGCAAAAGATATCTTAGCACAATTAAGTAAAAAACAAGAGCCATTCTTTTTTGCTGTTGGTATCGCAAAGCCCCATTTGCCTTTTGTTGCACCTAAAAAATATTGGGATTTATATAAAAGAGCAGACATTGTTTTAGAACCATTTCAAGATCAAAGCACAAATCCGGTTTCAGTAGCCTATCATAACGCAGGTGAAATTAGAGCCTATACCGATATTCCTGCTGATATTGCAGTAACCAAACAAAAAGGTTTTGGACTTGCACTTTCAATTGAAAAACAAAAAGAATTGATCCATGGTTATTATGCAGCTATCTCCTATACAGATGCATTGGTTGGCCAATTATTAAATACAATTGATTCATTGGGTTTAGCTTCAAACACAATCATTGTTTTATGGGGCGATCATGGTTGGCATTTAGGGGATCATAATATTTGGTGTAAGCACAGCAATTTTGAACAAGCAACACATGCCCCACTTATTATTTCATCACCAGGAATTGCACCCAATAAAACGAAGTCTTTTTCAGAACATGTTGATATTTTCCCGACACTATGTGATTTAGCGGGCCTTGCGATTCCTACACAGCTTCAGGGTAAAAGTTTAAAGCCAGTTATGAAAAATCCAGCAACAGCTGTTAAGGAATTTTCGATTAGTCAATACCCAAGAAGCGGGGTGGATGAACAAGATAGCCGTATTTTAACCACACCAGAAGTCATGGGGTATTCGATACGAAATAGTCAGTTCAGATATACCATTTGGATGAAAAATTCTTTTAGATCAACAAAATCATTTAATGCTGCATCTATCATAGGGGAAGAATTGTATGATTATAATGCAGATCCATTGGAAAAATACAATGTAGCCAAGGATAAAAAATATGTAGCAGTAACAAAAAAATTACATGCAGAAATGATTGCTTATTTTAAATCACAGGAATCAAAATTGGCCATTACGCGTAAATAAAACTTACTTCATTTAACTTACTTAATCCATCCTCATGAAATTATTAAAAATAGCAGTTTGTCTTCTTCTTTTAAACACAACTGCTTTTGCACAAACCAAAAAGCCAAATATCATTTTCAT
>CAIWBA010000183.1 GCA_903910765.1 uncultured Bacteroidota bacterium
CACATTCTCGACCTACTAAAGATAAATCCAAGGACTGGCCAGTGCTTGCAACAAAACCGTTTGATTATCCATTTGCTCCTTATGCAGATAATTTTTCAGTAACCCAACACAAATACGGGCCCTTTGAACCTATTCAATTGGCAAAGTTGGCAAAAAAATAAAAGCCTCCCCGAAAAATCGAGAAGGCTATATAAAAAGTTATTTTAAACTTATTTTTTGATGACCAACTTGTCATGTGTTCTGCGCACTTTTTTAGCATTCACCAAATAATCATTCGCTGCATCGCGGTAACCTAATGTTAAAGCAACTGCGCTATGCAATCCTAATTCTTTTAATCCTAAAACAGCGTCTACTGCATCTGGTGAAAAGCCTTCCATGGGTGTAGCATCTACTTGTTCGGAAGCAGCGGCAACTAAGCTAAAACCTAAAGCAAGATAAGTTTGTTTATCTGCCCAAACCCTTGCTTGTTCTGGTGTTAAGTTTTTTAATGAACCATTTATATAACCTGCAAAATCATTTAATGATTCAACTGGAACACCTCTTTGTTCCGCAATATCTTGCATGTATTCCGCTACTTCTTTTTCAGTAACATTATTCCAAGCAGCAAAAACAATTACTGCAGAACCGTCAACAACTTGAGATTGATTGTAGAAAGCAGGTTGTAATTTCTTTCTAGTTTCTTCATCTTCCACCACAATAATGGTGTAAGGTGTTAAACCAAAAGCACTTGGCGCCAAACGAGTTGCCTCGATAATGGTGTTTAATTTGTCCGCAGGAATCTTATTCCCGTTCATTTTTTTAACAGCGTAACGCCATTCTAAAGCTTCTATTAATTTCATATTTTGTTTAATTTCAATGTTTGAACATTAAAAGTAAACTTTAAATCTAGGACTACCAAATTTCTTTATAATAACATCACATCCGAACCCATGAAACTTTCTTAATTTTAAGCTGATTAAATTCAGAATATACATAGATAAAATAAATAATATGAAACGTTTTCCTTTAGTAATGACGATGGTATGTTTTGCTGCATTACAATTAAATGCACAAAACAAGAATGCGCCTGCAACAAAAGAAGTACCTAATTTTTTTATCATTACCACGGATGGTTTTAGATGGCAGGAATTATTTAATGGTATGCAAGATGATATTGTAAATCAAAAAAAGTTTCATCATGGAGATAGCAATTATTTATTTAATAAATATGGTGGTGCAACTCCAGAAGTTCGTCGTGAAAAATTAATGCCATTTTTTTGGAATACCATTGCAACTCAAGGACAGATTTATGGTAATCGACAAAAAAATAATAAAGTGGATGTAGCCAATGACCAATGGTTTTCCTATCCAGGGTACAATGAAATATTAACGGGTTATTTTGATACAGCCATACAAAGCAATGACTATCCACCTAATCCTAATAGTAATTTGTTTGCTTATTTAAATAAACAAGCACCTTATAAAAATAAAATTGCTGCCTTTGCAGCATGGAATGCATTTGATCGCATCTTAAATGAAAAAGTTTCTGGTTTTCCGGTGATTAATAGTAGCGAACCCATTTCATCTATATTAAAAGATGAAAAATCTATTTTAATGTCCAATATGTTGCGTGATTCTTATCAACCATGGAAAGAAACAGAATGTTTGGATGTATATACTTATTATCAAGCAATGCATTATTTAAATACAAAAAAACCAAAAGCGATGTTTATTAGTTTTGGTGAAACTGATGAGTGGGCGCATGATGGCACTTATAATAATTATTTAGATGCCGCAAATAGGGTGGATGCCTATATCAAGGAGATTTGGAATTGGGCACAAGCAACCCCGGGCTATAAGGACAACACATATATATTAATTACAACCGATCATGGTCGTGGTTTTGTAGACCGTTGGACAAGTCATGGTGCAAAAGTGC
>CAIWBA010000184.1 GCA_903910765.1 uncultured Bacteroidota bacterium
AAATTAACCCTAGTCATGGATGATGCCGTGATTTACAATGCAAAAAAATACGCCAAAAAAGCGGATACAAGTTTATCGTCCATGGTGGAGAATTATTTAAAGGCGTTGGTAAATGAAAAATTTAAGAATAATAAAAATACTAGCCCCAAAAAGTTAAATAGTGTAATTGAAAAATATAGAGGTATTATAAGTTTGCCTGCAGACTATGATTATAAAAAGGAGATTGGCAACTACTTATTAGAAAAATATAATAAACTGAAATGAAACATATATTTTTAGATATCAATATCATCATTGATATTTTTGCAGCCAGGTCCCCGTTTGATATTAGCGCCATTGAATTATATAGATTAGCGAAAGAAAATAAAATTAAAATTTATATTTCAGCCACTTCTTATACCACTATTTATTATATACTTCGCATAAATAAAATAGCCCATAATAAATGTTTGGTAATCATTCAAGATTTATTAAAAAGCACTGCTATTATTGCAACTGATCAACTTGTCATCAATAAGGCAGTCAATTCCAGTTTTGATGATTTTGAAGATGGTGTACAATATATTTCGGCTAAATCAACACCAAAGATAAGTCTCATTGTTTCAAGGGATAAGAAAGGGTTTAAAAAAAGCACTATTCCTGTAATGGATGCTGAACAAGCTTTAGCTTTCATTTAATGTAGCATTCGCAAGAAAAATTTCTGTTTCGATTACACGATTACTGCGCTAATTTTTCTAATTTCATAGGTAAGTACGTTAAATCTATTCTATGAAATACCTAATTGGCTTTGTGCTTTGTTTGATATTATCAAACCACAATTTTGTTTATGCGCAGCAGGATGCAAAGTTCACTGAATATCAAAAAGAGTTCACTACCTATCCTTTTTCGGATCCTGATCCCATTGCTAACTTTTCTAAAATTTATCCCTACTTCCGTTTTGATGGTTTCACCGAAACCGGCGTCCAAAAAAAATGGAAAGTAGTGGAGATTGAAAATGAGTTTATCAAAATTTTAATTCTACCCGAAGTCGGTGGAAAAATTTGGGCTGCTATTGATAAAAAAACCAACGAACCCTTTTTATATTATAATCATGCAGTAAAATTCAGAGATGTTGCGATGCGCGGTCCTTGGACCAGTGGTGGTATTGAAGCCAATTATGGTATTATTGGCCACACGCCTAATTGTGCTACTCCAGTGGATTATATTATTACTAAAAAAGAAGATGGTAGTGTGAGTTGTACCATTGGCGTACTTGATTTATTAACGCTTACCAATTGGCGCATGGAAATAAATGTTCCCAAGGATAAAGCTTTTTTCACTACCCAATCTTTTTGGTATAATAGTACACCTACGGAACAGCCTTATTATCATTGGATGAATGTAGGTTTAAAAGTGAGTGGTAATTTGGAATACATTTATCCGGGTACGAAGTATATTGGTCACGAAGGGGAATACAATGATTGGCCTATTAACAAAGACAATGGGAAAAATATTTCATTTTACAACAACAATAATTTTGGTACCTATAAATCATACCATGTATTTGGTAAGTATACTAATTTTTTCGGTACCTATTGGCATGACGATGATTATGGCATGGTTCGTTATGGTAATCATGATGATAAGGCTGGTAAAAAAATATGGATCTGGGGCTTATCTCGTCAAGGCATGATTTGGGAAAAATACTTAACTGATACGGATCAACAATACACCGAAGTGCAATCGGGTAAACTGTTTAATCAAAATGCAGAGAAGAGCACGTTCACGCCGTTTAAGCATGTGAACTTTTCACCTTATAGCACCGATACTTGGAAGGAATATTGGTATGCAGTAAATAAAACCAAGGGCATGGTAGAAGCTTCTGTTTATGGTGCGTTGAATATGGTTCAGAACAATGGTTGGCTTAAAATTTTATTTTGCCCAGTACAGCAAATCAATGATGCGATAGAAATTAAAGTAGGCGATAAAGTCATCTATTCAAAACAAGTTTCTTTAGCACCCACTATTAATTTTGTTGATTCAGTTAAATACAATCCAAATCAAGGCGACTATGCATTGAGCATTGGAGGGGTTAAATTGAATTATAGCAACGCGCCTAGTTCCAATGTGTTGAGTCGTCCTGTAGAATCGCCTTCCAATTTTGATTGGAACAACGCGAATGGTTTTTATATTAAGGGTAAGGAATTCATGGATCAAAAATTATATGACCAAGCAGAGGCGGCGCTTGCCACTTCACTTAAAATGGATAGTAATAATTTACTAGCCTTGGTTAAAATGTCGTCCTTACAATATCGCAACCACAATTATAACACTGCTTTAGCTTTAGTTAAAAAAGCTTTAAGCATTGATACCCATAATGGCAGTGCTAACTATTACTATGGTATCATCAATGCCGCATTAAGTAATACAGTTGATGCAAAAGATGGGTTTGATTTAGCTACTTTATCGGCGGAATATAAAACAGGCGCATATACTGAGTTAGCTAAATTATATTTAGCTGAAAAAAATTACA
>CAIWBA010000185.1 GCA_903910765.1 uncultured Bacteroidota bacterium
GCATAATCTAACATAATAAAAGGATCCATTCTTTCCATAGTTAAACCATAACCACTTGGAATAAAATTATGTACCCTAAATCCATCTCCCACAAAATGGGGTTGTTTAGGTGCTAAAACCATTTCAACTTGTTTCGTAATCATAATGTAAAGTTTTATAAAAAAAATAACGCACAATGAATTGCACGTTATTTATAAAATAATAAGATGAAGTTTTCTAGAATCTTGTTAAATAACTATTCCAGAAACCAATATAAATAGATGCTTTATTTTTTATGGTTAAATTTCCTGACTCCAAAATTAAACCTGTATTGAATTTTGCATTTCTTTTTCCTTGTCCTTCAAATTCTAAAACCGCATTCTTAATGGTTGAATCGTAAGGATTATAATTCACATTAATTAATAAAGGCCTGTAAGTGTATGTTAATGTATCCGTGATTTGTACATGCACACTATCTAAATCACCCATATTCCCTGGTGACTTTGGATATATGATATTTAAAGAATCTAAATAAGCCAAACCATTTTTATCATTTGGATCCTTGATTGTTCTGATAATAATGGTATCTGCAAATTTTATTACCCCAGGATTAATTGAATCCTTTGCATTAAATACAAAATCAGGCATTTGTAAAGTGATCGCTCTTGACCAATTTCCAACAAACTTATCCCTTACTTCACTTGTAATAAGGCGTTTATTATATGCGTAATCCAACTCATACACCACAGATTTATTACAAGCTGTAAATAATACAACTATAATCAATCCTAAATAGGCAACAAATTTTCTCATAAATCAATTCAATTGTAATGAAACACTAAGGTAAACAATTCATGGAATTATTGTAGAATTATACAAATATATTTTTATTTTATAATATATAATAGTCAGTACATAAATTCATTTAATTAGCTGTTGCTATCTTCTCCACGACCACCAAGTCAACCAAATCAATATTCATGGGTAGTTGCCCTATTTTCACAATGGCCCTTTTTCCTTTAATATCTAGTACCTCGCCCACTTGGTAATTGTTTTTCATCTTCACTGTAGCACCCACTTCAATGGGTTTTGAAAGTTCCTTGTAATTCTTATCAACCTTCTTAGCCAATTTATTAATGACTATTTTATCATTTTTCTTAAACAATAAATTATATAAATTTTTAACTACTTCTTCCTTCTTTTCTGCCTTTTTCCAATCCAACGCTATTTGCTTTAGTTTTCGCTCCATCTCCTTTAGGTAAGTGAACTTTTCCTCCGCAACCCTATTCTGTTCCTTTAATAAGTTGATTTGTTGTAAATGCTTTTCCTTATTCAGTGTTTTATTTAATTCCGCCTGTAAAACATCCACCTCCTTTAATTTCTTAATTAAATCACGTCGTTCCTTTTGAATTAATTGCAAATCCTGTTCGGTACTATTTAATAATTTATCTAATTCAAAGTGATGACTATCCACCAATTTCCTCGCACGATTTATTAAATTCTTAGGCAAGCCAATTCTTTCTGCAATAGCAAATGTGTAGGAACTTCCTGGCTTACCTATCACCAATTGATACAATGGTTCTAACTTAACTTCATCAAACTGCATTGCACCATTTACTATCCCCTTATTATGATTGGCCATCACTTTTAAATTCAAATAATGCGTAGTCACAATTCCTTGGGCATGACGATGTGATAATTCTTCCAAAATCACTTCCGCGAAAGCACCACCCAAATGTGGATCACTACCACTTCCTAATTCATCAATAAAAAATAAGGTTTTCCCATTCGCATTTTCAATAAAATGTTTCATGTGAATCAAATGACTTGAATAAGTACTTAATTCAAAGGCCAAATTTTGCGTATCCCCTAATTGTATAAATAATTGCTTGTAAATACCCATTTGAGAATCTGGATGCACCGGAATCAATAAGCCACTCTGCAACATCACTTGATTTAGACCCAATGTTTTCATGGATACTGTTTTACCACCAGCGTTAGGCCCACTAATAATAAGTATCCGCGTATTATCATCTAATTGTATATTAACAGGTATTGTTTTTTTACCTGATGACTTATTATACATGTACAACAAAGGGTGATAAGCATCTATTAAATGCGAAGTAGCCAAATTATTAACCATGGGCAACTGCGCATTCATATCTATAGCCAACATTGCCTTCGCTTTTACAAAATCATATTGCCCAATGATTTGTAAATAATTCATTAATAAACTTGAATAAGGTGACAACTGTGCAGTAAGTTGTCTTAGAACCCGCTGTACCTCCTTCAATTCTTCTTGTTCTAAACTATATAATTCATTATTTAATTCAATGGTTTCCTCCGGTTCAATAAACGCTGTTTTACGACTATCACTTTCCCCATGTAAAAAACCTTTTACTTGTCGTTTGTATTCTGAAAAAACGGCAACTACCCTTCTTCCATTACTAAAGCTTTCATCAATGTCAGCAGTATAACCTGACTTGGCTAACTTACTCACTACCTTTTCAAAAATGCGGCGGAGCTCCTGTCTTTTTTTATACAACTGCATCCTTATCTTGGCCAAATCCTCCGATGCATTGTCCTTCACTGAACCCCTTTCATCCACTACCACATCAATCATTTCAATGATGCACTTTTCATAATAGGTGTCTGCTACTATTTCATACAAAGCCCCATAGGCTGATTGTCGTTCTGCATCAAACCATTTAAATACTTGTGAAGTATGATCCGCTAACTTTCTTACCAATAGCCACTGCTCTCCGACCAATTGTGCGCCAGGGATACCTAATAATTTCAAATCCCTTCGAATATCCATCACAAAATCAGTGGGAAAATACTGACCCGCCGATCTGATATATTTAAATTCCTGTGTTTGTCGTAAGGCTGTTTGTATATACTTTAAATGGGTATGAATCCGGATATCATTCACTAATTCCTTACCTATTGTTGTTTGACAATAGTTTAATAAAATGTTAATTATTTTATCAAATTCTAACTGAGATAATGCATTTTCTGGATATACTTTCATGGGCGTATGAGGGCACAAATTTACTTAAATAAACATTAACCTGCTTTAAACAATTTGGGTATATTATTTGTATTATATTTATAAAAACAAGATTATGCAAGGCCTAAAAAAAACAAGTCTTTTATTATACCTATTTATATGCTTTAGCGCATGTGCCCAAAATAATACAAACAGTAAATCGAATAAGATAAATATGAC
>CAIWBA010000186.1 GCA_903910765.1 uncultured Bacteroidota bacterium
AATCATCATCAATAATTCCATGATGTTTTCGGTTGGCGCATAAGTGCTTTGTACTAAAAAAACATAATCACCACGGATACTTTCTAAAAAAATAGGCTGAAATTCACCATCACTAAATTTTTGAATATTGATTTTTCCAATAGGTGCGCCAAAGCGTTGTGCAATTTTTTCAGCAAGGGCTTGTGAGCCAGTTCCGGCAAATATTTTAACAGAAGGATTCATGTGTT
The DNA here is from genome assembly GCA_903910765.1 of uncultured Bacteroidota bacterium. Classification (GTDB taxonomy): domain Bacteria; phylum Bacteroidota; class Bacteroidia; order Chitinophagales; family Chitinophagaceae; genus Sediminibacterium. The sequence continues at coordinate 228 of CAIWBA010000186.1, forward strand.
TGGGATATGGTTCAAAGTTATAATTATCGTTTACAAATTATAAATAAATAGCGGGGTACTTTTCAACAAATCAATGACTTATGCACATAATGGCTATTCTTTTTAAGTATTTATACCATTTTTTTAGGTTGTTCCTAGCGCTAGATTTAAAAAAAATTAGTATGCAAGTCTTGAACAATATTAAGTCCTGGGCCAACGAGGACCAGCCGATTTACAAAATGTACAAACGAGGTGCTAAAAATTTAAGTGATGTGGAACTCCTCGCCATTATTCTTCAACATGGCACTATTCATCAAAACGCAGTTGAATTAGCAAGGTCATTATTAAATGCAGCACAAAATAATTTGCAAAAATTTTCAAAATTATCTGTAGTAGATATTTTAGGTTTAAAGATTAAAGGGATTGGAAAAATAAAAGCCATTCGCATACTTGCTGCTATTGAACTTGGTTCACGTCGTATGTATAATAGCATTGACAAAAAAAATATTCGACAAAGTAAGGATGTTGCTGATCATTTAAAATATTTGCTTCAATTTGAAAGCAGGGAATTATTTATGGTGCTATTATTGAATCAAGCCAACAAAGTAATCCATGAGGAAATTTTAAGTGAAGGCGGCATCACTGGAACGGTGGCCGATCCCAGAATAATATTCAAGCTAGCGCTAAGCCACGAGGCCACTGGGTTCATCATTTGCCACAACCATCCCAGTGGTCAATTAAAACCAAGTAATATGGACGATGTATTAACAGAAAAAATTAAAAAGGGCGCAGCCTATTTTGATATCAAATTAATTGATCACCTCATTGTAAGCACCGAAGGATATTATAGTTATGCCGAACAAAGCTTGAATTGGTAAATCAATTATGCTTGTGCTGTAGGGCCTCCAAAATTCATAGGTATTTCAACAGGTAACATATCTCCAATTGCACCATTGGCCTCCTCATATCTTTCTACATTTTCAACCAATGCCTTCATGAATCTTTTGGCATGCATGGGCGTTAAAATTACTCTCGACTTTACTTTACTTTTAGGGGTTCCTGGCATCACATTTACAAAGTCAATCACAAATTCTGCATTGCTGTGTGTAATTATTGCCAAATTAGCATAACTGCCTTCTGCAATTTCCTCGGTAATTTCAATGTTTAACGGCTGGTTGGGATTTTGTTCCATAGGTATATTTATGAGTGCAAAGATACAGGGGATGGAATGTTAAAAAAAAATTACACTGCTCTAAATCAAATAACTAAATTTGTGGCATGTTAATACTAGACGGGAAAATAGCTTCGGCAGCAGTAAAAGCCACTTTATTGGCTCAAACACAAGCACTTACCAAGGAAGGGAAACGAGCGCCTCATTTGGCAGCCATTTTAGTGGGTAATAATGGTGCGAGTGAAACCTATGTAGCAAGCAAAGTAAAAAACTGCGAGGAAACTGGTTTTGAATCCACCTTGATTCGCTTGGATGTTGCTGTTAGCGAAAAAATATTATTAGATAAAATCATTGAATTAAATAACAATCCTGCTATCGACGGAATTTTAGTTCAATTACCACTGCCGAAACATATTGATGAAGCAAAAGTAATTGAGACCATTAACCCTGCGAAGGATGTGGATGGATTTCATCCCGCCAATGTGGGAAGATTAGTACAAGGATTACCTACTTTTATTCCAGCAACACCTTATGGAATTTTATTAATGCTAGCCCATTTTGATATTCCAACCAAAGGAAAAAATGCTGTGGTAATTGGTCGTAGTAATATTGTTGGAAGACCAATGAGTATTTTGTTAAGTAGTAATATTCCACAAGGCAATTGCACTGTTACACTTTGCCATAGTCATACAAAAAACTTGAAAGAAATTTGTTTGGAAGCTGATATCATTGTTGCTGCACTAGGCGTTCCTAATTTTTTAACTGGCGATATGATTAAGCCAGGCGCGGTGATCGTAGATGTTGGTATTACCAGAGTGGAAGATGCGACTGCAAAAAAAGGTTTTAGAATTAAAGGAGATGTAAATTATGACGAAGCTTGTACAAAAGCATCTGCTATTACTCCTGTTCCAGGTGGTGTTGGTTTAATGACCATTGCAGGATTATTAAAAAATACAATGAAGGCTTACGAGGCTTCTCAAAATAAATAAGCTTGCCTACTACAACCACCTATCCAGTAATGGAAATGTTTTACTCCTTACAAGGAGAAGGATACCATCAAGGTAAAGCCGCATTTTTTATACGACTTGCCGGATGCGATGTGGGTTGTGTATGGTGTGATGTTAAAGATAGTTGGGATGCAAGTAAACATCCACAATTAAGTATTGATGAAATTGTAAATGCCGCTTTAGCGCATCCAAGTAAAATTGCCATTGTTACCGGAGGCGAACCCTTATTACATGCATTAGATCCATTAACCACCGCATTAAAAGCGGCCGGTTTTCAAACACATATTGAAACTTCAGGATCAAGTCCTTTATCAGGTCAATGGGATTGGATTTGTTTGTCGCCAAAAAAGTTCAAATTTCCCTTGGAGGAAAGTGTGGCAGCTGCATCAGAATTAAAAGTGGTGGTATTCAATAAATCCGACATTGAATGGGCCGAAAGTTTTGAAAAGAGCGTTGCATCTAATTGTAAGCTTTACTTACAACCTGAATGGGATAAGGCCGATACCATGACCCCTTTGTCCATTGATTATATTAAAGCGCACCCGCAATGGGAATTAAGCGCACAGTTGCATAAATACATACAAGTTCCTTAAGTAGATTATATTTACGTACCCAATTTGATGGATTATGAATCATAGAAAAACGCATTTTGTGTTTTACTTACTTATATTGTTTTCATGTTTGAATTACAATCCATCGCACGCGCAAAATTATCGTTCAGCTGCCCAAAAATTATACCAAAAAGCACTAGTTGCTTTTGATGAACAACAATATGAAAAATGTATTCCCTTGTTGGAAAAGAGTATGCAAACGGATCCCAATTTTATTGATCCAGTATTGACTTTGTTTCAAGTAAACTTAGACTTAAAAAAATATACAGCTGCAATACCCTTATACAACAAGGCTGTGCAACTTGATGCTATTGTGAGCTTCCCCTACTTTATAAAACAAGCGGCTGCTTTTGCAAGTATTGGTGATTATGCGAAAGCAAAAGAATTGATCCTAGGGAATTTGAACAATGAAAAAATGACTGCTGATTTGAAAGGAAAGGCGCTTAACTTTTTAACGATTTGCAATTATGCAATTGCACATCCTTCCAATCAAGAAATTAGCATACATAATTTAGGAGATAGTATTAATACTGCCGCCCCTGAATATTTCCCTTATTTTTCAATGAAGGATAGTGTTTTATTTTTTATGCGGAAATTAAATATTCGCAGGGAAGATTTTTATACAAGCACTTTAACCAACAATGGTTTTACCAAAGCCAAATTATTGGAGGACTCCATCAATTTTGCCGACAAAAAAGGAAGTGTTAGTTTTTTACCTGATATGCAAACTTTGTATTTTGCAGCTGATTATCCAGAGCAAGGTTATGGCAGATACGACATTTATAAATCAACAAAGGCTGGCATTCATTGGACTACTGCAAAAAATTTAGGGCGTAATGTGAACACTGATTATTGGGATAGTGCCCCCAGTATTTCACCTGATGGTAAAGCATTGTATTTTAGTAGCAATCGACCTGGTGGATTGGGAGGTATTGACTTATATGTAGCATTCAAAAATGAAAAAGGGGGTTGGGAAGAAGCCATGAATTTGGGCCCTCAAATAAATACTTCTGGGGATGAGCAAACGCCCTTCATTCATGCCGACAATAATAGTTTGTATTTTTCATCAACGGGTTGGCCTGGTTATGGTGGCGCTGATTTTTTTGTTGCACACCAAAAAATAGATGGCAATTGGACCAGGCCTTTAAACTTAGGCTACCCAATTAATACTTTTGACAACGAGGGCAGTATTGCTGTGGCAAGCAATGGTATTGATGCATATATAGCTAGTGACAGAACAGATAGCCGAGGTGGATTGGATATTTATAAAGTCACTTTATCAAAAGCCACCAGGGCGAATAAAAAGTTTTTCTTAAAGGGCGTAATTAAAGATGCAAATTCAAAAAAGGCAATTTCGGCAATGGTAAATTTAGTTGACCCTACTGATCAATCTAGTTTTACAAAAATTGAAGTAGACAGTAATGGACAATTTATTTTTGCACTTCCTTATTTGGATAGTGTAGCCATTTCCATTACTAGTTCATTTTATGAAGAAGCTAATAGAACAATTACGAGTGCCTCTTTCGACAAGGATAATACCAGCAATCAGGAGTTTTACTTAAGTGCGATCAAAAAACAATTTACACAAACATTCAAAAATGTTTTGTTTGCAACAGATGCTGCAAATTTATTAGCAGGATCTGAAAAAGAATTAAATGAATTAATCACTTACTTAATAGCGCAGCCAACTGCAACTATTTTAATTGAAGGCCATACAGATAATACGGGTGATGCGAATAAAAATAAATTGCTATCCTTGAGTCGCGCTAAATCAATCGCCCAATTTTTGATGGATCATAAAATACAAACGCAACGTATTACCACCATTGGCTATGGCGATACCAAACCCATCGCCAGCAACGATACAGAACAAGGGCGCCAACAAAACAGACGCACCACTTTTACCATTTTCATTCCAAAATAGCGTATTTATACGCGAAGTTTACTATTGTAGTATAGGGATATTCACCCTATGTCAACTCATTTAATGTATAGCATTGCATTTAGTAAAATTATTGGGCTTAACGATAAGCAACGAAAATTACTGTTAGCCCATTATGGGTCAGCTGAATTTATTTACAAAGAACGCTTCAATTTACAAATCCCCTTTGAAGATGTAAATAATGATATTAAAAAAATATTACTAAATGATTGGCCTTGGGAGGAAACAGAAAGCGAATTGGCATTTATCCAAAAACATGAGATACATGCGACCTGCGTTTTTGATGCAGATTATCCCAACCGATTAGTGCATTGTGACGATGCACCAACAGTTATCTATGTAAAAGGCAAAATGGATTTCAATAAAAAACATTTGGTAAGCATAGTTGGCACTAGGCAACACACGGTGCAAGTTAATAACGTTATTCATGAAATAACGGAAGGCCTTGCACATTTAAACATCGGCATCATCAGTGGTATGGCATTGGGTATCGATGGAATTGCACATAAAAATGCATTGAATAAAAAAATTCCTACCTGGGGCGTGCTCGCACATGGATTGGATCAAATTTATCCAAAACAACATCGTCGTCTTGCCATTGAAATGCTTGAACAAGGTGGACTAATTACGGAAAATAAAAAAGGCGTCATTCCACTTCCCTATTTTTTTCCAAAACGAAATAGAATTGTAGCTGGCATGAGTGATGTAACGATTGTTGTGGAATCTGATATACAAGGCGGAAGTATGATTACTGCAAAGCTTGCTTTTGATTATAACCGAAATGTTTTTGCGATACCAGGTAAAATACAGGATCCTAAAAGTAAGGGCTGCTTGTTGTTGATTAAATCCAATAATGCACAAATGTATTATGACAGCATCGACTTTTTAGAAACCATGAAATGGGCACTGCCCGAAATGAACCCCAATAGGATTGACCCAAAAAATCCACAACTAACCCTAGTACTGGAACCTGATGCTTTGTCTATTTTAGAAATTGTTGAACGACAAGGACCTATTCATCCAGATGATATTATCCGGCAATTAACCATCCCCCCAGGCGCTTTCGCCACCCACTTATTTATGTTAGAAATGCAGGATTTTGTATTTAAGCAAGCAGGCAACCTTTATATTCGACTGTAAATCAGGCAAAAAAAAGGATTTTGTCTAAATACCTCAAGGTCCTATCTTTGCCTATGGCAACAAGAAATTCTACAAACAACTCCCGCATTTTTGGTAAAGGCTTAACTTTTGACGACGTATTGTTAATGCCCGCGTATTCTGAAATTTTACCTTCAGAGGTAATCATTCACGCACATCTTACTAAAAACATTCAATTACATGTTCCAATTTTGTCCTCGGCAATGGATACCGTTACCGAAGCTAATTTAGCAATTGCACTTGCACGTGAAGGCGGCATTGGCATTTTGCACAAAAACATGAGTATTGAAAGACAAGCCGAACAGGTACGTAAAGTAAAACGTAGTGAAAGTGGCATGATTGTAGATCCCATTACACTCGAAGTAACTGCAACCATTGGAGATGCTTTAAAATTGATGAAGGAAAATAAAATTGGGGGTATTCCTATTGTTGACAAAACAAATAAGTTGGTAGGTATTTTAACCAATCGTGATTTAAGATTCGAGACCGATCGCAAACGTAAAGTAAGCGAGGTAATGACCAAAGAAAATTTAGTCATCGCACCTGAAGGAACTGATTTAAAAAAAGCAGAAAAAATCTTACGCCAATATAAAATTGAAAAATTACCTGTTGTAAATAAACAAGGGAAATTAATTGGGTTAATTACTTACCGTGATATTTTACAACTAAGTGCATTCCCAAATGCAGTAAAAGATAAAATTGGCCGTTTATTAGTGGGCGCTGCTTTAGGTATCACCAAAGATTTATTAGATCGCGCAGCTGCACTTCAAAGTGTAGGTGTTGATATAGTATCATTAGATAGCGCACATGGTCATAGCAAAGGTGTTATAGAAGCACTTAAGTTATTGAAAAAAACATATAAGAATTTACCAGTCATTGCTGGTAATGTAGCTACTGCTAGTGGCGCATTGGCCTTGGCCAATGCGGGAGCCGACGCTGTTAAAGTGGGTATTGGCCCAGGATCTATTTGTACTACACGTATTGTAGCAGGTGCAGGTGTTCCGCAATTAACAGCTATCATGGAAGCAGCAAGGGCATTGAAAGGTAAAAACATTCCAATTATTGCAGACGGTGGTATTCGTTATACGGGTGATATGGTTAAAGCTTTAGCCGCTGGCGCGAACTGTGTAATGATGGGTAGCATTTTTGCAGGCACGGAAGAAAGCCCTGGTGAAACTATTATTTACGAAGGAAGAAAGTTCAAAGGTTACAGAGGCATGGGAAGTATTGGTGCAATGAGTCAAGGAAGTGGAGATCGTTATTTCCAAGAGAACGAATCCGATAGTAAAAAGTTTGTACCAGAAGGAATTGAAGGTCGTGTTGCTTACAAAGGAAACTTACATGAAATAGTATACCAATTTGTAGGCGGACTAAAAGCGGGTATGGGCTATTGTGGTGCTAAAACAGTGAAGGATTTACAAAATGCCACTTTTGTTCAAATCACGAATGCAGGTATGAGAGAAAGCCATGCACATGATGTTGAAGTAACAAGAGAAGCGCCTAATTATAGCCGCAAATAATTTACAATAATCAGTTTTAGTAAACGCGTCCATCGAATACGCTAACAACTTTTAAAAGCAAAATTCAATGTTGAAGAAATATTTATTTATTTGTTTTTTTATTGGATCAAGTTTTTTAATCGCCAATAATTCAAAAGCACAAGCAAACGATACTGCGCGTTTGCAAATTAGCATACTTACTTGTGATGCTGGTGAGGATATTTATACAGCATGGGGACACACCGCCATTCGTGTCATTGATAGTGTGCAAGGTGCTGACTATGTTTTCAACTACGGTACATTTGATTTTGAGACTCCCTTCTTTATATCAAAATTTGTAAAAGGCAGTTTGGAATATTTTATATCCGCTAATTACTATGCAGATTTTTATGCGCAGTACCAATATGAAAAAAGAAATATAAAAGAGCAGGTCCTTAATTTATCTGCAACTGAAAAATTAAGATGGTATCAGGCATTAAAAAAGAATTTGACAGGCAAGAATCGCTACTATCTATATAATTTCATCACAGACAATTGTACCACGCGTGTAAAAGATGGGCTTTTTAATTATTCACATTACGTTCCTAATCTAAGCCAAGAAAAATCATTTAGGGAAAAAGTAGTTTTAGCACCTTATCAAAAAGGTATTCCTTGGATTGGCTTAGGCATTGATTTATTACTAGGTTCTTTTTCGGATCAAAAACCAACCGATCTTCAAGCTGCTTTTTTACCTGATTTACTTTTTGATCAAATAGCAGGAATAAGAAAATTAGTGCGATCAACGAGTGTTACTAATTTTAACAATGAAACCTTGGCAGCTAAACCACCTACAAAAGATAATAGCCCACTATATTTATTAATTGGGTTTTTAATTTTGTATGCACTTAGCCTGATCTTTAAAAATAAGTTAGTACGGGTGATTGCTAGTGTTACAGATGTTATTTTATTACTTGCATTTACACTGGGCGGTTGTTTAATTTTTTACATGAGTTTTGTATCCAATCATACCGCCTGCTTTAATAACTTTAATATTATGTGGATGCACCCATTGTATATTATAGGTTTACTGGCCTATTTTATAAAAAATGAATGGATCAGTCATATTGGTAAAGTATTTTTAGGGGCAGTCGTAGGATTAGTTATTGCAAGCTACTGGCTACCGCAACATTTTTCAATTGAAGTATTTACATTTATCGCTATAGCATTAATTTTAAACTATCGCCTTATTAAACGAGGGCAAAATAACATACAACATAAAAATTAACAATCTCAACCGAATACCATGTCAAAAATTATATTAATTACAGGCGCTAGTTCAGGATTTGGCAAAGCTATTGCTGAAAAATTTGCAGCTGGTGGTTGGAATTTAATTTTAACTGCACGTCGCAAAGAAAAATTAGCGGAAGTGGCTACAGCTATTGAAAAAAAATACGGTGTAAAAACCTTAAGCTTGGTATTTGATGTACAGGATAAGGAAGCGGTTTTTGCGCAATTAAATAATTTGCCTGCAACATGGCAAGCGGTTGACATTTTAGTCAACAACGCTGGTCTTGCATTAGGACGTGACTCATTCCTAGATGCGAATTTAGAAGACTGGGAAACCATGATTGATACCAATGTAAAAGGTTTACTTTATACTTCAAAAGCAGTTTTACCTTATTTAATTAAACAACAAGGGCATATCATTAATATTGGAAGTACAGCGGGTAAGGAAGTATATAAAGATGGTAATGTTTATTGCGCATCTAAACATGCAGTGGATGCAATTAGTAAAGCACAAAGAATTGATTTGTTGCCTTATAAAATTAAAGTTTCAGTGATTCATCCAGGTGCAGTTGAAACCGATTTTTCATTGGTTCGTTTTAAAGGCGATGCATCTAAAGCTGCAGCAGTATATGCTGGCTATGAACCCTTAAAAGCTGAAGATATTGCTGACACTGCTTGGTATGTAGCCAATGTTCCAAAACACGTTTGTATTAATGATGTTGTGATGACTTGTGTAGCGCAAGCAAACTCGATGCATTTGCATAAGGACGCTTAATTTTCTAGTAAATTTTTTGGTAAGCGACTTTTGTGGTAGCCAGGATAAAGTAGTGCTTAGAAATGATTACCCGAAATCAATTTCCGTATTGTCTCCAATATTCAAACTTCGGCTTAACCCTTTTACGGACGCGTCACTCCCAATCAAAGAATTATCTAAAACCACTTCATCTAGTGTAGTATAGGAGCCAATAATACTATCTCGTACAATGGAGCTTTTGATATTGGTATTATTACCAATAGTAACATGCGGCCCAATGATGGAATTTTCAATCACACAATCATCCGCAATACTTACAGGCGGTATAATAATGCTATTGGTATATAAATTTGGGTTCACTGAAATGCCACCCGATTTTTTCAGCAATACTGCATTGGTTTCTAATAATGATTCTTTTTTACCGCAATCATACCAATGCTTTACTTTAAAGGATTTAAACTGCACCCCTTTTTTAATCATGCACTCTAAAGCGTCTGTTAAATTATACTCCCCTTGTGATTTAATATTATCATTAAATAATTGTTGAAAGCATTCAAACAAAATTTCTGATTCTTTGATCTTGTACAAGCCTACCAATGCATGATTACTTTTTGGAATTGCAGGCTTTTCTACAGCATGATCAATAAACCCATCTTCATTTATTTCAGCAACCCCAAATTGACGGGGATCATCTACTTTTTTTACCCCCAACATGCTTATCGGACTTTCCATTACTTCCTTAATATCAAACTCACAAATAGTATCGCCTAAAGCTATAAACACTTCATCATTATTCACAATGGCCTTGGTTAATTCAATGGCATGCGCCGTTCCTTGACGATCATTTTGATAAACAAAATGGGTATTTAAATTCGGGTAAGTGGCTTGTACATAATCCTGAATTTTCTCCCCCAAGTAACCAACGATAAAAATAAATTCTTTAATCCCCGCTTCCCTTAATTGATCAACAATAAAGCTAAGTATGGTTTTACCTGCAATCGGAATGAGCGCTTTGGGTTGCGTATAAGTATGTGGGCGTAATTTTGCACCTGCACCTGCCACTGGAATAATCGCCTTCATTGTTTTGGTTTTAGGGGGTGATAAAAGTAGCAAATAACTGTTAGTAATGGCGCAATTTGGGCACCCAAATAGCTAAATACAATAAAACTTGTTGAAAATGTGGATATTAGGACGCTAACTGTTGAAAGAAAGCTTTGCGTAGGGGTTATAATGAATTAATTTTGCAAAATAGCACACTATAAATAAAGAAATATGCAAAGAGATACCCTAGTTTTTGACATTATCAATCAAGAATTACAACGCCAAAGAAGAGGCATAGAATTAATCGCATCTGAAAACTTTACCAGCTTACAAGTAATGCAAGCAATGGGTGGCGTGATGACCAATAAATATGCCGAAGGATATCCTGGTCGTCGTTATTATGGCGGTTGTGAAATTGTAGATAAAACAGAAACTTTAGCCATTGATCGTTTAAAGGAAATATTTGGATTGGAATATGCCAATGTTCAACCACATAGTGGTGCGCAAGCAAATGCGGCTGTAATGTTAGCTATTTTACAACCAGGTGATGCTATTTTAGGTTTGGACCTAAGCATGGGTGGTCACTTAACACATGGAAGTAGCGTAAACTTTTCAGGTAAAACTTACACCCCTCATTTTTATGGTGTTGTAAAAGAAACTGGATTGATTGACTATGATATGTTAGAAAGCCAAGCAAGAACACATAAACCTAAATTAATTATTTGTGGTGCAAGTGCATACAGCCGTGATATTGACTATGCAAGAATCAGAAAAGTCGCAGACGAAGTAGGTGCATTTGTATTAGCTGATATTGCACATCCGGCTGGATTAATAGCAAAAGGATTATTAAGTTCTCCATTTAATCATTGTCATTTTGTAACCTCCACTACCCACAAAACATTACGTGGCCCTCGTGGCGGTGTAATTATGATGGCGAAAGATGGTGAGAATACTTTAGGCTTAAAAGATGTAAAAGGAAATTTAAGATTGTGGTCAAACGTGATTGATATGGCGGTATTCCCAGGTACACAAGGTGGACCATTGGAGCATGTGATTGCAGCTAAAGCTATTGCCTTTGGTGAAATTTTATCTGATGAATTCACAGTATACGCGAAGCAAGTTCAAAAGAATGCACAAGCGATGGCTGCAGCATTTGTTGCGAAAGGATATGAAATTATCAGTGGTGGTACGGATAACCATTTAATGTTAATTGACTTACGTAATAAAAATATTAGTGGTAAAAAGGCAGAACAAGTTTTAGGACATGCCGATATTACTGCGAATAAAAATATGGTGCCTTACGATGACAAATCTGCATTTGTAACATCAGGTATCCGTTTTGGTGTTGCTGCAATTACCACACGTGGCATGACTGAAACACATATTCCATTTGTAGTTGAATCTATTGACACCGCTTTAATGAATGCTGATAACGAAACAATCCTAGCGAACACGAAAAAAGAGGTAAATAAGTTCATGGAGCAGTTTGTTTTGTATCCCGAACTAGGATAATAGTTTAACTTTATACTATGATACAAAGAATACAATCCATTTGGTTATTGCTAGCAAGTGCAGCTGCATTTTCAGTATTGCGCTTTCCTTTTTACTATACCCCAACGCCATTTGCATTAGAAATTAATGGCAGTGCACAATATAGCACCCTTATATCATTGGCATTTAGTGCTTGCTTATCATTCATCACCATCTTTTTATATGGCAATCGTATGCTGCAATTAAAAGTGGTACTTGTAAATTTTTTACTCTCTATTTTAATCGGCTATTTTATTTATACGACAGTAGTAGCGAATCCTGGCGGTGGCTTCACCCTTACATCTATCGCATTATTTATCATCCCCATTTTTCAATTTATAGCGATGATCAAAATTTACCAAGATGAAAAATTGGTGAAAAGTACGGATAGATTGAGGTAAGATGCTCCTATATAGCCAAGCTATTTTAAACACAGTTCCCTTTTTTAGTTAAGTACTGCGCAAAAGATATTTTAGGATATTAATATAATCCTATTTACCTTTATGATATCATTATAATATCAATACAATACTATGGAAAAGTTAATGCACCCTTTAAACGGGTATAAAGCAGCACTCATTGCTCTTATCTCATTTCTTATTGGCCTGTTCGGCATCATTAGTACAGCACAAAACGCAAATCCAAGTGGTGGGGTTGTTTTGTTTGGGGTGTTATTTATTGTTTTCGCTGTTTTTTTAATGCGGGGATTAATGGTGGTGGAGCCAAACTACAGTATTGTACTTACCTTCTTTGGTAAATATATAGGCACAGTAAGAGAAAATGGTTTGCAGTTTGTAAATCCTTTTTATTCAAAGCTGAAAGTTTCCCTTCGCTCTCAAAGTGTGGAGAGTACTAAATTAAAAGTAAATGATAAGTTGGGTAACCCTATTGAAATTGCAGCGGTGATATTATATGAAGTAAGTGATACTTATAAAGCAGTGTTTGATGTTACCAATTTTAATGAATACATGAAAAACCAAAGCGAAGCAGCTGTTCGTCACTTAGCAACAAGCTACCCTTATGACAATATTGAAGATGAACATGCACAAATAACATTACGTGATGGAGGTGAAAAAGTAATTGCGATGCTTGAACAAGAATTAAATGAAAGATTAATAAAAGCAGGCATTACCGTTACTGAGGCTAGAATTAGTCACTTGGCTTATGCTGCAGAAATTGCTGGCGCGATGTTACAACGTCAACAAGCTACTGCGATTGTAGCTGCTAGAACTAAAATTGTAGAAGGTGCAGTGGGTATGGTGGAAATGGCTTTAGCCATGTTATCCGAAAAAGATATTGTAGTGCTGGATGACGATAAAAAAGCTGCGATGGTAAGTAATTTAATGGTGGTGCTTTGTGGTGAAAAAGCTGCATCTCCTGTTTTAAATACTGGCACCCTTTATTAATCCTTAAAATACAAGTATGTCATTAGCGAAAAAAACATTTGTATTAAGAATCAATGATGAAACCTTTTCTGCATTAGCAAAATGGGCCGAGGATGAGTTCCGAAGTGTGAATGGACAAATTGAAATGATCTTGGACAAAGCATTAAAGGATGCAGGTAGAAAAAAAGAGAAGTCACCCAATAATAACACTACTGCAAAAAGCTTAGTTAAGAATAAAAATTAACTTTGCTGAAATTTATTAAGCCGCCTCTAGCTCCTTCTCTATTGCATTTTGCACTAATTGATTTAGACTTATGCCTTTCATGATTGCAAGCATTACCGCCTTTTTATGCATATCTGGTTTTACGCGTACATTAAAAGATCCCTTAAAACTTTTTAACAAAGGCTTCTTGAAATGCTTACAAGACTCAATATATTCATTTACGGCCTCTTTAAACATCTCTTTTATTTCTGTAACTGAAGTACCCTCATACATAATAGTGTCATAAATGCCTTCAATTTTTCCAAATAAGACCTGGTCTTCATCACTATAACTTACTGATCCCAGAAATCCTTTATAGCTTAATGTGTTTTTCATATAATTTCAAATGATTTTAAATCCTCAATAATTATTTTTAAATAAAAGTGTTTTACAATTTTTCCTGGATGCGGTTTATGGATTTTGAATTTATGGTAATTGATTTCATTATAAAATTCAACCCTTGATCCAGAAGTTTTTCCAAGATTACTTTCTTCATATCCTAAACTTCGTAACAGTGTTTTCAATTCATCATAAGTGAAATCCTTAGGAACACTTAAGAACCTTTCTAGTAGTTTGTTTTTCTTTGTCAAACAAAATTGCAACTATTTTTTAGTTACAACAAAAATAACACAAGAAATTTAAATGTGGCTACTTTATTTTACATAACAGATTGATTTTAAATAAGTTATATAGAATCTAGTCTAAGTACTTCCCAGTTTGGGAGGCCTTGCATTTGGATAATCCTTTAGGGATTCCGGCATAAACAACGGTTCCGCCATCCACGCCTGCTTCTGGGCCCATATCAATTACCCAGTCCGCCACTTTAATCACATCGGTATTGTGTTCCACTACGATGAGTGAATGGCCTTGCTCAATTAAAGCATTAAATGCTTTTAATAATTTATGGATATCATGAAAATGTAAACCTGTGGTTGGTTCATCAAAAATGAATAACATTTTATTGCTTGCTTTTCCTTTGCCTAAAAAGCTGGCTAGTTTTACGCGTTGCGCTTCTCCACCACTTAAGGTACTACTACTTTGTCCCAACTTCACATAGCCCAATCCTACTTCTTGTAATGGACTTATGGCAAATACAATATTTTTTTCTTCACTAAAAAATGCAATGGTTTCATCCACGCTCATCTCCAATACTTCATAAATATTTTTTCCCTTATACTGCACTTCCAACACCGCCTCTTTAAATCTTTTTCCATTACAATCCTCACAGGTTAAATGCACATCCGCTAAAAATTGCATTTCTACCAATTGCTCCCCTTCGCCCTTACAGGTATCACATCTGCCACCATCCACATTGAATGAAAAGTGCTTAGGTAAAAATCCTCTGATTTTTGATAGCGCTTGTTTAGAATATAAATCTCGTATGGCATCATACGCTTTGATATAAGTCACCGGATTACTGCGTGATGATTTACCAATAGGATTTTGATCGACCATTTCAATTTGATCTATCAAATGTAAATCACCACTTATGGCATTATACCCGCCCACAATTTCAGTTGGTAATTGTTTGGCTTTTAATAAAGCATTGTATAAAACCTGTTTAACCAGTGTTGTTTTTCCGCTACCACTCACCCCACTTACCACACATAAACTATGCAAGGGAAATTGTAAGTCAATGGTTTTTAAATTATGTAAATAAGCCCCTTCTATTTTTATAAAGTGTTTGGGCACTCTTGTTTTATCTGGAACAGGTATGGATAATACACCACTCAAATACTTACCTGTCAAGCTATTTTTATCCTTAATCAAAGCTGCTGCATTACCTGCTGCAACTATCTCTCCACCCTGATGCGCAGCTAACGGCCCCATGTCAATAATATAATCCGCATGACGCATTATTTGTTCATCATGCTCCACCACCACCACCGTGTTTCCTAAATCCCTTAGATTTTGTAAAACTTTAATTAACCTTTCTGTATCCCTTGAATGCAATCCAATACTTGGTTCATCTAAAATATACAAGGAGTTAGTTAAATTACTTCCCAAACATCTGGTTAATTGTATTCTTTGACTTTCGCCACCACTCAAACTATTTGCAAGTCGCGATAAGGTTAAATAACCCAAGCCTACATCCATTAAAGTTTGTATGCGTTGTTCAAGTTCAATTAATAATCTTTTGGCTACTTGATTATCATGCGCAGATAATTTTAAATCCGTAAACCAAATTTGTAAATCTCTTACTGGCATCGCACACAATTCACCAATATGCTTTCCTCCTATTTTTACATATAATGCTTCCTTGCGTACACGGTATCCTTCACAATCGGGACAATTGGTTCGGCCTCGATACCTACTTAACATCACCCTAAATTGCACTTTATACAAATGTGCTTTTACATCTTCAAAAAAAGCATCTATCCCTAACGCTTTACCAACCCCTTTCCATAACTGAGTTTCCTGCGTTTTGGTTAATTTGTTAATCGGTTGATGTATCGGGAATCCAGCCTTTCCCGCTTCCTTCACAAACTGATCCTTCCACCAAACTAATTTTTCTCCTTTCCAGGGTGCCACCCCGCCATCATACACAGATAAGTTTGGATTGGGGATGACTAAATTTTCATCAATCCCTAATACCTGACTATAGCCTTCACAAGTAGGACAAGCCCCATAAGGATTATTGAATGAAAATAAATTGGGACTGGGTTCATCAAATTCAATACCATCCAATGTAAATTTATTATTGAATGTTTTTAAGATAGTATCATTTTGCTCCACCCATAATAAGCCTTCTCCTTCGTAAAAAGCAGTTCCAATAGAATCACTTATTCGGTGAATATCATCCTCATCAAAATCTTTTACAACCACCCTGTCAATTAAAACATATACATCATGTGCCTTTACCAATTTGGTGATTTCCGCCTTGGTCATTGCTAAAGCATCTTCAATTCTTAGAATGGTCGATGAAGATTCCGCTGATTTCGCTTTTTTATCTTTTACAGTTACCCCACCTGCCCTTAAGTAAATACGGGCGAAGCCTTTTTGTAATAATATATTTAACTCCTCCTGAATATCCCTTTTCGCTTGTTGCTTGAATGGAACAATAATGACCATTTTGTCCCCGGCCTTCCCTTTTTGAATAAACTCCAGCACATCCTGCACATCCTGCTTTTTAACTTCCTGGCCACTGATGGGTGAGATGGTTTTACCAACGCGCGCATAAAATACACGGAGATAATCATAAATTTCAGTCATGCTCCCCACTGTACTTCGCGGGGTACGTGTTACCACTTTTTGCTCTATTGCAATGGCAGGACACAAGCCTTTGATATAATCCACATCTGGCTTGCCCATACGGGACATGAACTGTCTTGCATAGGAAGAAAGGCTTTCCGCATAGCGTCTTTGACCCTCAGCAAACAAAGTATCAATGGTTAAAGATGATTTTCCGCTGCCCGACACCCCTGTAACCACAATAAATTGGTTACGCGGGAATAAAGCAGTCACATTTTTTAAATTATGCACCCTTGCACCCACAACTTGTATGTCATTACTTGCCGATGGGGCTTTTTTCACTTTTTTAGTCTCCAGCATATAGCAAATTAACACAATCCTAGGCAATTGGTTCAAGGATTTGACAGATTCTTTTCAAATTAAAATGTGGATAGCTTTTAAATAAATTTCTTGTTTTCCACAAGTGGAAAACCAACACAATAAGCGAGTAATTTTCCAATACTAACCTATCGAACTACTATAAAAAACAAGGCATGAACAAAACTGTACTCCTAAGCGACTATGAATTAATTGCGTCCTTTCAACAAGGAAATACCCGCGCTTTTGACACCTTAATTGACCGTTACCAAGAAAAAATTTACAACACCATTTTATTTATGGTGAAAGACAGTTATTTAGCGGAGGATTTGATTCAGGAGATTTTTATTAAAATCATCGACAACATCAAACAAAAAAAATACGCAGAAGAAGGTAAATTTTTGCCTTGGGCTTTGCGGATTTCTCACAACTTTTGTATCGATCATTTTAGAAAAGTAAAACGTACCCCTACAATTAAAACAAGTGATGATCAAGATATATTTGAAGTGATTAAATTTTCAGATCACGCTGCAGATTATAAAATGACGCGTAGTCAAACACATAAAAATATTCAAGAGTTGGTGGACTTACTTCCTGAAGAACAAAGAGAAATTATTGTTTTAAGACATTACGCCAATTTGAGCTTTAAGGAAATTGCACAAATGACCAACTGTAGTATCAATACCGCTTTAGGTAGAATGCGTTATGGTTTGATCAATCTTAGAAAGATGATGAACGAACGTGGCATGAGCCTATAAATATATTGCTATTAAGAAAATATAATAGCAATATATTTAATCCTCTTATGACTTTATTAAAAAAGCGCCAATCGGCGCTTTTTTGCTTCTTTACATGCATCTTTTAAAAAAACTAAAGACGCATGTAATTCACTCTTATGACTTTATTAAAAAAGCGCCTTTTGGCGCTTTTTTAAATTCTTTCCTACTAATTCTTTCCTTTTTATTATTTATTCTTATTCGCGCTGCATTGCAGCCAAGCTAAATACTCGCTTGCATTGGGCGTATAGCCTACCGGATTGGATAATAATTTTTCATCCGGACTCATTACTACATATAAAGGTTGTGTGACCTGACTAAAGTTTTCTGCTTGAAATGTAGCCCACAAATCACCGACACTATTAATATCCTTGGCCTGCCCTGACTTGCTCGTATAAGTGAATCTTTTATCAATCGGCAACATGGCTTTGTCATCCACATATAAGGAAACCAAGATGAAATTATTTTGTATGTATGACATCACTGCAGGATCGGTCCAAACATTTTCCTCCATCTTACGGCAATTCACACAAGCCCATCCGGTAAAGTCAATCAATATTGGTTTATTTTGCTGTTTGGATAAAATAACTGCTTGCGCATAATCATTCATCACATTGGCTTGTAAACCATGCTTACCCTTTTCATGCTGAAATAAACTATAGTGTGTTGGTGGTGGGAATCCACTTAAAAAATTAATATACTTTGCATTTTGTGGCGCAATACCCACTAATAAAAATCCAGCAAAAACAAAGGCCCCCAGTGCTAACACTTTTCTAGTCACTGCAATTTTTGCGCCCTTTACATCATGTGGTAATAATAGTATGCCTAATAAATAAAGCGCCAATCCTATACTTATCACTGCCCAAATTCCTAAAAACACCTCGCGTTTTAATAATCCCCAATGTTCTACTAAATCCGCATTGGATAAAAACTTAAAAGCCAATGCTAATTCCAAAAAGGCCAATATCTTTTTTACGGTATCCAACCAGCCACCTGATTTGGGTAAGCTTTGTAACCACTGCGGGAATATCGCGAATAAAGTAAAAGGCAATGCTAATGCAACGCCAAACCCTGCCATACCTTGTGTTAAAGCCCATGCACCGCCTTGTAGCGAACCAACAAGTAATGTTCCTAGAATTGGGCCGGTACAGGAAAAAGAAACAATGGCCAAAGTAATGGCCATAAAAAAGATGCCGCCAATACTTCCAAGTCCACTTTTAGAATCTGCTTTGTTGGCAATACCGCTCGGTAAGGAAATTTCAAAAAATCCAAAAAATGAAATACTAAAAACGATAAATATAATAAAGAAGATAATATTCAACCATGGATTGGTTGAAATACTATTAAAAATTTCAGGTTGCACATTTCCAACAATATGAAATGGTACGCTAGCTAAAACATACACTAAGAAAATACTTAATCCATATAATAAACCATTGACAATACCTTGTTTTTTGGTTTTAGATCTTTTTGTGAAAAAAGAAACCGTCACAGGTATCATTGGAAATACACAAGGTGTAATAAGCGCAATTAAACCACCTAAAAATCCAAGGAGGAATACTTCCCAACCACTAGAATTTGAGGTAGTAACAGCTGCGCTACCACAAGCATCATTGGGTGCAGTGGTTGCTGATGCTGGTAATAATATATTAAAACCGGCTACTTTAGTTCCTTTAGATAACGCAACAGTCACTGGTAGTTCCAATGCGTAAAACTGATCCGCCTTGGCTACATTTAATACAACCATTAATTTTAAACTGTCAGGCTGAAACCCTGTAATCTGTAAATTTTGATTGACCTCAAAATCACTGGTAAAAACCAAGGCCTGTGTAAACAAAACATCCGATTGCTTTATAGGTGCAATGGAATACTTTGGATCTAGTAATAATTTAGCTGACTCCAATTTACTTTTTATCAATGGCGCGTTAATCCCATCTGGATTTTCACCATACACATGCCAACCTTTATCAATTTGCAAACTAATTTTTAATGCATAGCTACTATCATTGATGAGTGTAGCTATTGCTTTTGCATGTACAACATTATCCGATTGGGATTGAACACCCAAGGAAACCAATAAAAAGCTGATGGTTATAAAAAAAGAAGAAATCTTATGCAATACTATAAAATTAAAATTTAAAATCCCTATTGTAACACGACCTCAAATGGAATAGTTATTGGAGGCAAACATTTTTCATCATTACAAACTGTATAGTCTATAGTTCCCGACAATTTTGTTTTGGAAGCTACCTTTAATGTTACTGATTGTACAAATTGCACCTTGTTAGTATAATAGCTAATTTCCGCATCAAAATTTTTGTCAAAATTTTTCTCCAGCTTGCCTACTTCTTTCGTAGCACCTTTAATTTGCACCAAAGGATTCGTTTTAAATTCAATAGCAGTAGGAATAGGGCCTTTTTTTACAAATTGAGAGTATATATGCCAAGGTGCTTCCACGTTCGCAGTCAATATTACATCATACTGTTTATCCGCTTTTTTTACAGCTTGAAAACTCCAGCTAACTGGATTCATTCTTTGTGCTTGCGCTAAAACAGATGTAATTACAAACAAACTTGCTAAAATATATTTTCTCATATTGTTGAAGTATAATTCAGAATTAATTTAATAATCCTAATAGTTTAAATATTTCTTTTCCATCCACATTACTTAATGCATCAGATGTTGCACGCTCAGGATGTGGCATCATACCAAACACATTACGTGCATCATTGCAAATACCTGCGATATCTAAAGTTGATCCATTGGGATTAGCTGTACCACCAATATTACCATTAGCATCACAATACTTAAATAAAATTTGATTGTTTTTTTGCAAATGTTCCAAAGTAGCTGCGTCAGCAAAATATCTTCCTTCCCCATGAGCAATTGGAATTTGCAATGCGGCGCTATTGTCTGATTTTATAAATACATTTTTACAAATAAATTGTTGGTTGGCATTTTGCAATAAAGCGCCTGGCAATAACCCACTTTCGCATAAAATTTGGAATCCATTACATACGCCTAAAACCTTGCCCCCTTTATTTGCAAATTCAATAACTGATTTCATCATGGGACTAAATTTAGCAATGGCACCACAACGCAAATAATCACCGTAAGAAAAACCACCAGGAAGCACAATGCAATCCTCCGTATTAAAATGGGATAAGTCGCTGTCCTTATGCCATAACATTTCAACAGGTGCACCAAGATCCTTTTCTAAAGCATCTTGCATGTCTCTGTCACAATTCGATCCCGGGAATACTAAAACACCAAATTTCATATACTAAAGATTAATATTTTAAGGTAGGTATTGAAGGGACAAAGTTAACAAATTATGCGTGCTAATAGGTGGTAAATTCTTCACTTATGCAAGGTGGTTATACACAATAACTAAGACGGCCGACCAAAATAAAACGTTGGGTATCAATAATCTTTTTGGGGTCGTATACGCAAAACTTATAAAACATGCCAATGGGGTTAATATGATTGCGGACGCATATAAAGCTTGCGAGGAAAACACGATGGGCTGGAAAAGACATACCAAAAGTGTCAAAAAAAGCACGCCCCAGTATTTTCTTACCTGTATGATAAATCGCGACTGTTGCTGTTGCCAAAAATAAAAGCCGGCCAATAATTGCACCCCCATAATGCTTAATGCTAGAATGATATTTAGCTCAGGCTTTACTATTGGATTTTTCCAATCCAATCTTGGTAAAAATTGGGTAAAATGGGTCGCTTGATTGGTTAAAAAAACAAAAGCAAAAACGAAATAAAAAGGAAGGATGATGCCCATCAACAATACCAACCACTCAGGCAACCTAAAGGGGCGGATAATGGCAAGTGCAAAAATAACCACCGGTATTAAAATGGCAATGGGTTCATATAATAAGATAGACACCCCCACAATTAATCCAATATTAAACTCCAGGGTTTTGGGTTGTGTTTGATCATACAATCTTAAAATTTTAACCAGTATCCAAATCACCAATGAATTTGCAATTAACCCTGCACTAATCTCATCCCAATAAGGAAACAGCGCAGTTAATATGATATACGTAAATGCAGGTAAATAACTAATGTTTTGGAACATTTTAAATTGACTCAACAAAACATTTAACCGGATGGCTTGACTAAAAATAAGTAATTGAAAAAATAGGATCAGCCCAATGGGCGGAAGTGGCCTTATATAATGTATTAATAAATAAGCCAATAAACCATCCGACTCATTTGCAATAACAATGGGAGGTGTTATCCATTGATGAAAATGTATGATTACACTTAATACAAGTATAAAAATTAAATTGATGTCAGATTTGTCCCTGAATAAAAAAACCACTTATTACTATTTAAATTTAATTTTTGCGAACCCAATTCTATTTTTATATTGATAAGGCAAAATAGCTTCGTTATCGCTCACTTGCTTCAACATACGCGGCATCCATTCATAGTTTTTTTCATTCGCGATGACCACAGCACCTTTTTCTAATTGCCCTTGCTTTGTTAAACTATTAAATACCAATGTATGTTGTCTTTTTTGTTTTTGATGGTATAAAAAATGAACACCTTCCTGATTTTCGATGGTACCATAGCCAATGAATTGATCCACATTTTGATCGTTTTGCGATTTGTCAATTGTTTTAATCCATTGCAAATTACCTTTTCCATCAAATGACAATAGGGCAATTTTATTAGCATTGTAAGTGACTGTTGGATAACCAAAAGAAGCAAATGGATTGCCCCACACATTATAAGCCCAAGGTCCCATACCCCAACCAAATCGCGCCCATGGATAAAAACCAAAAGGTCTGTTCCAATAATTAAACATAAATGGATTATAAAACGCACCGCCCCAATAAAAATCCCATCTTGAAAAATAGTTGTTCCGATTTGAATAAGAATCTGCGGCTTCGGCAATCACCGTATAACTACCATCTGATTGTGTTGCTACTTTATCCAAATAGTAAGTATCAAAAACATCTTTTAAATTTCGTTTGTTTGAAACTGCGCCTCTGTTAAAATCAGTAAAGCGATTTGCATTCGTCAATACTTCTTTCTTAGCTGCAATATTCCATAAATAAGAATACAAGCCTTCTATATGCCCTTTTTTTTCTGTGGCATAAAAGGAGTTTAAAATCACTTGCCCTTTTGCGTTATCAATTTTAAGTCTGATATCATCCAATAATAAACTATTATTTACAATCGCCGATTCAATGACCTCTTTTCCATCTGCGGACAAATACAACAAACTTACTGCAGGCACCATATTGGGCTGCGTGATATTACGTAGGCAAAACAAATTACCTTGATTGTCCAAGGCAAAATCAGAAAGTGAACTTTTTTTATTTTGAGATTGTACGCTAATTTCACTTTCAGATAATAACTCGAAATTTTTATTTAGCGAAAGGGTTTTCACCTTAATCGCTGACGCCTTAGTGGTATTCACACTAAACAATAATATTTTTTCTTGATCATCACTTCGCAATAAATTAAAAACCTTCGTTCCCGAACCTGGCCTTATTCTATCTGCAGTATCCATTATTTTAGGATCCCCGATTAATTTACCATCTGCATTTAATTTTGCAAATGCGGCATAGACTGTTGTGTTCACTTGGAATTGATAAAAAACAACCACCTGGTCATTGGATGTTATAAACTCTAATCCACTTAATGCTTTTGGTAAAAAGGACAAATCATTCTGCTTAACAATTTGCATTTGATCATCATACTGCGCAATTGTTGAAATACCTGCATTGTTTTTAAAAACCCAATAATGACTGCCTACTTTTCCTAAAATTTCATATTGCATGGCCTCCTTATCGGTTTTTTCGATGGTGGAAGCAAGGTAGGACTGCGCTTGACACAATTGTCCTCCAATTAAAAGAGTCATAAAAAAACTTACAATTACCTTTTTCATAGTATATGAATTTATATACACAAATTTAATACAATATTTAGCTAGTATGAGTGCTAGACGTTGAATATTAACGCGCTTTTAAGACGACCGCCTCATTGGTTACGTCCAACGTGTAGGCGCCCCCTTGCCTAACTGCAAAGTTTTCCAATGCATGACTTATTGGAAAATCAAAACATACAGGATAATTAAAATTTGAAATATGTGCGTGAATGATTTCATAGGCAGTGGCCCCAAAATCGGCTGCGTTATCTTTTAATTCGGTAAACCCGCCAACAACCAGCCCTGCTAAATCATCCAATAACCCCGCATTTTTACATTGTATCATTAATCGATCTAAATTATAATGCGCTTCGCCCACATCTTCAATAAATAAAATTTTACCCTTGGTGTTCATCGCATTTTTAGATCCTATTAAATGCGCGATCATACATAAATTACCGCCAATAAGGTTTGCCGTGGCCGTTCCCTGCTTATTTAATGAATGAGGCGCTGCTTGAATTATTTGGTTTTCTCCTATTAAAATATTTTTTAATGACTGGATATAAATTTCTCCCTCCGCTCCTTTATTAAAAGCTGCTGCCATGGGACCATGAATACTCATGGTATTATGCTTTTGAATAGCGGCATGTAAAACAGTAACGTCACTAAAGCCAATTACCCATTTTGGATTTTGGGTAAACCCGGAAAAATTTATTTGATCAATGATTCTGCTTAAGCCATAGCCGCCCCTTGCACATAATACTGATTTGATATTTATATCATCCAACATTTGCTGTAATTCCATGGCCCTTTCGGCGTCGGATGCGGAAAAACAATCCATTTTTGCCCCTACGGTTTTGCCCAATTTTATCTTAAACCCCCATTTTTCAAGGGTCAGGATGCAATTTTGCACCTTTTCCAAGGGGATGGAACCTGCTGGGCAAGTGATCCCAATAGTGTCTCCAGGAATGAGGATTGGCGGTTGAATCATAACACAAATTAAGTACTTTTGCAGCAATGAACACGCCAAAAAGATATTTGATTACAGCAGCCCTTCCCTATGCGAATGGTTTGAAGCATATTGGCCATTTAGCAGGCGCGTATTTGCCTGCGGATATTTACGTCCGTTATTTAAAAGCGCAAAAAAGAGATGTGGTTTTTGTTTGTGGAAGTGACGAACATGGCACTGCCATCCCCATCCAAGCAACCAAGGAGGGAACCACTGCACAAGCTATTATTGATAAGTACCACCCGATCATTGAACAAAATTTTAAAGATCTGGGAATCGCATTTGATATTTATCATCGCACCAGCGATGCGTTGCATCATGAAACCGCTAGTGCATTTTTTAAAGATCTTGAAGCCAAGGGCGATTTAGAAACCAAAACTTCATTACAATATTTTGACGCAGCTGCTAATAGTTTTTTGGCGGACAGATATATTAAAGGCACTTGTCCCAATTGCGGACATCATGAAGCCTATGGAGACCAATGTGAAAAATGTGGCAAAAGCTTAAGCCCCGAAGAATTAATTAATCCAGTAAGTACTTTAAGTGGTAACGCGCCTATAAAAAAAGAAACCACGCATTGGTATTTGCCTTTAAATAAACATGAAGATTTTTTACGCGAATGGATTTTAAAGGAGCATGCAAATGATTGGCGCCCAGCAGTGGTGGGGCAATGTAAAAGTTGGATTGATGGTGGATTACTACCTAGGGCGGTGACACGTGATTTAGATTGGGGTGTTAAAGTTCCGGTAGCAGGCGGTGATGGTAAAGTTTTATATGTGTGGTTTGATGCACCTATTGGTTATATCAGCGCAACTAAGCAATGGGCAAAAGATAATGGAAAAGATTGGACCCCTTATTGGAATGATGCTGAAACCAAATTGGTCCACTTCATAGGAAAAGATAATATTGTTTTTCATTGTATCATTTTCCCGATCATGTTAAAATTGCATGGCCATATTTTACCAGAAAATGTGCCTGCCAATGAGTTCATGAATTTAGAGGGCGACAAAATGAGTACTTCCAAAGGTTGGAGTATTGAAATGGATGACTACATTAATAAATGGATTAAAAAAGAAAATGGTGGTACAGGATTAGCCGATAGCTTACGCTTCTATTTAACTTCAATTGCACCTGAATCAAAGGACAGCGAATTTACATGGAAAGGATTCCAGGAATCGGTGAATGGTGAACTAGTAAGCATCTTCGCCAATTATGTAAATAGAACATGGGTATTGATGCACAAATTATGCAAGGGTAAGGTGCCTCCCATTCATCCTGACTTATTAGATGAGGAGGATAACGCTATTTTACAAAGTGTAAAAGATAGCAAAGCAAAAATTACCGAATTACTTGAGCAATATAAATTTAGAGATGCCCAATTTGAAGTGATCAATTTAGCGCGTATTGGAAATCAATACATGCAAAAAAAGGAACCTTGGATTGTGGCTAAAAATTTAGCAACCGACCCTACTGCACAAGCAAAAATTGATAACTGCATGCATGCTTGCTTGCAATTATGTGCGAACCTTGCCATTTTAGTAAATCCATTTTTACCATTTACTGCTAAAAAAATGTGCTACTTAATGAAAGTTGTGGACAAAATGTTGGACTGGGATAATGCAGGGAACTTTAATTTATTAAAAGTGGGTTATAGCTTAAGACCTCCGGAATTGTTATTTAGAAAAATTGAAGATGAAGAAATTGAAGGGGAATTAACCCAATTGCAAACAAATTTAAAAGCAAAAAAAATTACGATGGATACGATTACTACAACTGATGCTAGTCCCGCACCTGAAGCGAATGACCATGCATTCAAACCTGAAATTGTATTTGATGATTTTGGTAAAATTGATTTACGTGTAGGCACCATCATCGATGCGAAGAAAGTGGAGAAAGCAGATAAATTATTACAATTAGAAGTGGATTTGGGATTGGAAAAAAGAACCATTTTATCAGGTATCGCTATGCATTTTGACCCAGCTGCTATTATTGGAAAGCAAGTGGTGGTAGTGGCAAACCTAGCGCCGCGTAAAATGCGCGGTGTTGAAAGTAAAGGAATGATTTTAATGGCAGAAGATGCCCATGGTAAATTATACTTTGTGCAACCTAGTGAAGCGATTGCTGCTGGAAGTAAAATTTCATAAATTCCGAGCGCTTATATTTTATAAAAAACTCACTAATAACAAAGCCCTTCGAAAATTCGAAGGGCTTTGTTATTAGTAAAATCATTAGAGGAATTAATAAGAAATACACTCTTTTAATTCTTTCTCTGTATAGGCTAATCCATGTTGCTTTAATACTTCATCAGGAACCCCATTCCATTGGTTAGGCACATTTCCCATATAACCCAAATCCTTCACTCCAATTTCAGAAGTATAAAATCCTGTAGTGACCAAGTCGCGAATTTTATTAAAAAAGCTAACACCTTGCGCTACTTCTGGTTTCGCTTTATTAGGATACGCAATTTCATCAACAATTTCTAATTGCTGCGGCTTTGTTAAATCAACAAACGCTTTTTCATGTTTCTTATAACAATGTAAATCCAACCATCTTAAGCCACCACGCATTGGCACTTGATGATCGGGCATATCCTTTACGATGAACTCAATAAATTCAGGCACTTTGGCATCTGTTGCTGAGCCACTTACTGCATCCTTAGGCATAATGATATCAGCTAGTATAGTGATGGTAGCCATTTCCTGTGCATCAAAAAAATCAGGCTGTGCTTTTACTTTAACTAAGTAATCCTTTTCTTCCTGCATACGATCGTCCATGTTCACTTCTGAAACAGTCGTATTGGTGTTTTTACAAGCTTCAAGTAATACACCTGCGGAAACAGTGCCTAATACCAACGCTTTAATGGAATCTCTTCTATCCATGATCAATATTTTTATTTAATTATAAATTTTTCTTTTGTAACTGATCCAAAATATATTCTGAAGTACGCATTGACAATGCCAAAATGGTCCATGTAATATTTTTATCTGCTTGTGAGGTAAATACAGAACCATCCACACAGAATAAATTTTTACAATCATGGGCTTGTCCAAATGCATTTAATGCAGATGTTTTTTTATCACTACCCATACGAACTGTTCCAGCTTCATGAATAATATTACCTGGATTTGATAATCCATATTTATTACTTGCATCATCTTGATCACCCCAGGTAATTACCGCACCCATTTCATGCATAATTTCACGGAAGGTTTCCTTCATATGTTTTGCTTGTTGTACTTCGTATTCTGAATTTTTACAATCAAACTTTAATACAGGAATACCATATTTGTCCACTACATCCGGATCAATTTTACAATGATTTTCAAACCTTGGCACCGCTTCACCTCTTCCGCCCATACCTACACTCGCACCATAAAAAAAGCGTACATCCTCTTTTAATGATTCTCCATATCCACCAGCTTCCTTGGTTCTACCATTGACTTGAAACTTACCATTTAATCCTTGTTGTCCCATGCCAAATCCATAACCAGGTTGGCTCATACCACCCCAATATTCAATATGGTATCCTCTTGGAAAATTTAATTTTTTATTATCCAACCACCAAGGCGTATACACGTGCATGCCACCTACGCCATCTTCATTGTAACGCTTACGTCCAAACAAACTTGGAATTACACCACCCAAAGCAGCGCCGGTTGAATCATGTAAATAATGTCCTACAACGCCTGAACTATTTGCCAAACCATTCGGATGTTTGGATGATTTTGAATTTAATAATAAACGTGCAGTTTCACAAGTACTTGCGCCTAACACGACTATTTTAGCATTGATTTGGTACTCCTGTCTGTCGGCTTTATTGACATATGAAATACCAACTGCTTTACCTTCTCTGTCCGTTATAACTTCACGCGCCATAGCTCCGGTAATTAAATCCACATTTCCTGTTAATAATGCAGGGCGCACTAAAACTGAAGAAGAAGAAAAATCACCGTACACTTTACAGGAACGATTACATTGACCGCAGTAAAAACAAACTCCACGATCATCATTTATTTTTTTAGTTAAAATAGATAAACGGGAAGGAATCACTGGTATGTTAATTCCTGTTGCTGCTTTTTTAAACATCAACTCATGCAACCTTGGTTTTGGCGGCGGTAAGAAAATACCATCTGGATCATTCTCTAATCCTTCGTTAGTTCCGTATACCCCGATTAATTTATCAATTTTATCATAATAAGGTTTAATGTCCTCGTAACCTATTGGCCAATCATCGCCTAAGCCGTCAATACTTCTTCTTTTAAAATCACGTGGTCCAAAACGCAATGATATACGACCCCAATGGTTGGTACGACCGCCCACCATTCTAGCTCTCCACCACTCAAATTTATCGCTACCTGGCGTTTGCGTATATGGTTCGCCGTCTATTTCCCAACCCCAATAGGAAGCATCAAAATCGCCAAATGGACGCATTTTGGTACTTGCCCCACGACGCGGTGATTCCCATGGATTTTTTAGTTGTGATGAGTTTTTTGCTGGATCAAATTCAGGACCCGCTTCTAACAAACAAACTTTAAGACCAGCCTTTGCTAAAACATAGGCTGACATTCCCCCTCCTGCGCCTGAACCAACAATGACAGCGTCATAATTTTTTGGCGAAACTTTTACTTGAAAATTGGACATAATGCTATTTTTTTCTCTAGTTGTATTGAACTATGAATTTAAAGAAAATTATTAATGGTTGCCTAATTTTTACATGAAAGTTTGGGCAAAAAAATACCCGCTCAT
>CAIWBA010000187.1 GCA_903910765.1 uncultured Bacteroidota bacterium
GTTAATACACTTATTCATTGTTCGCAAATGGAAACTGGATAAATTTTCCAAATATTACACACTCCCTAAACGAAAAAGCCTCCTTCCGAGAAATCGGAAGGAGGCTTTAATATATTACTTTAAACCTGACTAGAAGTTTGCAACAACTCCAGTATCCCACCATAAGCGTGTTGCGATATCATCTTTCGCACCAGCACCCATTTTAGATACAGCAGCAGCAACAGCAGCAGTGTTACCAGTTCTTTCACCAGGAATGAAAGGCATTCTCTTAATCCACTCATTAGCAGGAATAACTCCCCAATCTGGACCAGAATCATTCTTAGCTACATTTGGAATCTTAGGATATCCAGTTCTTCTGAAATCAACCCAAGCTTCTAAACCATTGGTAAATGTGTTGATATACTTTTGAGTAAGAATTTTTTCTAATTTCAACTCATTATTGTCAGCATCATTCCAAGCTACAGTAATTGTTGAAGCAGCTTTATTGCTATTACGTGCATCCTTAGGATCTACATAATCAATTGGCTTGCTAGTAGCATCAGCTAAATAAGCATCAACACCACCTGCTCCCCAATCTTCGAATGATAATTTAACACCATTCTCATAGTTTGCTTTTGCAGTTCCAGCACCAGTCCAACCTCTTAAAGCAGCTTCTGCTTTTAAGAATGCAACTTCAGATGCAGTAAATGCACGTCTTGTTTGCGCATTATTAAAGTCGTTAGAAGCTTTAGAGTAAGGAACTTTATCTGCTTTAGCTGTATTATAAGAGCCATTACGGATTCCTTTATAAGGATATGCAGGATGGTCAGCATACAATGTAGCATCAGAAATTGGAGAATAGAACTTAGAAAGACGACCATCTTTCAAGCCAATTAAAAATGATTCCATAACGCCACCCATACGAGTGTCATCCCATTGGAAACAAATTTGCGCTAAAGGCATGATATTACCATTCAATGAAACTAAGAAGTTTTCAGAATTAGCTGAAATTAAGCCAGCTGGATCAGCCATTGCTTTTTCACCTTGTGTTTTAGCAACACTTGGCGCAACTTTAGACAAACGAATCGCTAATCTTAATCTTAAAGAGTTAACCACTTTTTGCCAAGCAGGAATACTTCCTTTGTAGCTAGGGTCAAACTTAGCAAAACCAGCATAAGTTTTGTTTGCAGCAAAGTCAGATTGGATTGAATCCAATTGCAAGAAGAAGGTGTTATACAAATCAGACTCTTTATCATAATCGATTTGAGCTGCAGTAGAACCGTAATTTGAATAAATCACTGGACCATGAACCGCAGTCAATTTAGAAACAGCCAATACTCTAATTAACTTAGCCCAAGTTGCGAATAAAGGCAAATTGTTTGTAGCAGCTAATTGGATAACTTGCTTTGAAGGCGACATTACGCTACCGTAAACACGACCCCAATAAGAGTTCCAACGAATATAATAAGTAGTATTGTTTACGTTACCAACAAAGTCAGTAGGTGTATTCATATACCCCATCCAAGAATCATAACAAAGATCCTCTTCAATTTGACCTCCGAAAAGGTTTAACAATAAACCTGAAAAAGGCGAACCTACCAGGTTAAAGTCTTGTTTAAGTAGCTGATCAGAAATTTGATTGGGATTTTGGTTTGTACTTTCAAAGTCTTTAGTACAAGACACAATAGCAATCAACATTAATGACGCAATTAGTATTTTTTTCATATAAATATAATTTTGTTTTTTTAGAAAGTTAACTTGATGTTAAATCCAACTGATCTTGTAGAAGGCATGCTAAATACATCATTAGACTGCATTCCATTTCCAGTACTCATTGATTGTTCAGGATCAAATGGTGCTTCCTTAAAGAAGAAGAATAAGTTTCTTCCTACTAAAGAGAATGAAGCATCTTTGATTGGTAAGCTAGCATTTTTGATTTTTAAAGTATAACCTAAAGCTAATTGACCTAATCTAATGTTTGTTCTAGAAAAAACATAAGGTTCCATGATCTTATTTCTATCACCAATCGCTGAATAATAAAGCGCTGGATCAATTGCAGTTACTGCAGTACCAGTGCTTGAAATTGCATTAATTGGAATAGTTGCGTTTGCTCTTGCATCAGCTGTTCTTTGGCTTGCACCATAAGAATCCAAGAATGCTTCAGTTTTAGAGAAAGCAACACCACCAAACTTACCATTGATAAGTATGCTAGCGAAGAAGTCTTTGTAAGTAAAGTTGTTATTCCATCCTGCAATTAAATCAGGATTTACATTGCCTACTTTTACTTGTGTACCTGCTTTCGTAGGAACTCCTTTTGCATCTAAGATGATTTGACCACCTGCATTTCTGTTAAACTTATAAATATATAAGTCATTGAATGCACCGCCTGCTTTAATGATAGAAGCAAAACCTTCATCATCACCACCTACTTGGTAGTTAGGGTTAGAAGCGATTAACTCAACAATTTCATTTTTATTTTGAGATAAGTTGATCGCTGTTTTCCATTTGAAATCATTTGTTCTAACTGGTTCAGCATCGATGGTAACCTCAAAACCTTTATTAACGATTTTTCCAGCGTTAACATAGTATGAAGAATAACCAGAACCAGAAGGAGCAGCTAATGATAAGAATTGATTTGTACTTACTGCATTGTAATAAGTAACATCAAGTCCTAATCTGCCTTTCAAGAATCTGATCTCAGTACCAATCTCATCACTCTTAATCATTTCAGCTTTTAAGTTAGTGAAAGGAACCTGCGTGTTACGGTTAATACCACCGATACCAGAAGGTCCACCAGCACCACCAATTGAGTTCCATGGGTTAACCACGTTAAAAGGAACCTCATTACCAGTTTCAGAATGAGAAGCTCTTACTTTTAAGTAAGAAATTACTTCAGGTAATTCTACCATTTGGCTTATGATTGCCGACAAACCAAACGCTGGATATAAATAAGATTGGTTTCCAGTTAATGCTAATGTAGAAGCCCAGTCATTACGCGCTGAAACATCTAAGAATAACATTTCCTTGTAGCCAATATTTGCACTTGCAAATGCACCTTGCTTCAATGTTCTGCTCAAAGTTGAGTTGAAGATCACGTTGTAAGGCATGTTAGAGAAAGAGAAAAAGTTAGGATATTGTAAAGAAACAGTTCCATTAGCAACGTTCATACCATCGCTAAAAGTGTTTTTTGTCATACTAGCTCCCAATAATCCTGAAACACTAAAGTCACCAAAATTATTGTTATAAGTGAAGATACCATCCGCATATAAAGACTGATCTTTATATTTAGTATAAGACCAAGATCCATTAGGACTTACACTTACTGAGTTACCACCAGCAACATATCTGTTATCGTATAACACATCATTGTAATCAATGTTACCTCTTGTTTCAAACTTAACATGTTTAGCGATATCATATGACAATTTAACGTTCGCAATTACACGATTGTTTGTTGCCAATTTTGAGTTATTGTTAACTTCAAAATAAGGGTTATTTTGAAATTCATAAGTTGAATACCAGTTTTGCTTGTAAAGGTTTCTAGCTGGATCAAAAACTTGGTAATCTTTTTTGTAAGCAGCAAAATCTCTATCACGAGCAAAAGTATACAAACCAGTTAATGGGTTATTGTAATAACCTGCACCTGGACGATTGTAAGATTTCTCGTTAGAGAATATTACATTTGAACTCAAAGTAATTTTGTCATTAAACAATTTAGTTGATTGATTTAATGTAACTGTATTCTTATCATATGTATTTGTAGGTAAAGTTCCTTTTGCAGTAATATTAGAATAAGAGAAATAAGCAGTTGTTTGATTATTTCCACCACTAACGTTAACTGAATTTGTTGCAGTCATACCTGTTTGAAAGAAATCGTTAACATAGTCTTTTTGATAGTTTCCTTTCACTTTAGACCAGTTAAGATCGCCACCTACAGTACCGTAATCAAATTGTAAATCAGGAATTCCTGTTACTTGCTCAAATACAGTACTTGAATTGAAATCAACAACAGTTTTACCAGCTTTACCTTTTTTAGTAGTAATTAAGATAACACCATTCGCACCTTGGCTACCATAAAGGATAGATGCGTTTGCGCCTCTTAAAACACTAATATTTTCGATATCAGCAGGGTTGATAGAAGAAAGACCATCTCCACGATCGTTTCCACCATAAGAACCTGGTTGACCACCTTTGTTATTCACCATTGGAACCCCGTCAATAACATAAAGTGCTTCACTAGTTCCAAGAAGAGATTTCGCACCTCTTAAAACAGCTTTAGTAGATCCACCAGCACCTGATCCACTGATTTTAATATCAATACCGGCAGCTTTACCACTTAATCCTTCCATAAAGTTTGTACCAGCAGCTTTTCTAAGCTCATCACCACCTACTTGTTGTGATGCATAAGTTAAAGATTTCTTTTCACGCTTAATACCTAACGCAGTTACAACGACTTCAGATAAGTCATTTGATTGCGCAGATAAAGAAACATTAGCTGTTGCTTGAGAAGCGCCTACAGTAACTTCTTTGGCTGCAAATCCCAATGAAGAGACTTGTAATACAAAGCTACCAGCTGGTGCTTTCAAACTAAATGTTCCATCAGCATTGGTTGTAGTAGCAGCATTGCTACCCTTGACCTTGATTGTAGCAGAAGCTACGGCCTGATTGTCAGAGCCTGTTACCTTACCGGTAACTTGTCTTGTTTGTGCGAATGTTGCGGAGAACATGCACAGAACACTACAAAAAACTAAAAGCATACTTTTCATAAGAATGATGTTTGGTCTGTTTAAAAAAGAAGTTTAAGTGATATTGAAATAATGGTAATCTCAAAAATCAACTAAACCGCCTTTTTAAGGTTAAAAAATTTTGTTTAAAATGTCTCAATCGTACTATAATATTACGGCTTTATGACTACGTTAACAAAAAAAGGGGCGCTTTTTTTACCCATATTGGCCATGAATATTTGTGGAAAAAATACGTAAATATTTGATTATCAATTATATGTGTATTTTCTGAATACGATTTATAGAATCAATTCTAGCTTAAATAATTAAATTTTAATTCGCAAAAGTTAACATCTAGCTTAATATAAGCCAAGGCACCGGCTAATAAATGCTACTTTTAATGATTCACTATTTTATTATCATGACAAAAAATTTTTCAAATATTAATTGGAAAGCACAGGCCTTAGGTGATCATGCCATTCAGTTTTATGTTCCTGAAAAAATGGATCCAGCGATGATTAGTGAAATAAAATGTTTCCACGATTTTATTTTTTCACAGCAGCTGAAGGAAATAAAAGACATCATCCCCTCCTATCATACCCTTACTTTGATTTATGATATTGAATTATTAAATGCGCCCTTAGATTTTGCAAATGACTTAATTGAAAAATTTGCAAGGCGAAGAAAAACTGAAGTCGCTGCTACAGCGGTAAATAAAATTATTGAAGTCCCTGTTTGTTATGATGAAATTTTTGGTATTGACTTAATAAGTATGTCTACAAAATTAAATTTATCAACTACTGAAATAATAAAAATTCACACCGAAAATGTTTATCAAGTGTATTGCTTGGGATTTATGCCAGGCTTTGCTTATATGGGTGATGTGAATACTAAAATACAAACAGCAAGACATGCACAACCAAGAAAAAATGTATACGCAGGCAGTGTAGGTATTGCAGGTGCGCAAACAGGAATTTATCCGATGCATTCGCCAGGAGGCTGGCAAATAATAGGACGAACACCCTTGAAAATTTTTGACAAGGATCCTGCTATTTTATCCAAATTCAATATGGGAGATGCTGTAAAATTTTATCCCATCACCCGTGCTGAATTTGATTCATTAAATGAAAACGAACTACATTAATTATTCATAAATGTCCATCCAAATTACAAAACAAGGTATCATGGATACCCTTCAAGATAAGGGCAGATATGGCTTTCAGCATATCGGCATCCCGCCTTGTGGCTATTTGGATTACTTATCAGCACAGCTTGCAAATGTAATTGTTGGCAATCCAAAAGAGGCGCCCATTTTTGAATTACATTTTCCTGCAAGCAGTTTTATTTTTAACGAGGCGCATACCATTTGTATTTCAGGCGCCAATTTTGTTCCAGTATTAAATGATAAAAGCATTGCGTTGAATACCCCAATTCAAGTGAGCAAAAACGATACCCTACATTTTATACAACCATTACTTGGTAAAACAAGTTACTTATCCATCAAAGGAAATATAGATAGCATTGCATGGCTTAATAGCAAAAGCGATTTTTCTTCCCACATAAAAACCAATGATCAATTTAATATAATCGAATGGGATGGAGAAACTAAAATAAATAGCAACAAAACTGAGGAAGAAGAAAGCCA
The DNA here is from genome assembly GCA_903910765.1 of uncultured Bacteroidota bacterium. Lineage (GTDB taxonomy): Bacteria > Bacteroidota > Bacteroidia > Chitinophagales > Chitinophagaceae > Sediminibacterium. The sequence continues at coordinate 6,349 of CAIWBA010000187.1, forward strand.
ACAATACAGTATAGATAAAATTCAAAAACATATTTTTAATTCAAATGAAATAAGATTCATTCCAGGGCCACAATGGAATGATTTAACCAATGAATCCATATTGAATATTTTAAATCAAACCTTTAATACAAGTTTGAATTCAAATCGTATGGGATACACTTTAAAGGGACCTTCCCTACAATTAAACGAACAAAAAAGCTATTTATCAAGTGCTGTAACCAGGGGCACGATGCAGTTACTACCCAATGGCGAAGTGATTGTATTAATGGCAAATCACCAGACCATTGGAGGCTATGCAAATATTGGTCAAATAATTTTGGTAGATTTACCTAAATTAGTACAGCACAAAAGCGATACCCCATTTCGTTTTAGCATCACTAATGTTGAAACTGCACAATCGGAATACAAACAAATGCAAAAATGCTTTAGCTAATATTAAATGTTACAATGCCAGATTCCTTGCACGATATAAAAAAGCATATTGATGTTAACTGCGATATGGGCGAAGGGTTTCACAATGAAGGGGAGCTCATGCCTTTTATTAGTAGCGCAAATATTGCATGTGGTTTTCACGCAGGTGATGAAGATAGCATTAAGCGTACCATCGATTTGGCATTAGAACATAATGTTGCCATTGGGGTGCACCCGAGTTATGACGATAGAATAAATTTTGGCAGACAATCCCATTTCGTTTCCTTACTTGAATTAGCAGAATTGATTTCCGATCAATTATACTTATTTGAAAAAGTTTCCATCCCCATGGGACTTTCTTTACACCATATTAAATTACATGGCGCTTTATATAATGATTGTGCAAAGGATGCAGGATTAAGTAAAATTTTTATACAAACCATTCAAGCGATCAACCCAGATTTAATCGTGTATGGATTAAGTGGCAGCCATACCATACAACAAGCAAAAAACTTTGGACAACCTTTTGCCAACGAAGTATTTGCCGATCGTACATATCAAAATAATGGGCAGCTCACCCCAAGATACTTGGACAATGCACTTATATATGATCCTGAAATTGCAAGTGCACAAGCAATAAAAATTATATTTGAAAAAAAGGTTTCCACCATTCACGAAGAAGATATTTCAATAATTGCAGATACCATTTGTATTCATGGAGATGGATTAAATGCAATTCCTATTGCTACAAAACTACATGAAGTATTAAAACAAAATAATATTGAAATCAAATATCCCTAATTCCAATCCTGTTTTAAAATCAATGACAGGCCTGAGTTTGGGCGCTGCATTTTTAATGGCCAATTCATCCATTGGCCCCGGCTTTTTAACACAAACTTCCTTTTATACTGAACAATTAATTACCAGTTTTGGATTTGTAATAATCATTTCAATTATTTTAGATTTTGGTGCACAAATAAATATATGGCGAGCCATTACGCTAAGTGGCATGCGCGCGCAGGAAATTGCCAATGAATTATTTCCAGGTTTAGGACACATTCTTTCCCTACTTGTTGTATTGGGGGGATTTGCTTTTAATATTGGAAATATAGCGGGCTGTGGATTGGCATTAAATATATTAACAGGCATTTCTTTTGCAAAAGGCGCCATTATTAGTGGTATTGTTGCCATCCTCATTTTTTGGATCAATGAAATAGGAAAAACATTAGATCAATTAACCAAAATTTTAGGCATCCTAAAAATTGGACTTACTTTATTTATTGTTTACGCAGCACACCCGCCTATTTTAGAAGCAGTGCATCATACTTTTATTCCTGAAAAAATATCTCTCATCGCCATTGTCACTATTGTGGGTGGAACGGTTGGCGGATACATTACTTTTTCAGGCGCACACCGTTTAATAGATGCAGGAATTTCTGGAAGTGAACATATAAAATTTGTAACCAAGAGTGCAACCACTGGAATTATCATTTCCTCTTTTATGCGCTACATTTTATTTTTAGCTGCAGTGGGTGTTGTTTCACAAGGAATTCATTTAGATAAAAATAATCCTGCAGCGACCATTTTTGAAACTGCCGGCGGCAGATGGGGCTTATTTATTTTTGGTATTGTTTTATGGAGCGCTGCCATATCCTCCGTGATTGGTGCTTCCTATACCTCCTATTCGTTTATTAAAAATTTAAAGACGCGTTATTTACAAAATGAAAGATTAATGATTAGTTGTTTTATCATTATCTCCACATCCATTTTTGTGATTACGGGCAAACCCAAAGAGTTATTATTATTAGCTGGTTTAGTGAACGGATTTATTTTACCATTTGCCTTATCCATCATGTTAATTGCAGGAAGAAAATTACCGATACTCAAACAATTCAAATATCCTTTGTGGATTGAAATTGCAGGCTGGCTAGTCGTTGGGGTCATGGGCACCATGAGCGTATTTGCACTCATTGAACAAATAGGAAAATAAAAAGTGGAGAATAGCGGGTTCGAACCGCTGACCTTCCCAATTCATCGGGACGCTCAAAAAAATTAAATTAAAATTAACTGTTCAATATACTTCCTACTTTTCATCTTTTTAATTTCAGCTTCCCTTTTCATTGCTAGTTCTCTTGTATTAAAGACTTCGACATATTTTACGACCCAATCATTCGACTTTTTTGTAGACTTACTGCCTTTATTATTATGCCGAATTAGTCTATTTTCTAAATTCATAGTTTGACCTATATAATACTGATCTATTTTAATAGAATATATTATATAAGTAAAAAACATATGTGGAGAATAGCGGGTTCGAACCGCTGACCTCTTGCATGCCATGCAA
>CAIWBA010000188.1 GCA_903910765.1 uncultured Bacteroidota bacterium
GCAATATCTGAATTTGGCCCACAACAATGGGTTGGACCAATTTTAGCTAAAGCAGGCGCTAGTCCAATGTTAATTTTAGCGTTGGTAACTGGTTTAATGGCGGTGGGCAGATACTTTGCTGGGCCATTAATTAAGAAATTGAATACAGTGGGCGTATTGCTTGGCTCGGCTGTGTTTGGTGTTATTGGCTTATATATGATGAGTACCATGCAAGGATCCATGCTTTATGTAGCTGCGGTATTCTATGCTTTAGGTATTTGCTATTTCTGGCCGAATATGTTGGGCTATATCGCTGAAAACCTTCCACAAACTGGTGCACTAGGTCTTTCAATTTTAGGCGGCATTGGTATGTTCTCTTCCTCTATGTTCCAACCCGTTATTGGCGCTTGGATCAGAGACAACAAAGTGGTCGCTGAAGCTAAAGGTTTAGTAGGTGATGCTGCTGACTTAGCAGCAGGACAATCTACTTTATCAAATATGCTTATTTTCCCAGCAATTTTAATTGTTGCATTTACTGCTTTGTATTTTTTTGGAAAAAAGAAACAAGCAGCTTAAATCATTAAGTTTTTTATAAAAAAGGGGTCCCTCGATTTATCGGGGGACCCCTTTTTGTTGCCTTAAAATTCTTATCTTGCAAGTATAAAATAACAGCTACTATGTTGCCAAAATACAAACGCGTATTACTAAAATTATCAGGGGAAGCATTATTAGGAGCACAAAGAAATGGAGATCCATTTGATCCTAAGATTATTGAGCAATATGCCAAGGAAATTAAACAAGTCACCGACTTAGGTGTGCAAGTAGCGATTGTGATTGGTGGCGGAAATATTTATCGCGGTATGAATGAAGCAGATAGTGGTATTGAGCGTGCACATGGTGATTATATGGGTATGTTGGCAACCATGATTAATGCCATGGCGATACAAGCCATGCTTGAAAAAATTGGGGTGTATACGCGATTGCAATCAGCGATTAATATGGAACAAGTAGCGGAGCCTTACATTCGTCGCAAAGCATTGCGTCATTTGGAAAAAGGACGTGTAGTCATATTTGGTGCTGGAACGGGTAATCCTTATTTCACTACAGATACGGCAGGTTCACTTCGTGCCATTGAAATGAAAGCAGATGTTATTTTGAAAGGAACACGCGTGGATGGGGTATATGATAGTGATCCAGAAAAAAATCCAAACGCAGTTAAATTTGATAAAATCAGCTTCCAAGATTGTATATCTAAAAATTTAAAGGTGATGGACATGACCGCATTCACCTTATGTATGGAAAATAAATTGCCTATCATTGTCTTTGATATGAACCAACCAGGTAATTTATTAAGAGTCGTACAAGGAGCTGAAGTGGGAACCTTAGTCGGATAGTAGGTCACATGCCACTTGTGTAATATATTTTGAGACGAAGCAGGGTGTAGTTAATTTTATTATATGCAAAAATCAGGATTGAGAATTATAGTTATTAGCCTATTTTTTTTAGCGACATTAAGCAATAATGCAGCTGCGCAAAAAACCTTAAGCTTAAACGAAGCCATTCAAACTGCTTTAAAAAACAGTTATGATATTCAATTGGTGGAGAATAATTTAGCCATAGCTAAGAACAACAATAATATTGGTGTGGCAGGGGGCTTGCCTACTATTACCAATACAAGCACCAACAACAATACATTAACTACGATTAATCAAACCTTCCCAGATGCGACTCGTAATACTTCAAGAAAAGGGGTTGACGGAAGTACTTTAAATAGTGCCGTTAATGCGACCATGGTATTATTCAATGGTTATAAAGTACAGGCAACCAAGAATCGATTGGAAAGTTTAGAGCGTCAAAATAAATCATTACTTGAATCACAATTGTTGAATACCATTTCAACAGTCATGCAACAATATTATAATGTAGTTCGCCAACAAGCATTTTTAAAAACCATTCAAAAATCTATTGAGACTTCCAAGCAAAGATTGGACATTGTTGAAACACGTCAAAAAATTGGGGTTGCTAATCAGGCTGATTTTTTACAATCTAATTTGGATTTAAATGCTTTAATTCAAGCAGAACAAAATCAATTATTAATTATTGATCAAGCCAAAGCCGATTTGTTAAATACGATTGTAATGCCTAATACCACTAGCGTTATTATCAATGATAGCATTAAAGTAGATGATCAATTAGTTTTCTCAGCAGTAGAAGCAAAAATCAAGGAATATCCTTTATTACAATCGGCACAACAATTGGTTAATGTAAATCAATTTTTGGAAAAGGAAACCCGATCTTTAACTTATCCAACGCTAAGAGCGAGTACTGGATTTAATTACAACAGTAATAAATCAGCAGCAGGTTTTATATTATTGAATGAAAGTTATGGTCCATTTTTGGGTTTGAATTTAAGCATCCCTATTTATAGTGGCGGTGCTAATAAGCGCGCCATCAAAAATGCAGAAATCAATACCAAGTCTGCAAAAATTCAATTACAAAATACGGAGCAGGATTTGACTACTGAATTATTTAAAACGTATCAGAGTTATAAAAATAGTTTAAAGCAAACGCCGATTGAAATTCAAAATTTTGAAATGTCACAATCCTTATTGGATTTAGTGATGCAAAAATATAAATTAGGTCAAGCCACTATGGTGGATGTAAAGCAAGCCCAACAAAGCTTTGAAACAGCTGGATTTAGATTAGTGAGCTTGCGCTTCAATGCAAAAATTGCTGAAATAGAATTAAAGCGATTATCGAATCAATTGAATTTTTAATTTTCAACTTATATGCAATCAAAGCTCCCCAATATTGGCACTAGTATTTTTACGGTCATGAGCCAATTGGCGGCAAAGCACAATGCGATAAATTTAGGACAGGGGTTTCCTGATTTTCCCATGAGTGC
>CAIWBA010000189.1 GCA_903910765.1 uncultured Bacteroidota bacterium
CTTTTTCGCAAGAAGTAGTTGATGCATCTGTTATACAAAAAATTAGAGAAGAAGGATTAACGCGATCAAAAGTGATGGATATCGCCTTTAATTTAACCGATAAAAATGGTAGTCGTTTGACTAATTCTGAAGGGTATATGCGTGCAGCGAATTATGCCAAAGAAACTTTAGGTGGATGGGGAATGGCAAATGCAATACTTGATCCTTGGGGTGAATTTGGAAAGGGATGGGATTTGCAAAAGATGTATTTAGCGATGACAGCGCCTTATTATAAACCTTTGCTTGCTTGGCCAAAAACTTGGACTGCAGGAACTAAAGGATTAAAGAAAGGGAATTTACTCGTGATTGCATTAAAGGATTCTGCTGCGTTAATGGCATATAAAGGCAAATTAAAAGGAAAACTAATCATCATTGATCAGTTGAATGTGTATAAGCAAAGTTTTAAAGCGGATGCAGTTAGATATACAGATGAGGATCTTGCGAAAATGGCTGCTGCCACGCCACAAGCAGGTGGTCGTCGTCAACCTACTGATACAGCTCAAATGCGTCAAATGAGAGAACAGTTTGCTCGCAGTGGTGCAGGGGCTTCGATGCGCGTTACAAGCATATTAAAAACAATGGCGATGGAAGAAGGCGCTATTGGAATGATATCTTCAAGTACAAGAAATCATGATGGTACTATATTTTCACAAGGTGGTGGCGCATATAAAGGAACTGATCCAGAAAACTTTTTGGATATGGCTTTAGGCATTGAGGATTATAATACTTTATTGAGAATTGCAAAATCAGGTACCGATGTATCTATTGAAGCCGATGTGAAAGTTAAGTTTCAAGACAAGGATTTGCAAGGCTATAATGTAATTGCTGAAATTCCCGGAACAGATCCTACTTTAAAAGATGAAGTGGTAATGATTGGTGCGCATTTAGATTCATGGCAGGCAGGTACAGGTTCAACTGATAATGCAGCTGGATCATCTGTAATGATGGAAGTGATGCGCATTTTAAAAACCATTGGTGTACAACCAAAGCGTACTATTCGTATTGGATTATGGAGTGGGGAGGAGCAAGGTTTATTAGGTTCAAGAGGGTATGTTAAAAAAACATTTATGGATGCCAACGGCAAACCTAATAAGGCACATGAGCAATTTTCAGCCTATTACAATATTGACAATGGAACAGGAAAAATCAGAGGTATTTACTTGCAAGGTAATGCTGCTTGTGCTGACATTTTTTCAAATTGGTTCACCCCATTTCATGACTTAGGTGCTAAAACAATTACGATCAGTAATACAGGGGGCACTGATCACCAATCCTATGATGGTGTTGGATTGCCGGGGTTCCAATTTATACAGGATCCTATTGAATACGATACACGCACGCACCATAGCAATATGGATGTGTATGATCATTTAATTGAAGATGATTTAAAGCAAATGGCTACAATAGTTGCAGCTTTTGTTTATAACTCAGCACAAAGAGATGCGAAGTTGCCAAGAAAATAATTGAATTGGGGTAGCGTTAAAATTAAATCTTTTATAAATTTATAATTATGAACAAAAGTATTTGGGTTAAGGGTAGTGTATTTGTTTTTTTTGTTTTCATGCAAATGAATACAGGTTTTTTATCAGCACAGACGAGTAAAAATAGTTTGTATAAGCAAACCAGTGAAATGGCTGATATGATGATTCAGTATGATGCTGATAAAGGAAGTGTTACGCGGTTTTATGCATCCAGTAGTTCGCAGGAAAATAGATTTAGTAGGCCCGATGCGGGTGGTGGCTATAATTCGCCAGAGCGTCGTCAGCGTTTACTTGCTTTAATTTCGGATTATCAAAAACAAATGTTGAAATTAGATTTTAATTCATTTGACATCAATGGCAAAGTGGATTATATTTTATTTAAACGAAATTTAGAAGATCAAGCATATCAGCTCAATGAAGAGCAGGAAAAGTATGTGCAAATAGCCAAGTACCTTCCATTTGAAAATCGTATTTATGCTTTAGAAAAAATGCGTCGTCGTGGTTTATCTGTGGTAGGGCAGGAAGTTGCCAAGGAGCTAAATGATTTAAATAAAGAAATAGTAAAATCAATTAGCGGGGTAAAGAAAATGGATAGTGTTGAAATGACGCTTGTTGATTATGCAAGTACATCCATAAGAGGATTGCAGAGTACTTTAAAAAATTATTATAGTTTTTACAATGGATATGACCCCATGTTCACCTGGTGGGTGCCTAAAACTTATTCAGTTACAGATAGCTTGTTAAACGTGTATGCATCTGCCATTCGAAGAAAAGGAAAATTGGTTTCCTATCAAAAAGATGATGGTAGTGGTATTATTGGAAAACCCATTGGGCATGATGAATTGGTGCGTCAATTAAAGCTTGAGTTTATCCCTTATACTCCAGAGGAGTTGGTAGATATTGCCAATAAGGAATTTGCATGGTGTGATGCTGAATTGCTAAAAGCCAGTAGAGAAATGGGATTCGGGGATAATTGGAAGGCAGCACAGGAAAAAGTAAAAAATTCATATGTGCCTCCTGGAAAGCAACCTGAAGCCATGTTTGAATTGTATAATCAATCCGTTGATTTTTTGAAAAAGTATGATTTATTAACGATACCACCTATTGCGGAGGAAACTTGGAATATGTATATGATGTCGCCTGAGCGTCAATTGGTAAGTCCTTTCTTTTTAGGTGGGGAAACCTTAATGATTTCATATCCAACCAACACGATGGATTATGAGGATAAAATGATGAGTATGCGCGGGAATAATCCTGATTTCTCACGTGCCACTGTGCATCACGAATTAATTGCAGGGCACCATTTGCAAGGATTTATGTCCAATAGGTACAAACCTTATCGTAATTTTCCAACGCCATTTTGGACGGAGGGCAATTCACTTTATTGGGAGTTGTTATTGTGGGATATGAAATTTCCACAAACACCTGAACAAAGAATTGGGATGTTGTTTTGGCGCATGCATCGTTGCGCGCGAATTATGTTCTCGCTTAACTATCATTTAGGAAAATGGACACCACAACAATGTATCGATTACCTTGTTGACCGAGTAGGACATGAGCGTGCTAATGCAGAAGGGGAAGTGCGCCGCTCATTTACTGGTAGTTATGGCCCATTATATCAATTGGCTTATATGGTGGGTGGTTTACAATTTAATGCGTTAAAAAAGGAGTTGTTAGATGCCAAAAAAATGTCATTAAAACAATACCATGATGCAGTTTTAAGAGAAAACAAAATGCCTATTGAAATGTTACGTGCTATTTTAACGAATCAGCCTGTAACCAGAGATTTTCAAACCAATTGGCGTTTTTATAATAAGTAAATTAACTTAATCATAGCGATC
>CAIWBA010000190.1 GCA_903910765.1 uncultured Bacteroidota bacterium
AACCCAACACCTCACGGCACGAGCTGACGACAGCCATGCAGCACCTAGTTTCGTGTCCTTGCGGAAAGATCCCTTTCAGGACCGGTCACTAACTTTCAAGCCCAGGTAAGGTTCCTCGCGTATCATCGAATTAAACCACATGCTCCTCCGCTTGTGCGGGCCCCCGTCAATTCCTTTGAGTTTCACCGTTGCCGGCGTACTCCCCAGGTGGATTACTTATCGCTTTCGCTTGGTCGCTGACGGTCATATTGCCAACAACGAGTAATCATCGTTTACGGTGCGGACTACCAGGGTATCTAATCCTGTTTGATCCCCGCACTTTCGTGCCTCAGCGTCAGTTATAGTTTCGTTAGCTGCCTTCGCAATCGGTGTTCTATGACATATCTAAGTATTTCACCACTACATGTCATATTCCGCCAACGTCATCTATACTCTAGACTGACAGTATCAATGGCAGTTTCTCAGTTAAGCTGAGAGATTTCACCACTGACTTATCAGTCCGCCTACGCACCCTTTAAACCCAATGAATCCGGATAACGCTTGCATCCTTCGTCTTACCGCGGCTGCTGGCACGAAGTTAGCCGATGCTTATTCTTACCATACTATCAGCCTTCCACACGTGGAAGGGTTTTCTCTGGTATAAAAGCAGTTTACGACCCATAGGGCCTTCATCCTGCACGCGGCATGGCTGGTTCAGAGTTGCCTCCATTGACCAATATTCCTTACTGCTGCCTCCCGTAGGAGTCTGGTCCGTGTCTCAGTACCAGTGTGGGGGTTAGTCCTCTCAGATCCCCTACTGATCGTAGCCTAGGTGAGCCGTTACCTCACCTACTAGCTAATCAGACGCATACTCATCTTCAACCGCCGGAGCTTTCAATATAAAATGATGCCATTTCATATATTACGGGGTATTAATCTCTCTTTCGAAAGGCTATCCCCCTGTTGAAGGTAGATTGTATACGTGTTACGCACCCGTGCGCCGGTCGCCACCAAATATTGCTATTCGTGCTGCCCCTCGACTTGCATGTATTAAGCCTGCCGCTAGCGTTCATCCTGAGCCAGGATCAAACTCTCCATTGTAAAAGTAATTTGATCTAGATATTCATATCTAGGAATGTCTGTTCAGGGTCTAGCATGTATTTTAAAATCTCGCACATCACTGCTTGAGATAATTCAGATGTACTCTCTTTTAGTTTGAGTTACCTGCTACATTTTTTTGGTTTCAATTTTTTCAAAGAACTTATTCCAATTATACAATCCTTAAATCATACAACTAAAACTAATTTTATATCGATTAAGCCTCAGTTATCACTAACTTTAACTAATAAATCTCTTAATGAACGTGTCCGCCTTTTCGTTTGCGGGGTGCAAAAGTATAAAACTTTTTTCACTCCTCCTAATTTATTTTAAAAAAATTTAACATTTTCTTAATCTAAACCACCAACTCCTCTCTTCTTCCTACTCTTTCAATTAACGGGAGGCAAAAGTAATAATTCTTTTCCTAACAACCAAACTTTATTTAATTAATATTATGCTTTATTTAAATAAATTCTCAACTTCTCTCTTTCTTCTAATCTATCAATTAACGGGGTGCAAATTTAACACTTATTTCTTAATAGCAAACTTTATTTTATCCTTTCTTTAAAAAAAAATAGTTAATTTAATTCGGGGTGGAAAAATAATTCGATTAGACTACTAACAAAGGATGAATGACGCAACATTTGTTTGTAAAAACAATACAGAAAATGAGGCTGTTAAATTTTATAACTACTTAAACTTACATGTTAACATCGCTATATCGTCTACAAATGGCATTTCTGATTTAAATTCTTCTATATAAAACAATACAGCTTGATTGATAAATTCACAGCTCGAAAAATTATTTTTTAATAAGATGTTTTCGAGTTCGAGTTGTGAAATTGAAATATCTTGATTGTTGACGGTATCCGTTAATCCATCAGTGTAAGCAAATAACAAGGAATTTTTGTCAACAATAATACTTTCTGATTCGATAAATTCTATTGGATTAGTAATACCTAAAAGCGTACATCCTAAAGAAAGCGGGATGCATTTATCACCACTAACCAATAATGGAGAATGATGGCCTGCATTTATATAAGAAAGCTCTCGTGTTTTTGTATTGTATTTAGCAATAAAAAAAGAGATAAACTTTTCGCTTTTGGCATTTTCACAAATTAACTGATTCAAGTCAATTACTATTTCTTTTAAATTCTGCGTATATTTTACCAATACATGCAAAGCTGCTTGCAAGTTACTCATCAGTAAAGCTGCGGCTAAACCTTTACCAGAAACATCAGCCAAACATAGTATGCATTCAAATTCATTAATCCATATTAAATCATAATAATCACCCCCAATTTGCTGATGAGGGAGATAAATTGCATGTACTTCAATAAAGTTAGTGTTTGGGAGTTTGCTAGGAAATAAAAGTTTTTGCATTCCTTTGGCCAATTCTAACTCTTTGTGAATTGCAGCTTTCTGTAAATAGGACTTATACAACTTCTTATTTTCAATGGCTACAACCATTACATTAGTGAGTGTTTGAATAAAAGGAAGGTGTTTTATTGTTGAACTAACTTTGAGCTTTTTTTCATCGATGTCACCCAAAAGTACAAAAGCTAAAGGAGTTTGCTTATGATAAACAGGAATAATGATTTCAAACTTTTGACTTAAACTTCCTTTTGAAAATGAAATAGTTTCAATTTCTTTAATATCTAATAATTCATTTTCAAATACAATGTGATTATAAGAACTATCGAACCCGTACTTTAAAATACAAGTCCATTCGGTTGAAAAACTAAATAAAACCAACTTACCAACCTTTAATCTATTTTCTAAAATATCCTGATAGATATCAAGTAACTGTGGTGTTGTTAAATTATTATTTATTGCTTTCGTCATTTCTAACAAAGCACTCAACTTTATATCATTAATAGTGTTAGTTGATTTGATATTAGAATTAGATAGTTTCAAAAGTGTAGTTTTAAAAAATTAAATATAAAAAAT
>CAIWBA010000191.1 GCA_903910765.1 uncultured Bacteroidota bacterium
ATTATTAATCAAAAAGAATTTTTTGATGCAGGAAAACCAGTGTACTGTATTTATGTAGCGATTGGACAAAAAGCATCTACCATTGCTGGTGTGATGAAAACTTTAGAAGACAATGGCGCGATGGCTTATACCATCATCGTTGCAGCTCCTGCAGCTGATCCAGCTCCATTACAATTCTATGCGCCATTTGCGGGTGCAGCGATTGGAGAATTTTTCCGCGATACTGGTCGTCCAGCTTTAATTGTTTATGATGATTTATCAAAACAAGCAGTAGCGTATCGTGAGGTATCTTTATTATTACGTCGCCCGCCAGGACGTGAAGCATATCCAGGTGATGTATTCTATTTGCATAGTCGTTTATTGGAGCGTGCTGCAAAAGTTATTGCCAATGACGATGTTGCTAAAAACATGAATGACTTACCTGATTCCATCAAGCATTTGGTTAAAGGTGGTGGATCATTAACTGCATTACCAATCATTGAAACACAAGCAGGTGACGTATCCGCTTATATTCCAACAAATGTAATTTCAATTACCGATGGTCAAATATTCTTAGAGGGTAACTTATTTAACGCAGGTATTCGTCCAGCGATTAACGTAGGTATCTCTGTAAGCCGTGTGGGTGGTAATGCACAGATTAAGTCAATGAAAAAAGTATCTGGTACTTTAAAATTAGACCAAGCTTTATACAGAGAGTTGGAAGCATTCTCTAAGTTTGGTGGTGATTTGGATGCTGCTACTAAATCAGTAATTGACAAAGGTGCTAGAAACGTGGAAATTTTAAAGCAAGCGCAATACACGCCATTCTCAGTTGAAAAACAAGTAGCCATTATTTACTTAGGTACTAATGGTTTATTGAGAGAGGTTGCAGTACGTAAGGTAAAAGAATTTGAAGCACATTTCTTATTAGAAATGAGCAATAAATTACCAAATGTATTGGCTGAGTTTAAAAAAGGAAATTTACCAGAAGATGGATTAAAGCAAATGGTAGATTTAGCGAACAGCATTATTCCACAATACAAATAGTATTCGTTAATATTAAATTGATACAAAACCCTGAACTATGTTCGGGGTTTTTTGTTATTATGTTATGTCTGTGATTAAAGTACAAAATATAAGCAAGCACTTTGGCAGCTTGAAAGCGGTGAACGACCTAAGCTTTGAAGTGCAAGCAGGCCAGGTATTTGGCTTTTTAGGCCAAAATGGATCTGGTAAAAGCACCACCATCCGTATGTTGTTGTCCTTAATCCACCCAACCAGTGGAAGCATTGAATTATTTGGAAAGCGTATCGAAAAAAATAGAGAAGCAATTTTAGAACAAGTGGGTGCGATTATTGAAAGGCCCGATTTATATCCCTATTTAAGTGCCAAGGAACATTTACAATTGTTTGCAAAAGTGCGGAAGCAGAAAATTGGTGAATCGGACATTAATGCCACGCTTGAAAAAGTAGGGTTAGCCCATCGGGCGAAGGATAAAGTGCAAACTTTCTCCTTAGGTATGAAACAACGCTTAGGCATTGGTATTGCATTAGTTCATAATCCTTCCTTAATTATATTAGATGAACCTACCAACGGGTTGGATCCACAAGGGATTGCAGATATCAGACAATTAATACAATACTTAGCGAAGGAAGAAGGAAAAACGGTACTGGTATCCTCGCATTTGCTTTCTGAAATTGAGCAAGTGGCACATCAAATATTAATTATACACCAAGGAAAAAAAATGGTTGAAGGAGTGACCAAAGAATTATTAGATCCTGAAAAAAGAGTTGTGCAAATAATTACCAATGACGATGCAAATACGCTACAAATAATTACTGCAGCTAGTTTTAGCAATTATTTATTGCCAAGAAGCGAAGGCGTATTTTTAAAAATTCCCACCAATGAAATTCCTTTGCTGAATGAAGTATTGGTGAAGGCGGGTATTGGTGTTTTAGGCATAGAGACAAAAAACTCCTTAGAAGATTATTTTTTACAAATCACTTCAAACGCTTAATTATGTGGTCGCTTATCAAAGTTGAATTGTATAAAATATTTAGTCGTCCACGCACCTATATTGCCTTTGGCGCAATTGCTGCACTGATTGTAGTAATACAATTAGGACTAAAAATTGACGGTGATTCCTATGCTAACTTTTTAATGAAGGATATTAATGATACGCTAACCGTTGATGGTAAAGTATTGAATGGCTATTTAATTTGTTATATACTATTGCAATTGTTATTGGTACATGTGCCCTTGTTAGTGGCATTGATAGCGGCGGATATGATTTCGGGAGAGGCCAACTTAGGAACACTTCGATTATTATTCACAACACCTTATAGTCGCACACACTGGGTATTAGCTAAGTTCATCGCTGCTAGTATTTATACCATTTTACTTTTAATATGGCTGGCATTTTTAGCCTTATTTGTAAGCATGTGGGTATTCGGGACAGATGATTTATTTTTAATGAAATCGAATTATGTGGTACTGATTGAACAGAATGATGTGCTGTGGCGTTATGTGGGTGCTTTTATATTTGCAAGTTTTGCTTTGTTAACAGTAACCAGTTTGGGATTTTTACTATCGAGCTTGTCAAGTAATTCTATTGGTCCGATTGTTGGCACCATGAGCGCGATTGTATTTTTTACCATATTGAGTACTTTGAATATTCCCTTATTTACACTTATTAAGCCTTATTTGTTTACGACGCATATGAATAATTGGAAGGAGTTTTTTGATATTCAAGTGAATGCCAATAACGAAGCCATCACAGGAAGTATTTTAAATATTGCAAAAATTAAAACCTCGTTAGTGGTATTAACATTGCATATTATTTTATTTGTAAGCGCCTCCATTATTATCATTAAGAAAAAAGATATCCTTAGCTAATACCTACAATGAAAAACTTTACCACCTTTTTATCCGCAAGTACTATATTTTTTCTAAGCTTGCTATTTAGTTTACCTGCAAGTGCACAAATAGATCCATTGATTGAAAAAGTGGCACAAAAATTAGCCTTGGTAAACGACTATGTGGCCGAGGGAAGCATGAAAACCGATGTTTCATTTATAAAAGCGTCACTTGGAAAGGTGAAGGTATATTTTAAAAAGCCCAATTTACTTAAAGTGAAAAAAGAGGGCGGGATTTCCTTATTGCCAAGAGGTGGCGTTTCCTTAACCATTAATACACTCCTAAATACGAAAGGATATACTTCTATACCGGTGGGAACGCAATTACTCAATGGAAAAAAGTTAACTGTCATAAAATTAATTCCGAATGATGATAATTTAGATTGGGTAATTTCTACTTTATGGATTGATCCCCTAGAAGCACTTGTATATAAAACAGCTACTACTACCAAGGAAAATGGTAGTTATGAAATTACGATGCAATATGGCGCTTATGCACAACAAGGGTTGGCGAGCAAAATTATTTTTAGTTTTAACACTAAAGATTATAAATTGCCGAATGGAATTACTTTAGAATTTGGAGATGAGGACCCCGCGACCAAACAAAAAATGCTCAAAAATAAAAAGGGAACCATTGAAATAACTTATAGTAAGTATACCATCAATAAAGGCATACCCAACAATATATTTTAAAAATGCGTCAATATTTTTTAGTTGTAATTTTTTGTTTATTTATATGTCAGCTTCAAGCGCAAACAAACAACTTTGCTAAAAAATTGGAAGCGGCCGTGATTTTATTTGACAATTGTCAAACGCAAGATCAGTATTTGGCATCATTTTCAAAAATGGAGGAATTATATAAGCAGGATCCAACAGCTTGGTTGCCTCCGTATTATGCCAGTATCATCAAAGCTAGAATGGCGATGAAAAAGATGGGAAATACAGACATGCTTGCTGATGAAGCCATTCAATGGTTGACAATTACAAAAGCGATACATAATAGTGATGAGGTATTATGTTTGGAGAGTTTGGTATATACTTCAAAAATGGCAGTTAATCCTACATTTAGATGGAAGGCCTATGAATCAAGAATAAAGAAACCATTAGAACAGGCAATCGCGCTAAATAAAAATAATCCAAGACCTTATATTTTAAAAGCCAATTTGCAATATAAAATGCCTGTTTTATTTGGCGGTGGTTGTAATTCAGCTAGGCCCAATGCTCAAAAAGCTAAACTGGTGTTTGAGCAGCTCAAAACTGATTTTACGGTAATGCCACATTGGGGAAGACCTATTTTAGAAGATTTGATTAAGGCTTGTCCTTTATAAATAGCTCATTTTGTCGGCCCTATTTATTTATCGTTAATCCATCCCCTCCAAAGTCTCATCTTTAGCACCTGCAAACATACGGGCACTTATTTTTTTCAATGGGTTTAAGCGCATATCTCTATAGCCTTGTCTTGCGTGTATAATTCTGATACATTCAAAAATGCTCGCTGTAAATGAGCCTGCATCAGCTTTATTTTTTCCTGCAATATCAAATGCAGTGCCGTGATCGGGACTGGTTCTTACGATTGGTAAACCTGCAGTAAAATTAACCCCTTCCCCAAATGCCAATGATTTAAATGGAATTAAACCTTGGTCATGGTACATCGCTAATACGCCATCAAATTTCTCATGTTGGCCTCTTGCAAAAAATGCATCAGCAGAATAAGGTCCGTAAACCAACATTTGTTGTTTGCTTTCTTTAATCGCTGGTTTAATAATTTCAATTTCTTCCTTTCCAATTAAACCATCGTCACCTGCATGTGGATTTAATGCTAATACTGCAATGCGCGGTGCGTCAATGCCAAAATCCTTTTTTAAACTACTATTTAAAATAGTGAGTTTTTGTTTGATTTTTTCTTTGGTAATATAGGTACCTACTTCTTGGATGGTTACATGTTCAGTAACCAAGGCCATCCTTAAATTATCCGCTACTAATAACATCAAATTTTCAGTGTTACCAAATGCATGTTGTAAATAAGGGGTATGTCCACTAAAATTAAAACTAGGGGATTGGATATTTTTTTTGTGAATAGGTGCTGTAACCAATCCATCAATATGATTATTTTTTAAAGCAGCTACGGCAGCTTCTAAGGAAATGAGTGCATACTTTCCACCTATCTCTGTGGTTTCACCTGGCGTAATCGCTACTTCTTCCTCCCAGCAATTTAATACATTGACTTGCTTTGGATTTAGCTTTGAAAAATCATTAATAGAAGCATAATTAATGGCGTATTCAGGTAGCCCCTTTTTATAAAAGTTTAAGCATTTGTTGTTGGCAAATATTACAGGAACCATAAAGTCCAATAGGCGACTATCAGACAATGATTTTATGATTAATTCGATACCAATACCATTTAAATCGCCACAAGTAAAGCCTATAATTGGTTTTTTGATTTCCGGGGTCATATCCATTTGATTAGGCTGTAAAAGTACGCACAAAAACCTAACTTTGCTTCATGCAATACACGCTAAAAAAATCATTGGGTCAGCACTTTTTAAAGGATGCCTCCATTTGTCTTAAAATTAAGGAGGCCTTACTAGAACAGGAGATTGTCCAATTATTGGAAGTGGGTCCTGGCGGAGGGGCGCTTACGCAGCATATCTATGACATTCCCACCAAGGATTTTAAGGCGATTGAACTAGATACCGAAAAGGTCAATTTTTTATTGCATACTTATCCTGAATTGCAGGGTAAATTGATCAATGCTGATTTTTTAGAAATGAATGTTCCGTTTTCAGATGAGTTTGTCGTGGTGGGTAATTTCCCTTACAATATATCTACACAAATTGTTTTTAAAGTATTGGATTGGAAATTACAAGTGCCTGTAATGATTGGGATGTTTCAAAAAGAAGTAGCGGAGCGTATAGCTGCTAAGCCTAATTCAAAAGCTTATGGTATTTTGAGTGTATTAGCCCAAGCGTTTTATGAGGTGACTTATTTATTTGATGTACCACCAGAATCATTTACACCGCCACCAAAAGTAATGAGTGGGGTAATTCAGATGAAACGTAAAGCAAATTTCCCTACGATGCTTTCAGAAAAAAGTTTTTATCATATTGTAAAAATGGCTTTTGGTCAGCGCCGTAAAATGTTACGCAATCCTTTAAAGCCTTATTTTACCACAGCACAATTGGAAGATCCGATATTTACCAAACGTGCCGAAAATTTAACCTTTGAAGATTATGCAGCCTTAACCTTTAAAATGCATGTGGCATCAACCTAAACGGTATATTCGACATAAAAATATTGTACAATGGCATTGAAAATTATTATAACAGCACCTGCGCATTCTTTTTTAATGGAAACATTAACGCAGAAAGGCTATGAGGTAATATATCAGCCTGCAATTACCTACGATGCTTTGTCAAAAATAATTGACACCGCTACAGGATTAATTGTTACCACCCGTTTAAAAATTGATCAATCTATGATTAATGCTGCAACGCAATTAAAATGGATTGGTCGTATTGGAAGTGGGATGGAATTAATTGATACTGAATTTGCCGCTTCAAAAAATATTCAATGTGTGAGTAGTCCCGAAGGAAATTGCACCACCGTAGGCGAACATGCATTGGGTTTATTATTAAGTTTAATGAATCGCATTCATAGTTCTTATGACGAAATAAAAAATGGACAATGGATTCGTGATGCGAATAGGGCAGATGAACTCACTGGTAAAACAGTGGGCATTATTGGTTTTGGAAATACTGGCGGTGCATTTGCAAAAGTTTTATCAGGTTTTGATGTCAAAATATTAGCCCATGATCTTTACAAAACAAACTTTGATACTGCGCAAGTCAAGCAAGCTAGTTTACAGCAAATTCAAGCACAAGCCAATGTGATTAGTTTGCATTTGCCTTTAACTGAGCTCACCCACCATTACGCGAATGATTCCTTTTTTAATGCATGTATCCAAAAACCCTATTTTTTAAGTACTTGTAGGGGTGCGGTAACCAATACGGATGCCTTGCTTAAAGCACTTCAAAATCAACTAGTTAGGGGGGCGGGGATGGATGTACTAGAAAACGAACAATTGGACAGCTATACTACTTCGGAACAGGCGCGGTTAAAGTCCTTGATGGAACATCCCAATTTCATTTTAACCCCGCATATCGCTGGGTATAGCCATGAGGCATATTTGAAGATGTCTCAAATCCTACTAGGAAAATTAGGCATTATTTGACCTTAATTTAATATCTTTGCATAGTGCAACGCTTCATTTATGTGGCGTTGTATTTTTTTTATAACTAAAGTGAACTTTATGAGTGAAATGAATATGTATGTTACGCAAGAGACCTTCGATAAGATGCGTGAGGAATTACATCGAATGAAATCGGTGGATCGTCCTGCGGCTTCTAGGGCTATTGCGGAAGCAAGAGAAAAAGGGGATTTAAAAGAAAA
>CAIWBA010000192.1 GCA_903910765.1 uncultured Bacteroidota bacterium
ACCTGCTACTGAAAATAAACAAAAAATTATGGTGGAGTATTCCTCCCCTAATACAAATAAGCCATTACACTTAGGGCATTTAAGAAATAATTTTTTAGGTTGGAGTATTGCTGAAATTTTAAAATTACAAGGACATGAAGTTTTTAAAACTTGTATTGTAAATGACCGTGGTATTCATATTTGTAAAAGCATGATTGCTTGGCAAAAATTTGCGAATGGCGCAACCCCTGCGGATACCCATCAAAAAGGAGATCATTTTGTAGGCGATTACTATGTCAAATATAATGATGCCTATAAAGTAGAAGTCGCTGAGTTAGTGGCTGGCGGCATGTTACAAGAAACTGCAGAAAAGGAAGCCCCCATTTTAAAAGGCGCCCAAGCTATGTTGTTGCAATGGGAACAAGGCGATGCGGCGACTATTGACTTATGGAAAAGAATGAATGCATGGGTATATGAAGGATTTGAAGTGACTTATAAAAAAATTGGCTCCGACTTTTTAAAAACCTATTACGAAAGCAATACCTATTTATTAGGTAAGGAATTGGTGGAAGAAGGTTTAACAAAAAAGGTATTTTTTCAAAAAGAAGACAGTTCGGTTTGGATTGATTTAACCAGCGATGGTTTAGACGAAAAAATTGTGCGTCGTAAAGATGGCACTTCCGTTTACATGACACAGGATATTGGACTTGCCCAATTAAAACAAAAAGAATTTAATACGGATGCAAGTATCTATGTAGTGGGTGATGAACAAAACTATCATTTTAAAGTATTAAAATTAATTTGTCAAAAGTTACAATTACCCGCAGCGGATGGCATATATCATTTAAGCTATGGCATGGTAGAACTCCCAACCGGTAAAATGAAGAGCCGCGAAGGCACCGTGGTGGATGCAGATGATTTGGTGGATGAAATGATTAAAATTTCGAAAGAAAAAACGGAAGCCTTAGGTAAAGTGTCTGATTTCACACCAGCACAACTCGAAGAATTATACAATACCATTGGGTTAGGCGCACTTAAATTTTTCCTATTAAGGGTTGATCCTAAAAAGAAAATGATATTTAACCCTGAAGAAAGTATCGACTTCCATGGTTTCACAGGTCCGTTTATTCAATACACACACGCGCGTATTAAGAGCATTCTACGTAAAACAGGAACTGCAGTAACACTTACGGCAAATGAATTATTGCCCTTGGAAAAACAATTAGCTATAGAATTATCGCTATTCCCAGCTATCATTAATGAAGCTGCCGATAATTTAGACCCTTCTAAAATTGCGATTTATGCTTTTAATTTAGCAAAGTTGTTCAATACCTTTTATACCGAACATTCTATTGCGAATGCGGACTCAGAAACGAAAAAGCAATTGAGAATAAAAATCGGAATTTTAATAGCCGCTACTTTACAAAAAGCGATGGGCTGTTTGGGTATTGCCGTACCAGAACAAATGTAATGCTGGAAATTTTAAAGTTTTATTAAACGCAGTTCAGCTATCATTAACTTCGCTTTAACTTTGAATTGTTATACACTTCAGGTGTTTCCTCTTCAAACCCCCACTGCGTTAATAATTCATCCATTTGTTGCTTAGGAAGTGAGGCTTGATTATAATGTCCCGCGTTCATTTTTTGTCGCATGGCTTCATAAATACTAACTGCACATGCCACTGAAATATTCAAACTTTGAATGATCCCCATTTGTGGAATAATAAAATTTCCATCCGCCAAATTTCTAAATTCTTCAGTAACCCCTGCATGTTCATTGCCAAAAACCAAGGCAACAGATTCTGTAAAATTAATATCATGTAAACTCACCGCATCACTTGACA
>CAIWBA010000193.1 GCA_903910765.1 uncultured Bacteroidota bacterium
ACCATGAGTTTAGAAGATGCACGTTATTCAGTGATTCGCTATTTCGCTTCTGATATTGAAAATGCTTATGGCCCGCAAGTACACGATCCAAGAAGTGGTGAAATTTTAGAAAGCCATATTGGATGGTATCATAATGTGATGAACTTGGTACATGATTGGTTTATGATACAAACTGCTGCAGTGGATAGCAATGCACGTAAAATGAAATTTGATGATGAGTTAATGGGGCAATTGATTCGCTTTGTATCCTCACATGAAGTTGGACACACTTTAGGTTTAAGACATAATATGGGTAGCAGTAGTAAAACACCTGTTGAAAAATTAAGAGATAAAAAATGGGTAGAAGCAAACGGACATACTGCATCTATTATGGACTATGCACGTTTCAACTATGTTGCACAACCTGAAGATAATATTAATGAATCTGGTTTGTTTCCACGCATTGGAGATTATGATAAGTGGGCAATACAATGGGGTTATACTTACACAGGTCAATCAGATGTGAATGAAGATAAAAAAGAAAATAATAAATGGATTATTGCGAATTTAAAAAATAATCCAAGAGTATGGTTTGGTGGCGAAGGATATGGATCTGATCCACGCGCACAAACAGAAGACTTAGGTGATAATGCGGTTTTAGCAAGCGAGTATGGTATCAAAAACTTAAAACGCATACTTGTTAAATTACCAGAGTGGACAAAAGAAGAAGCAGATAAATATGAAAACTTAAATGATATTTATATGCAATTGGCTGGACAGTTTAACAGATACATGAACCACGTTGCTAAAAATATTGGTGGCGTTTATGAGAATTTAAAGAGTATCGAAGAACCAGGTGATGTTTATACACCTACACCAGTAGCAATGCAAAAAAGTGCAATGGCATTTTTACAAAATCAATTATTCACAACACCAAGATGGTTATTGGATAATACAATTTTGAATAAAATTTCTAATCCGGTTGCTAATGAGCGTGTACAAGGAATTCAAACAAGTGTATTAAAAAGCTTACTTGACAAAGGCCGCTTATTAAGATTAACCACAAGTAATACGCGTTTCAATAATGCAAGCTATGCATTAACTGACATGATGGATGATGTAAGAAAAGGATTGTTTAGCGAATTAGCTACACAAAAAGCAACAGATGTATTCCGTCGCAACTTGCAAAAAACTTATGTAAGTCAATTAAATGATTTAATCAATCCTAGTGCTAGCCCTGCAGCCGCAGCCGCTGCTGGAGGATTTAGAATTGGCGCACCAGTGGATGTTGAAAATTCAGATGTATATTCTGAAGCTAAATCACAATTGAAGAAATTAGCAGCTTCCTTAAGAGCAGCAACTTCAAGTGATGCAGCAACTTCAAGCCACTATGCTGATTTACAAGACAGAATTAAGAAAGCATTAGATCCTAAATAAATAGGAACTGCTTTTAAATAACGCAAAAGCCCCGCCCGATCAATCGGTGCGGGGCTTTTTTTATAAAGAGAAATTACTCGTATCGAAGTGCATCAATGGGATTGAGTGCTGCTGCTTTCATCGCTGGATAAATTCCGGCAACCAGTCCAACCAAGGTACAAATGGCAATTCCAATACCCACCCATAACCAAGGAACAATGAAACCTGTTTTTAAAACAATACTAAATATGTTACCGACCAGTACGCCTAAAATAATTCCAAAAATGGCACCTAAAATACTAATCAAAATACTTTCAAATAAAAATTGACGACGTACATCCTTCTTTTTTCCACCAATGGCTTTAATCAATCCTACTTCTCTGGTTCGCTCATTTACGGCCACTAACATAATATTCATCAATCCAATCGCTGCGCCAATTAATGTGATCAAACCAATCGCACCAGCCGCACCACTAATTCCGGCTAATAAACCAATAAATATATCAGCGAACTTATCACTCTTATCAATGATAAAATTATCTGACTCACTTGGTATTAGTCTACGCGCTTTTCTCATTTGCTCCATGGATTCTCCAATGGCAGGTTCCAACTCGGTTACATTATTGACCATCACCCCTATTTGATAAGAGGAACTGATATTTTGATATTGTCTAATGTTTTTAATTGAGGTTACAATGACATCATCCTGACGCATCATTGCACTTGAACCCTTTGATTTTAATAAACCAATCACACGATAGGGCTTGCCTCCCACTAAAATAACTTTGTCAACACTTTTTTCGGGATTATTAGGAAATAATTTAGTGGCTACATTGCTGCCAATTAAACAAACGTTACGGCCACTTTGTAAATCCACATTATTTAAATTGCGTCCCAAGTTTAATTGATACCCATTGACCCCTAAATAATTTTCATCGCCTCCCCACATGGACACCTGCGGATTGGTTTTATAATTTTTATAATGCAGTTCATTGTTTCCATTACCACGACGATATACACTTACTTGCGCCCTATTAAAACTATAATTATCCTTAAAATAAACAGACTCCTCTAATCGAATAGGCTTGTCTAAATTTGATTTTTTTTCTTTTTGGCCTTTCTTTTGTTTTGAAAATTCTTGTTGATTTCTTCCGCCCCCGCCCATCATTCTTGCATTCATTTCCTTATACCTAATGCTGAATGCATTCGCGCCCATAAAAGAGAAGTTTTCCTTTAAGCTTTGGTTCATTGCTGATATCGCGGTAATAATACCAATCAATGCCATGATACCAAAAGCAATAATGGCCACCGTAATACCCGTGCGAAGTTTATTGCTTTTTACCGTGCGCCAAGCTAAAATAAAGGAATCCTGAAGCGTCATGCTAATTATAATTATTGAACAATAAAGGTAGGACAGATTTATGCAATGATACGCCTAGTATTTGAAGAGCGGTTAAAAGTAGAGATAATTGAACAATAAATTAGGGAAAACACCAAGAACCAGAATCAAAATGGCAATGATTGCCAACTTGTAGGTATAGGATTTATCTAACTCCCCAATGGCAGGTGTCCCTGGTATAAAATACATGGCTTGAATCAATTTGAAATAATAATACACACTGATACTAGCAAAAATCATCGCCACCACCACCAACCATATTCCTGCACCCGCTAATAAAACTGCATTGATCATATAATATTTCGCAAAAAATCCGCCGGTAATTGGGATGCCTGCTAAAGAACATAAAAACACAGTCGTTAAAAAGGCTAATAAAGGATGCGTCTTGGACAAACCATGAAATGCTTCAAAGCTATTTTCTTTCATTTTAACCAATACTGCAAAAATACCGATGCTTGCTAATGAATACACAACGATATATAAAAGAATGCCTTCGTTGGCAAAATTTGAACTGCCATACAAAGCGAATAACATAAAACCTGCTTGTGCGATACTAGAATACGTTAACATTCTTTTTACGCTACGTTGAAATACGGCGGTTACATTACCCACCAACAAAGTACTTACAATTACGAATGGCAATATAATCACCCAAGTTTTTTCAAACGCTTTATATTGTACTAAGTATATATTGATAAATGCAATAAAACCTGCTGATTTAGCAATGGTTGCCATGAAGGATGTGAACACAGTGGGTGCACCATCGTATACATCCGGTGTCCAAAAATGAAATGGTGCAGCAGAAACTTTAAAATTCATTGCAGCAAAAATTAAAATGAGTCCCCCTGAAAACATAAACTGCTCATAATGCATACTTGGATCTGGCGGCATTAAATGAAAGCTACCCGTTGCACCGTAAATAAAGGTGATACCTAATAAGAGTATCCCTGTAGAAAAAGAACCCATTAAAAAATATTTAATGGCAGCTTCATTGCTGAATAAACTTTTTTTATCGGAGCCCGTCAAGATATATAATGGGATGGACAAAATTTCAATGCCAATAAACAACATTAATAAATTATCAAAGGAAGTTAAAATGCTAGCGCCGCAAAGTATAAAAAAGAACAAAGCATAAAAGTCAGCAGCGTGATTGCCAATTTTTGAAATCTCTTCTCCATTGATCCATATATAAATGAAGGTTAAAAGATAAAACAAGGCATTGGTATATAAGCCGAATCTGGTAAATGACAACATGTTTTTTGCATCCACATCAACTACATACCAACCATTCAATTGCGCTAGATTTGCTACGAACAATAAAATCAAACCAACTAAAGCAATATTTTTTTGCTTATTTTCTCCCTTGATACTCCAGGAAGCAAACATCATTACAACGCCAAAAAAAGCAGAAACTATAATTGCATTCATTACTAATGTGTTTAAATTTATTTAACGATTATTTGTTGTAAACTATCGGCCGTTAAATTGAATAATGGCTGTGGAAAAATCCCTGTAACAAATACAATAATCAATAATACGATTAATACAATTTGAGCAGGTTTATTAATTGTTTGCATTTGATTGATGTGTGAACTCACTTCCCCGTAAGCTACTTTTTGAACCATATTTAATGTATAGATGGCTGCCAATATAATACTTACACCAGCAGCAGCCCCTAACCAAACATTATACTGGAACAAACTATTGAACATTAAAAATTCGCCCACAAAAGCATTCGTTAAGGGTAGTGCAATATTAGCTAAAGCAAAACCTACTAATAATATTGCAAGGGTAGGTTGTTTTTTTGCAAGTCCACCCATTTGTTGCATGGATCTAGTACCTGTTTGTTGTTCAATGATATCAGCGACAATCCATAATCCCAAAACATTAATACCATGTGAAAATAATTGGACCATTACCCCTTGTATGCCAATTTGAAGATGCGAAAATATTGCCGCATTCATTAAACCAATATGCGCTATTGATGAATAGGCAATCAAACGCTTTAGATCATCTTGACGAATCGCAATAAAAGAAGCATATAAAATTCCGATCACTGATAATATAACCACTACATGGATGTGTGCTATAAATGCAGTTGGAAATAAAGGCAACAACCATCTAAGTATACCATACAATCCCATTTTAACCATCACCGCACTCATGACCATCGTTACTGCAGTTGGCGATTGCTCGTAGGCATCTGGTTGCCAAGTATGTAAAGGAAAGATGGGCATTTTGATCGCAAATGCAATAAAAAATAATGCAAATGCAGTGACTTGTTGCCCTGCTGTCAAGTTAGCCTTTGCAAAGGATTGAATCAAAAAGCTTTGATCACTCGTATGCATATAAACTAAAACAATTCCAATAAGCATCATCAAAGAACCCAAAAATGTATAAATGAAAAATTTAAAAGTGACTGCAATTCTTTTTTCTCCACCCCAAATGGAACTTAAAAAATAAACGGGGATCAACGCTAATTCCCAAAAAAAGTAAAACAATAAAGCGTCCCCTGATAAAAACACCCCCATCAATCCACATTGTGTAAAAAGCAATAAGGAAAGAAAAATATTTTTTTGCTTGGGCTGATTTTGTGAAGTCGCAATTATGATTGCTGGAAAACTGATCGCAGTTAACAATACTAAAATTTTTGCCAAGCCATCTGCATGTAATAAAAACTGCGCATTCAAAACCGGAATCCAAGGCGCATTAAAATCAACGGCCCCATTGCCTCCTACTACTAATGCCGCCACCAAAGTCCCCAATGTAGAAACAATCGCTATTGTATTTGCCGCTTTATCATTTTTAATAAAAAGTAAAAATAAGGCGGTCACAAATGGAATTAATATAAAAGATAGTAACATATAGCTTATTAAATAATTTATTTAATCAATTTTTGAAAAAAATGCAACAATAAAGTGTCATTAAACCAAAGTAAAAACAATAATACAATTCCTAAAACCATAAATAAAATATAATACCCTACTTGTCCATTTTGTATCAATCTTAATTGTCTTGCACTATACTGTACTAATTTGCCCGTGCCATTTACGGCACCATCAATTACTTGTTTTTCAACAATATTTTTCAAAAATCCCGCAAAACGATTTAAAGGATTTACAATTGCTGAATTATATAATTCATCTATATGCCATTTATTATAGAAAAATTGACCCATGAAACTAGTCGGCACTTCATCTGTTTTCTTTCTGTAAATATTAACTGCCATCAATAATGCAATCACTGCAATGGTCACTGATACTGCCATTAATACCCACTCCGTTTTATGTGATAAACCAATTTCAGTGGGTTCACCAACTATGGAACTTAGCTGATGTGACAACCAGTGGTGTCCACCCATCAATTCAGGTACCCCAATGGCGCCTGCAATAGCACTTGCCACTGCTAATAATATTAATGGCAAAGTCATTGCCATGGGTGATTCATGCAAATGCGCTTCTTGATCAGCGGTGCCTCTAAATTTGCCTAAAAAAGTAGTGGTATATAAACGGAACATATAAAAAGCAGTCATCG
>CAIWBA010000194.1 GCA_903910765.1 uncultured Bacteroidota bacterium
AATAATACCATTGGTTTTTTAGGAACCAAGCAACATCAAATGTTTGATGACGGCACTGGATATAAAAGCAAACTTCGTCATGATATTATGACATCTTCTGATTTTAATTTCCGTCCCGTTGATTTAGAGTTTGCGCCCGATGGTTCCTTATATATTGCAGACTGGCATAATGTTTTAATTGGTCACATGCAACATAACGCGCGTGATCCATTAAGAGATCATGTGCACGGCCGCATTTATCGTATTACTTATCCTTCACGCCCACTTGTTGTACCAGCAAAAGTAGCAGGCGCATCGGTGGAGGAGCTATTAAATAATTTAACCTTGCCGGAATATCGTACACGATACAGAACACGTCGTGAATTGCGCGCACATCCAGCAAGTGAAGTATTGCCTAAGTTAAAAACATGGGTTGCTCAATTAGATAAAACAGCAACAACCTATGAAAAGTTTTTAATGGAAGCCTTATGGGTGAGCTGGGGTCAAAACAAAGTGGACCAAGACTTACTTCATCAATTATTAAACGCGAAAGATTATCGCGTGCGTGCTGCAGCTGTTGAAGTAGTGCGTTTCAATGAAAAACAATTACCAGATCAAGCGAACTTATTATTAAATGCGGCCAAGGATGAAAATAGCCGTGTAAGATTAGAAGCGATTGTAGCAGCATCTTGGTTACCCAAAGAAAAAGGCTTAGCGATTGAAACAGAAGCTGCAAAAAAACCATTAGATAGTTGGATGATTAAGGCACACAATACAGCCGTAGCGCATTTGGAAGGTCACAATGTAGTTGTTAAAAAAGCACCGGCCATAAAAGATGTTGCAGGTGAAGTAAGCGCCACCCTAATCCAAACAGGCAAAGAAATTTATTTACGAGACGGCTTTTGTAATACTTGTCACCAACCAAATGGAAAAGGATTAGCCGCGTCTGGATTTCCACCACTAAGTGAATCAAAATGGGTTATTGGAAATGAAGAGCGTTTAATAAAAATTGTTTTGAAAGGAATTTACGGGCCAATTGTGGTGAACGGAAAAAAATATCCAGGACAGGTTCCTATGACACCCTATGGTGGATTATTAAACGACAAAGAAGTGGCTGCGGTTCTTACTTATGTTCGAAATTCATTTGGAAACAAAGCGCCAGCGGTGTCAGAAAAAACAGTAAAAAGAGTGCGTGAAGAAATAAAAAATAAGGTTGGATTTTATTCACCCGATGAATTATTATTATTACACCCAATGGAACAATAAAATCGACCATTTTTTAACTAGGACTAAAATTTTTATATGAAAAAACTTTACGCATTAAAACAGGGTACCCTTTGTTTACTGTTTATATTATTGACACTTGTTGGTTTTAGTCAATCTTCAAAAAACAAAACAAATAAAAAACCATTGGTTGTATTTGTTACAGGAGATCATGAATATGGAGGAGAGTCAACCCTACCCATCATTGCAGCGGAGCTAGAAAAAAATTATGGTTTCAGAACAAAGGTATTAAAATCATTTCCCGATCAAAATGCGGAAGAAAATATTCCAGGATTAGAAGCGCTTAAAGAAGCTGACGTCGCAGTTTTTTTTCTTCGTTGGCGCAGACTTCCCGCAGAGCAAGTTCAATATATTGAAGATTATTTAAAAACAGGAAAGCCACTGCTTGGATTTAGAACAACCACACACGCGTTTAATTATCCAAAGGGACATCCATTACAAAAGTGGAACGCATTTGGTGAACTTGCATTTAATTCTCCTCCAGGCTGGGGCGGTGTTGCAAAACATACACATTATGGTCACGAATCATCTACCGATGTAAATATTATTAAGAGCGAAGCCAATAATGAATTATTAACTGGGGTTGGTGATAATTTTCATGTAAGATCATGGCTGTATCAAGTATTGCCTAGCTATCCGATTAAGGGCTCTGTTTTATTAATGAACGGACACTCCATCAATCCGGGCGATAAAAACGCATATGATAATCCAGTAACCTGGACGGGCACGAATAGTTATGGCGCAAAGTTTTTCTTTACTACGATGGGACATCCCGAAGATTTTGATCAAGAACCATTCCAACACTTAGTAATTAATGCAATGCATTGGGTTGCTGGAAAAAAGATTCCTAAAAATTGGGCTGGAAAAATAAATATTAATGTTCCGTATCGCGGTATTGTATCATCTACAATAAAATAAAAGTATAGCATGAATAAAATTGGTTTTAATACGCTAGCATGGTCTGCTTCGGTTTCAGACGATTTGTTTCCAATTCTAGATCGATTAAAAAAAATTGGATACGATGGTGTTGAGTGTTTGGTGGGATCTCCTGACGAAAAAGCATATAGTCGTCTTGGTGCATATGCAAAAAATATTGGACTTGAAACCGTGAGCGTTTTTGTGGTAGGCTCAGCAGAGAATCCTGTGGATCCATCACCCGCCGTGCGCGCGAAAGCATTGGACAGAATCAAATGGGGTATTGACCGCGCGCATGACATGAATGCAAAAATATTATGTGGTCCTTTTCATTCAGCACACGGCGTTTTTACAAAACAACCTCCCCAACAACTTGAATATGCACTTTGTGCGGAAGTTTTACACGCCGCTGGAGAACATGCAAAACAAGCGGGTATTACATTAGCAGTGGAAGCATTAAATCGCTTTGAATGTTATTTGTGTAATACCATGGAGCAATTAAAAACATTAGTAGCGCTAGCGGATCATCCAAATGTGCAAGCAATGTATGATACGCATCACGCAAATATTGAAGAGAAAAAAAACGGCGTAGCATTACAAACCATTGGCCCAGTTTTATCACATGTTCATATTAGCGAAAACGATCGCGGTACACCTGGTGACGGGCATGTACAATGGGAAGATATTTTTTCCACATTAAAATCCATGCAATATAAAGGCTGGTTTACCATTGAAGCTTTTTCACGCAATGATCCAGACTTTGCAAATGCAATTAATGTGTGGCGTGAATATTCATCTCCTTGGGATATTGCTGAAAACGGATTAGCATTTATTAAAAAACATTTAAACGAAACCATATGAAAAACAATTATCCAAAATTACACAACGCAACATGGCCGGGTATTGTAGGCAAGGGCCCAG
>CAIWBA010000195.1 GCA_903910765.1 uncultured Bacteroidota bacterium
ACCCATTCTGGTAATTTATTGTCATACATTTTTTTAGTCGCAATAAAAATGGACTTTGTTTTTAGTAACTTGCCAAAAGTTTTGCGACCATCTACATTTTTATCTTTATAGGCAATGACTAAAATTGTTGACGACAACGGCTTCTCGATATAAGATTCTAACTTTTCGATTTGCCCCATATGCTGCGCTTCCTTTATAATAACTACTTGCTTTTCCGCATTCACTGGATATCTTTTGCAAGCATTTATCACCTGTGCCCATTCCGCATCCTTGCCATAAAAAACTGTTAAATTAAAGGATTGATCCGCCTCAGAAAGCAAATGATGTTCTGCATAATTGACCACTTGGTCAATATAATAGGGCTCCTCCCCTTCGAGCCAATAAACGGCATCAAACACCTTATTTTTCCAATTGGCGATTATTTTTGAAGTGGGCATCAGCAAATATAAAATTAATTTAACGACCTAGTAACAAGTTTTCCAAATTACATTGCACAATTTGTTTAATATTATTCTAACTTTGCGGCTAATTAAATGATCATTTTATGAGTAACGAAACAAGCAATAACGGAAGTAAAATTTCAATTGTGGTATTAGTCATTGCCTTAATTGGCTCTTGGATTTATTTTGTAAATACAAATAACACAAAAACAGAAATTATTACCAATTATACCGCCGAGGTAGCCGTTTTAGACAGCACAAAAAATAGTATTCAAGCGGACTTCATCGCAGCTTCTGCAAAAGTGGACTCTTTGAACCAGGAAAACACAGGTTTACAAGGCGAATTACAGGAAAAATCAGTGGCTATTCAAAAACTTAAAATGAATATTAGTAATATTTTAAGGAAAAAAGAAGCGACGGATAAAGAATTAGGCGAGGCAAAATCAATGATAGCTGAGTTAAATGGCAAGGTAAATAATTTACTAGCTGACTTAGGTAAAGCACAAGAAGAAAACAAGCAATTGAATGCACAAAACCAGGAATTAACTACCCAAAATTCAAGCTTGTCTTCCAACCTAAATACCACCAAAAAGGAAAAAGAGCGTCTTCAGGATATTGGTTCAACCCTACATGCATCTACTTTTACCATCCAAGCCATCCGCGTTAAAAGCAATGGCAGTGAAAGAGCAACCGCTTCTGCAAAAAGAGCCAACTTAATTCGCTTGGCATTTATGATTGATAAAAATAAAATCACCCCTTCTGGCAACCAGGAATTATATGTTTGCATTACAGGTCCTGACGGAAAAGCGATTGGAGATGGTGGCAATTTTAATACTAGAGAAGACGGTGCACGTATTTATGCAAATAAACTATCAGTGGTATATGAACAAAATGTTGCATTACCCGTGAGTTATGACTTTAAGCAATCCAACAGATTTACCGAAGGTGAATACAAAGTGGAAGTATACCACAATGGTTTTAAAATTGGAGAAGGAAAAACTGCATTAAAGAAAAGTTTATTATAAAAAATATACGGTTCGCTATAAATAATAATGCCCCCCGATGAATCGGGGGGCATTATTGTTTTAAAACCTTTTATACAAATTCAAAGGAATAGCGATTACACTAATTCATTTGAATTACTAAAACCTTGCATCATATTTCCAATTGGAATTTCATTGTAGGACAATGCATAAAACCATAATTGGATGGCAGCAGGCGAAATTGATTCTACAAAAAAGTTTGCTTTACTTAAAAAAGGAACTAGCTTTTCAGTTAGCTCTTTCAATTCATTAATATCACTGGCTTGTGACCACTGATTTAATAAAGATTTTAACTGCGCTAATTCATTGTCTAACAAATGATCAAAGGCATGCAATTGTATGAATTCCGAAACGGCTTCATATAACATTGCTTTGTTGTTTGATTTCATAAGGTAATGTTTTTATCGAGTTGGATTAATAATACAAAGGTCAAAAGTTAATGTTACCTAATTATGAACTTTATCATAAATAAAATTTTTGTGGAAAACTCAATGAAATATGTGATTATACTAGGTAATGCATTGAAATCAATATAATTACAAAAGCATTTATTTTAAAACGATAGCTGCTAATGCAGGTAATTGAACAGTAATTACACCCCATTGTTCATTTTCAGTATTTGATATTGCTGTTATTGTATCGTTTGATAAATCGCCCACGCCCCAAAATTCCGTTGCATCACTGTTAAATATTTGACGCCAAACTTTTTTTCCGGGAACATGAATGGGGAAATCATTTCTAGAAACTGGTGTCATATTTAAAACAACCAAAACCGACTCAGCGGCCTCTTTTCCTTTTCGAATAAATGCCAACACGCCTTCTGATCGCTTATTGGTTTCTACCCACTCAAAGCCAGCAGGGTCAAATTGCAACTCATATAAAGCAGGATTGCTTTTGTATAAATGATTTAATTGTTGCACACAACTTTTCATGCCTTGGTGGGCTGGAAACTGTAACAACTCCCATTGTAATTCAGTTGTAAAATTCCACTCACTCGTAGCCGCAAATTCATTACCCATAAATAATAATTTCGCACCTGGATGCAAAAACATATAGGCATAAAGCAATCTTAAATTTGCAAACTTTTGCCATTCATCACCTGGCATTTTATAAATCATCGGACTTTTGCCATGCACTACTTCATCATGACTCAATGGTAACATAAAATGTTCGTCATAATAATACATCATGGAAAATGAAAATTTATCCTGAGCGCCAGAACGCATAATAGGATCTAATTTAAAATAATCCAAAGTATCATGCATCCATCCCATCATCCATTTCATTCCAAAACCCAATCCACCCATAAAAGTGGGTTTACATATCCCAGGCCAATCCGATGCTTCCTCTGCAATGGTTTGAATAGCTGGAAAATCACGATATAAAGTCTCATTTAGATCCTTAATAAATGCGATGGCTTCTATATTTCCATTACCGCCAAACTCA
This sequence comes from uncultured Bacteroidota bacterium, assembly GCA_903910765.1. Lineage (GTDB taxonomy): Bacteria > Bacteroidota > Bacteroidia > Chitinophagales > Chitinophagaceae > Sediminibacterium. The sequence goes on from CAIWBA010000195.1 coordinate 2,930, forward strand.
TTGGCCTCCCACTGCCCCTCTTCTCTACTGTAATCCAAACGTAACATGGAACTTACTGCATCTACCCTGAGTCCATCAATATGAAATTGATCACACCAAAAACGGGCACTACTTATTAAAAAAGATTTTACTTCTCCTCTCTTGTAATTAAAAATATAAGAATTCCAATCTGGATGAAACCCTTTGCGCATATCAGCATATTCATAGGTATTTGCACCATCAAACATATATAACCCATGTGCATCATAAGGAAAATGGGATGGCACCCAATCTAAAATAACCCCAATATTTTCTGCGTGAAAGGCTTCCACCAATGCCGCAAACTGTTGCGGATTGCCAAACCTGGAAGTAGGCGCAAAAAAACCAGTGCCCTGGTATCCCCAACTGCCATCAAAAGGATGTTCCATGACCGGCATCAATTCCACATGCGTGAATCCCATTTCCTTCACATATGGAACCAATAATGAAATTAATTGGGCATAGGAATTATAAGATTGTTCATCATTTTTATTGGGTCGCATCCAACTCGCCAAATGCACTTCGTACACCGAATAAGGCTGATTAATTTGATTGACTACTTTGCGTTTTTCCATCCATGCCGCATCCTTCCAATCATATTTTGTTGGCCAAGTAATGGAAGCAGTTAATGGCCTTAATTCCGCATAGTGTGCAAATGGATCTGCCTTATCCAATCTTACATCCTTAAACCCATGTATATGATATTTGTATACCTCACCTTGTGCGATATTTGGAATAAATCCTTCCCAGATACCAGAATGATCTAATCTAACTTTTAACGGATGTGCTTGGTTATTCCAGTCATTAAAATTACCCACAACAAAAACTGCAGTTGCATTAGGCGCCCAAACACTAAAATAAGTTCCTTTTGTTTTGGCTACTTCAACCTGTTTATTTCCAAATAATTCATACAAAGAATAATGCGTGCCATTTTGAAAATTTTGTACATCCGCTGCTGAAAAAAGGGAATAATTCCAAACTGGCTGTTTTGTATCTACAAAATGTACATCTTCGTATTTTGACATGCTTATTTGGTTAATTCAATCAACTTGAATGTTTGTGCAGGAACATTAAATTGACTGGATACACTGGCTCCAGCAATAATGTCCTTACCTCCTTTATATCCAGCAGTCCTTTCCAAGAAACTTGAAAAATTAACTTCTTTATTTTCCGAGGATGTATTCATTACACACATAACAGTTTGATCCTTTGAATATCTAAAGTAAACATATAATCCATCATCTGGCAAATATTGCATCAACTTCCCTTGGGTAATCGCTGATGAGGATTGTCGATACTTTCCCAATAACTGGGTATAATGTAGCATGTCTTTTTCATCATCCGTTAAGCCTTGTTCCGTAAATGCACTTTTAACATCCCCCTGCCATCCACCAGGCAAATCTAATCTTACCCAACCATCTGGGTTTGATATGCCTTTCATTAAAACTTCTGTTCCATAATACAATTGTGGTATGCCACGACAAGTCATTAACCATGCCATTGCCATTTTTTGTTTTGGAATACTTTCCCCAAAAACAGAAAATGAACGGGACATATCATGGTTGTCCAAAAAAATAACATTCCTTGTAGGATCTTTGTATAAAAAATCTAAACTTAAAGTATTGTACAATTTATTTACCCCATCTGTCCAACCAAATTTCTCATTCAATGCTGGCACAATACCAGAATTTAAAGTTTGAAAATCAACGGCCCCTTGTAAATTACTTTTAAAAGGTATATCCATATTGTTTTCTGTAAAATATGCCTGATTGGCTACTCCATACACCATAGATTCACCAAAAGAACTAAGTTTAGGATACTCATCTAGTAAAGCTTTATTACAACGATTCATAAAAGGCATATCATTATAAATATATGTATCAATACGCCACGCATCAATACCATAGGTTTCCACTGACCACAACGCATGTTGAATTAAGAAATTAGCAACAAATTCATTTTGATGATTCATGTCTGGCATTTCAGTAGTAAACCAACCATCCACCAATCTTTTACTATCTCTCTTTGACTGATAAGGATCAAAAACAGTTTGATCCTTATAATTTGTTTGGGTATACTCAGGCCATTGATGTAACCAATCTTTTTCAGGGGCATCCTGTACTAAAAAATGGAATCTGCCAACATGGTTATACACAGCGTCCTGAATTAATTTCATCCCTCTTGCATGTAAAGCATCACTTAATTGTAAATAAGCAGCATCACCGCCAAATCTTTTTTCAATCGTATAATGATCGGTAAAAGCATAGCCATGCTCCGTTCTGTTGGGCATATCATTTTCAATCACGGGTGTCATCCATAAAGTAGTCACCCCCATTTTCTGCATATAATCCAAATGATTTTGCACACCTTGCAAATCACCTCCATGTCGATGGTAAATAGAATCTCTATTTAAAGTTTGATCTTTTAATCCAGCAATGCGATCATTAGACGGATTGCCATTACTAAATCGGTCAGGCATTAAAAAATATATAAAATCAGACTGATTGATTCCTTGTGCAAATTGCGTGCCCTTGCCTGGTCTGCGATTTTTTAAAGCCCAATCTATTTTTATTTTTTCAGATCCTGATGAAATAACAAAGGGAATATTTCCAGCTTTGGCACTTGCATCAATGGCAACATCCACTGCAACGTAATGGGTATTTGAAAATGGAACTACTTTAATCACTTTAACGCCGGGATAATTAATAGTTACTTTTGCTTTTGCTAAATCAATATCCGTACTTCTTAAAAGCACTTGCACCTTATTCCACTTCATCTGAACGAACCAATTAGTTGGATATACAGAAACATTAGCAGCTACCAAATGATTTCCTTCCATTATTTTTAAGCCTGTTGCTTTTGACACAAAAGTAAACGCCATAAAGAAACACATCATAAATAGCTTACCAAATACTATTGAAATATTTTTCATACTCTTTTTTTTAT
>CAIWBA010000196.1 GCA_903910765.1 uncultured Bacteroidota bacterium
AATATTCCAGCAATACGTATTGATGATCAGGATTTGGTATATAAAACCAAGCGTGAAAAATTTGGCGCCGTGATTGATGCCATTGTGGACTTGCGTGAAAAAGGACGTCCAGTATTATGTGGTACAACTTCAGTAGAAGTAAGTGAATTGTTGAGTAGAATGTTGCGTCAAAAAAATATACCACACAATGTATTGAATGCAAAACAACATGCACGTGAGGCGCAAGTAGTTGCAGAAGCTGGTTTAACAGGTGCGGTTACGATTGCTACGAACATGGCAGGACGTGGAACAGATATTAAATTAAGTCCCGAAGTAAAAGCAGCGGGTGGTTTGGCCATATTAGGTACGGAAAGGCATGAGTCGCGTCGTGTGGACAGGCAGTTACGTGGTCGTGCGGGTCGTCAAGGGGATCCAGGATCTTCTTTATTCTTTGTTTCATTGGAAGATGATTTGATGCGCATGTTTGGTAGCGAAAGAATTGCAAAAATCATGGACTTTGCTGGATACAAGGAAGGAGAAGTAATTCAGCACAGCATGATTACAAAATCAATTGAACGTGCGCAGAAAAAAGTAGAGGAAAACAACTTTGGAATCCGGAAGCGTTTGTTGGAATATGATGATGTGATGAACAAACAAAGATCCGTGATTTATAAAAAGAGAAGTCACGCATTGTTTGGAGAAAGATTGGCATTAGATTTAGACAATGCTTTTTATCAAGTAGTAGAAGAGTTGGTGGTGAATCATAAAACAATGAATGATTATGAAGCATTCAAGTTAGGACTTATTGTTCAGTTTGGATTAGACAGTAAAATTTCATTGGAACAATTTACTTCTGCTAAGGAAAATGATTTAATTGAATTAGTATATCAGGAAACCATTGGGCATTACGAGTACCGTAAAAAGGAAATGATGCAAAATAGTATTCCAGTATTTAAAAATATAAGATTACAACAAGGTAATCATATTGAAAATGTGATTGTACCCGTGAGTGACGGAAAAACAGCCTTCAATGTGCTTGTTAATTTGGATAAAAATATTGCAACAAGTGGTTCCGCTTTAGCCGTACAATCCGAAAGGTCCATTGCATTGAGCTTAGTAGATGATGCATGGAAGGAGCATTTGCGCGCGATGGATGATTTAAAACAATCTGTACAAACGGCTACCTATGAGCAAAAGGATCCATTGGTTATTTATAAAATGGAAGCCTTTGAATTATTTAGAAGAATGGATTTGGAGATAAATCATAAGTTGGTACAATTTTTATGTCATGCACATATACCAATGGAAACCAGTGCTGTTAAGGAAGGACGTAGACTAAAAACCGATTTAAGCAAATTAAGTGCGAATAGATCAGATGAAGTGGATGGTGAAAAAACATACAATGATCCAAGTGAGCAAAAGCAAGCACCGGTTCAAGTAGGGCCAAAAATTGGTCGCAATGATGCATGTCCTTGTGGAAGTGGAAAAAAATACAAAGCATGTCATGGAAAAGATGCCGCTTAATAAATACATTGATCATACCATATTAAAACCAACTTGCTTGGTTGCAGATATTGAAAAATTATGTGCAGAAGCGAAGCAATATGATTTTGCTGCGGTTTGTGTGCCTCCCAATTTTGTAAAACTAGCGAAGGGTTTTGTTGCAGGAACGGATGTGAAAGTAGCAACCGTTATCGGATTCCCATTTGGTTATAGCGCCACCGAAGCAAAAATTGCTGAAATTATTTTAGCGATGGTGGATGGTGCTGATGAATTAGATGTGGTTGCGAATATATCAGCCATAAAAAATGGTGATTGGACAGCTATTGCGGATGAAATAAATCATATCCTACCTATCATTCGATCCAAGGGTAAGGTGATAAAAATAATTATTGAATCGGGGGTATTAACCAATGAAGAAATTATTGCTTGTTGTGATATTTATGGTGCAGCTGGCATTGATTATTTAAAAACTTCTACCGGCTATGCTGAAAAAGGAGCAAGTGTGGAAGCTGTTCAATTATTCAGAAAACATTTGCCGGAGTCGGTTCATATAAAAGCGTCGGGTGGAATTCGTGATTATGAAACAGCGAAACAAATGATTGAAGCAGGAGCCACACGCATTGGTTGTAGTGCTGGAGTAGCCATTGTGTCGGGTGCAAAAACAGATCAGGTGAAAAGTAACTATTAATTGCTAACTTTAATTAGCAAAACAAAAACATCATCGACCTTAAATATTTTCAGCATGAGCTTACTTGAAAAAATAAAAAACTTAGCAAAACAAAATCAAGCGGACAATGTCACCACGCGAAGATATTTGCATGCGCATCCTGAATTAAGTTATCAGGAATTTGAAACAAGTAAATTTATTCAAGCGGAATTACAAAAAATAGGCATTCCATTTACGGTGATTGCAACTACAGGGGTTTTGGGTATCATTGAAGGAAAAAATCCAACAAAACGTGTTGTTGCATTAAGGGCAGATATGGATGCACTTCCAATTATTGAAGAAAATAAAGTGGATTATATTTCAACCAAGGAAGGAGTGATGCATGCATGTGGGCATGATGTGCATACCACTATATTATTAGGTGCTGCAAAAATTTTATGGAGTTTGCGTGATGAGTTTGAAGGCACCATAAAATTATTATTTCAACCAGGTGAGGAAAAAAATCCAGGTGGTGCAAGTTATATGATTCGTGATGGTGCATTGCAAAACCCAATCCCACAAGGGATTGTAGCGTTGCATGTGCATCCAGGTTTAAATTTAGGAAAATTAAGTTTTAGAAAAGGGCGGGTGATGGCGAGTGCGGATGAATTATATATTTCAATCAAAGGTCCAGGTGGACATGCGGCAACGCCACACCAAACAGTCGATACTATTTTAGTTGCATCACAATTAATTACTAGTTTACAAACCATTATATCTCGTAATCGGAATCCACAAAATCCATCCGTATTATCTATCTGTTCTATTCATGGCGGTAACACAACTAATGTGATACCGAGTGAAGTAAAACTAATGGGCACCTTTAGAGCGATGGATGAAAAATGGCGATTTGAGGCACATGCATTAATGTTACAACAAGCCAAAGGTTTGGCAATAGCTACGGGTGCTGAAATTGATTTCAGGGTGGACGTCGGATATCCAACCGTGGACAATGAACCAATGATTACCGATGCGGCTTGGAAATTAGCCGATCAATTTATGGGCGTTGAAAATGTGGAAGAAACAGAAAAAAGAATGGGTGCCGAGGATTTCGGTTACTATTCTCAAATAATACCAGGTTGCTTTTTCAGGTTAGGTGTCAGAAATGAGGCCAAAGGGATCATACATAATGTACATACCCCTCATTTTAATATAGACGAGTCGGCCATTGAACAAGGGGTGGGAATGATGTGCTATTTGGGGGTTAATTTATACGCCTAGCTAGGCAAAAACCCGTTTTAAATTAATTCACTAACTTTGGTTTTCAAAACTAACATTCGTTATAAACCTATTTCATGTCAAAAAAAGATAATTTAAGAAGGGAACAGGCATTAGAATATCACGCTTCGGGACGACCAGGTAAAATTGAAGTGGTACCCACCAAGGAGGCAAAAACCCAAAAGGACTTATCCTTGGCCTATAGCCCAGGAGTGGCAATACCTTGTACTGAAATCAAAAATAATCCTAGCGATGTTTATAAGTATACTGCAAAAGGAAATTTAGTAGGGGTTATAACCAATGGAACTGCAGTGTTAGGTTTGGGAAATATAGGTCCATTGGCAAGTAAGCCCGTGATGGAAGGGAAAGCGGTATTATTTAAAATTTTTGCAGACATAGATGTTTTTGATATTGAAATCAATGAAACAGATCCTGATAAATTTATTGAAATTGTAAAATCGTTGGAGCCCACATTTGGGGGAATTAATTTAGAGGATATTAAAGCGCCTGAATGTTTTTACATTGAACAACAGCTTAGGGAAAAAATGAATATCCCAGTAATGCATGATGATCAACATGGTACTGCCATCATTAGTAGTGCAGCTTTGTTAAATGCATTAGAATTACAAAAAAAGAGAATTGATAAAGCAAAATTTGTAGTGAATGGCGCAGGCGCTGCTGCAATGGCTTGTATTAAATTGTATGTGGCACTTGGCGCGACCTATGAAAATTTTATTTTGTTTGATAAGGATGGTGTATTACATCAAGGCCGCACGGATTTAGGCGTTGATCGAAAACCATTTGCAATAAAATCAGATAATATTACTTTAGCGCAAGCGATGAAAACGGCGGATGTATTTTTAGGATTAAGTGTGGGCAATGTAGTTACGCCTGAGATGGTTTTATCCATGCCTAAAAATCCAATCGTATTTGCACTTGCAAATCCTGATCCTGAAATTGATTATGAAGCAGCAACCGCAGTGCGTAAGGATATTATTATGGCTACCGGCCGATCCGATTTTCCGAATCAAGTTAATAATGTATTAGGCTTCCCTTATATATTCCGTGGCGCATTGGATGTGCGCGCTAAGTCAATTAATGAAGCGATGAAGTTAGCGGCTGTGAAAGCGCTAGCGGAACTAGCAAAGTCGGCGGTGCCTGATTTAGTGAACATGGCCTATAACCAACAAAGTTTAAGTTTTGGATCAGAGTATATAATTCCAAAGCCATTAGATCCAAGATTGTTAAGCACCTTGGCTCCTGCAGTAGCGAAAGCGGCAGTGGAATCGGGCGTTGCGCAACAAATCATCACCAATTGGGAGGAATATGAATTACAATTAAATAAGCGACTTGGTTTAGATAACCAGTTAATGCGTATCATTAGTAATAAGGCGCGCCGCGATCCAAAACGATTGGTGTTTTCTGACGCAGAAAATATTAAAATATTAAAAGCGGCAAGTATTATCTATGATGATGGTATTGCATATCCAATTTTATTAGGAAATGAAACAAGAATAAAAAACATTGCAGCTGCAAATAATATTGATATCACTGATTTGCCCATCATTGATATACGAAGTGATGAGATGGAAGCAAAAAGAGAATTTTTTGGATCTATCTTATTTCAAAAAAGACAAAGAAAGGGGATCAATAAGTATGAGAGTTTAAAGTTAATGCGCACACAAAATTATTTTGGTGCCATGATGGTAGAAACTGGCGAAGCTGATGCCATGCTTTCGGGATTAACCCGAAATTATGCAGAAGGAATTCGACCTGCAGTTCAAATTATAGGGACTGAGGAAGGGGTTAAAAAAATTGCAGGGATGTATTTGTTGTTAACTAAAAAAGGACCATTGTTTTTAGCTGATACCACCGTGAACATTAAGCCGACAGCTGAGGAAATTGCAGATATTACTTTAATGGTGGCAAAGGAAGTACGTAATTTTAATATAGAGCCACGTATTGCTATGTTGAGTTATTCTAATTTTGGAAGTAGTGATACCGAGGAAGCGAAAATGATGGCGGAAGCAACAAAAATTGTGAAACAACGCAACCCATCCTTAATTGTGGATGGTGAAATGCAAGGGATGTTGGCTTTTAATAAAGATATTTTAAAGGAAAATTATCCATTCAGTGAATTAGTGGATGTGGATGTGAATGTGTTGATCTTCCCTAATTTAACTGCCGGAAATGTAGCTTATCATTTATTAAAAGAAATTGGCGGGGTAGATATTATTGGCCCCATTTTATTGGGATTGAAAAAACCAGTGAATGTTTTACAATTAGGATCAGGCGTGCGAAATATTATTAATATGGCAACGGTCGCCGTAGTGGATGCGCAATTAAAATCGCGTGTGGATACAAATACAGAAGTACAAAGATCAAGTTGGTGGAAGCGATTAAAGAAAAGAAAAAAATAAAATGAACTATTTCACCCATTTTGGTAAATATCTTTTGATGTTAAAGGGCATGTTTACTGCCACCGAAAATAAAATGATGTTTTGGCGGGAGTACATCAAACAATGTGTGGACATTGGGTTAGGTTCCTTGCCAATTGTTGTTATTATTTCCTTTTTTTTAGGCGCGGTTATGACCGTGCAAACTGCAGCACAGTTGGTAAGCCCATTAGTACCATTAAGCACTATTGGTATTATTGTGAGGGATGGCATGTTATTGGAGTTTGCGCCTACTTTTTTAAGTATCGTTTTAGCTGGGGTGGTAGGAAGTAAAATTGCCAGTGAGTTAGGAAATATGCGTATTTCAGAGCAAATAGACGCATTGGAAATTATGGGGATCAATACCAAAAACTATTTAATCTTACCAAAAATTTTAGGCGCTTTTACCATGGTGCCATTACTGGTGGGCATTTCTGCAGTAATTGGTATTTGGGGCGGATACTTAGTAGGCAATTGGACAGGCTCGGTACCTGCAGAAGTTTTTTTAACTGGAATTAGAAAAGGAGTGGATACGCATTACATCACAATTGCATTTTACAAATCGTTTATTTTCTCATTTATTATAAGTACGGTACCTTGTTATTTCGGCTATAATGTAAAAGGAGGCGCACTTGAAATTGGTAAAGCCGGAACCCAGTCGGTGGTGGTAAGTTGCATATTAATTTTAATTGCAGATTATATAGTGGCAGCCATTGCATTATAGTTTAACTTAGTAGTATAAATTATAGCAATGAAAATAAGCTTTCATGGCGCAGCGCGCACAGTAACAGGTTCAAAGCATTTAGTTCAATTGGATAACAACGAAACTTTTTTGTTGGATTGTGGTTTATTTCAAGGAATGGGCAGAGATACAGATTCTTTAAATGCAAAATTTGGATTTGATGCCACCAAGGTTGATTATGTTATTTTATCTCATGCACATATTGATCATAGCGGATTACTTCCAAAATTAGTAAAGGAAGGATTTACAGGTACGATTTATTGTACACCTGGCACCAAAGCACTTACGGAAATTTTATTAGAAGATTCTGCAATGATACAACGTGATGATGCTAAATATGGCAATAAGCGTCGTGCCAAACAAGGACTGCCACCTATTGAACCTTTGTATGATATTGATGATGTAAACCTGACGATACCCTTATTAAAAGCGGTTGAATACAATACCCTTACAAAAATTTCCGATTCGGTAGCAGTATTATTTACTGATGCAGGGCATATCATTGGAAGCGCTGCAGTAAGTTTAAAAATCAAAAATGGCGAAAATATAGAGTCACTCACTTTTAGTGGTGACATTGGAAGGTATCGTGACATGATTCTTCGTTCACCATCTGAATTCCCGCATGCTGATTATATTATTATTGAAAGTACTTATGGGGACAAGTTGCATGATTTGATACATACTACGCCAGATGATTTATTAAAGTGGATTGAATCCACTTGTGTGGAACAAAAAGGTAATTTAATTATTCCTGCATTTAGTGTAGGACGTACACAGGAAATTTTATTTGAACTAAATCAACTATCACTGGAAAAAAGATTACCTCATATCCCAATATATGTGGATAGCCCTTTAAGTATGGAGGCGACCGAAGTATTAAAAAAATTCCCCAAATATTTTAATAAAAAAATTCAAAAAATATTGGAAGTGGATGATGATCCATTTGATTTTGAAGGGTTGCGTTATATAAAATCAGTGGAGGAAAGTAAAGCATTGAATGAGGACTTACATCCCAAGGTAATAATATCAGCATCTGGTATGGCTGATGCGGGCAGGGTGAAGCACCATATTAAAAACAATATCAGCAATGCTAAAAACACCATTTTATTAGTGGGTTATTGTGAGCCACATTCCTTAGGTGGTCGTTTAATGAATGGTGCGAAAGAAGTGAAAATTTACAGTGAATTATATGATGTGGTGGCCAAAGTAGGGTCCATTCGAAGCATGAGTGCGCATGGCGATTATGAGGACTTAATGCAATTTTTAGCATGTCAAACCCCTGATTTAGTTAAGCAAGTTTTTGTGGTTCATGGCGAAGCCGAAGTACAGGATCACTTTGCGGAAAGATTACGCAAAAAAGGATTTAAGGAAGTGCATGCCCCTGAAATGCATGAAAGTTTTGATTTGCAATAGTACATTTTTTCAATTTTTTCTCACCTTTATTCTTCGGTGTTGAAGTTAAGCCTAGTCCTAGTGGATTATATTAAATTGACTATCGTTTCCGGTATCGTTTGCGTAAATAAATAGACCCTAACTAATTATTTTATAAGCTAATATAAATAGACTTGTGAGTATTTTAATGCCCATATGGGCTGATTGCTTAAACATATATTGCTTGTATGAAAAAATTTGTATTAACTTTTTTGGTGACCTTCCTATTTATTGGAGTTTGGGCTCAAAACAAAAATGTAACTGGTACGGTTACTGATGAATCTGGCGCAGCTTTACAGGGCGTTAGTATTATACTTAAGGGTAATGCTAAAGGAACGCAAACTAACAAAGAAGGGAAATTTGTTATTAGTATTCCTGGAACAAATGCAGTGTTAACCATTAGCTACATAGGCTATAAAAGTATAACTAAATCTATCAGTGGTTCTGATGCCATAGTGATTAAATTAGAAAAGGAAAATGCTAATTTGGATGATGTAGTAGTCATCGGTTATCAAAGCATTAAGCGTAAGGACTTGTTAGCATCTGTGGCTTCTGTTGGTGCAAAAGATTTAAAAGACATTCCTATTAATTCAGCTGCAGAGGCTTTGAACGGCAGACTAGCAGGGGTAACTGCAACTACCGCTGAAGGATCACCTGATGCAGCCATTAGAATAAGAGTGAGAGGTGGTATGTCGATTACTGGGGATAATTCACCATTATATATCGTGGATGGAGTTCAGGTAGAAAACGGATTGTCATCGATTTCACCACAAGATATTCAGTCGATAGATGTTTTAAAAGATGCTGCTGCGACTGCAATTTATGGTGCACGTGGCGGTAATGGAGTAATCCTTATAACAACAAAAGGTGGTCGTAAAGGTAAAATGCGTGTAAATTATAATGGATTTTATGGGGTGAAAGAATTGAGTAAAAAGTTAGATGTTTTAAGTCCGTATAATTATGTGTTTTATCAATCTGAAAGATCAAGAGGTTCCTCTGTAGATAGTTTATCGTTTTTGAAAAATTTCGGAACTACCTGGGATACCTTAGGTAATTACAGAAATGTAAATCCTGTCGATTGGCAAACTGAAGTATTTGGTAAAGCGGGTGTTTCAAGAACACAAAATTTATCTATTGATGGCGGCAGTAATAAGCTAACCTATAATTTAGGCTATACAATGAATGATGACCAAGCAATTGTAATGAATTCAAAGTATAAAAGAAACTTGTTTAATCTTAAGTCAGAATACCAAGCAACGAGAAATTTGAAATTTGGTTTATCAGGTAGATATTCTGAGCAGGAGGTATTAGGCGCGGGTGTTTCAGATGAAAAAGGATCTTCTTATAATAGATTAAGAAACGCTGTTAAATATCGTCCATTTTTGTCGGCGACACAAGATATTGATGATTTAGATCCTTTGGCTGATCCTAATGTTGGCAATGGTTTAAATTTGGTCAATCCAATTGCGTTGGCTGATGCTGAATACAGAAAAAAGACAACAACAAATAAAAATATTACCGTTAGTGGCACGTATCAAATTTTTAAGAACCTTTCATTGAAGTCAACTTTTGGGTATGACTTATATGACTATGTTGATTTGAAATTTAGTGATTCAATTACACCGTATTCGGTTTTACAAGGTTCTCGTAAACCTATCACAGGCTTGGATACAATGAATCGTAAAACTTTAACAAATTCAAATGTGTTAACTTATTCTTTAAAGAACTTTAAAGATGCACACGATTTTGATTTTTTAGTTGGGGAAGAAACGTATGATTTGAGCACAACTAATACTTATAATTTAAATAAGTTATTGCCATCAGGAACTACTATTGCAAATGCTTTTCCTGAAGTATCACCAGGCGTTGCTTTTGCGGGTTTTCCAAAACGTGCTGAAACTAGATATACGAGCTTGTCATTTTTTGGCAGATTAAACTATGCATATAAGGACAAGTATTTATTTTCAATGAATGTGCGTGCGGATGCAGCCTCGAAATTTGCACCTGGTAAACAATGGGGATATTTTCCAGCAGCTTCTTTTGCATGGAGAGTTAAAAATGAAAAATTCATGCAGTCGGTTAATTTTATCAGCGATTTAAAAGTTCGTGTTGGATATGGGGAAGTTGGAAACAATAGAATTAATGATTATTTATATTTAAGTACATTTAAAAACGACGGTACTTATTTTTATGGCATCAATAATCAAATGATTACAGGGTATTCATCTGCCGGTTTGGTAAATCCAAATTTACAATGGGAGTCAACGCAAAATAAAAATTTAGGTATTGATATTAGTTTTGCAAAACGATTTGATATATCAGTTGATGTTTATGATAATGCTTCTAAAAATTTATTATTAAATGTTCCTACTGCTCCAACTTTTGGTTATTCTTCACAGTTACAAAATATTGGCAAAACTTCAAACAAAGGTGTTGAGTTACAATTGAATGCTGTTATTGTAAAGGGTAAAGATTTTAACTGGAGTGCAAATTTCAATATTTCGCATAACGTAAATAAGGTGGTTGCTTTAGGTGTTAACCAATCAAGTTTTTATCCTAGTGCAAGCTGGGGTGTGTCAGGACAGCCAACTGATTATATTATCAAAATTGGTCAACCACTTGGATCTATGTACGGCTTGGTAACCAATGGGTTTTATAAAGTAAGTGATTTTGACTATAACCCTGCAACGAGTGTGTATACTTTAAAAGCCGGAGTTGCAACGAATGCCGGAATCATTGGTACTGTTCAGCCAGGTTCAATTAAATTCAAAGATTTAAATAATGATGGCGTTGTTGATTTAAATAATGATCGTCAAATTATTGGAAACGCAAACCCAACTTATACAGG
>CAIWBA010000197.1 GCA_903910765.1 uncultured Bacteroidota bacterium
TGTGCCGGCGGAGGAATGCTTTAATGCATCTAATAGATAAGCGGTATAATCATCCCAACACTTTTTTAGTGTATCCATTTCTAAAGGAATGGGCTCCTTAACTTCTTCAATATTATATTTTGAACCATACTTTTGTTGTAAAGCGGCTAATAAATTCTTTTTATTACTGCCATCATTAGCGCTCGTCGTATCGGAGGGGGCAGTGTTGCTATTACTAGTTGGGGTTGTAATTTTTTGGGCTGGTAATTCTTGCGATGAATTGTTGATGGCCTGTATGGGCTCCCTTAAATGATCATTTATGGTCTGATTAGTTTCTGTGGGAGCAACCGCTTTTGTTGGACGACTTATCGCGGTATCGGTTTCGATGATTAATTTGGCCTGCTCATTCACCACCATTTTACCTAATGGCAAAATGCGCTTCGTTTTTATGGGATAGCTTACGTCAACTAGTTTTTTTTTTACTAGTTCGCCTTCCTGCATACTTAATTCAATGGCTTGTTGTAAAAAATTGAGCTTAATTAATGCGAGCTCCACATGTAAACGTTTGTTCCTTGCCATTTTAAATTGAATCTCGGACTCATTTAAAATATTCAAAGCGCTAATTAAGTAAGGGGTACTTGTAGTATTCGCAGTGTTGATATATTGCTCACGCCATCCTTCAATAGACTCTAAAAGGTGTGCGCTCGCCGGATCCTTACATACCAATATATTTCTTATAAATCCTGCTAAACCATATAGCACCATATCGCCTTCAAATCCTTTTTGATTTATTTCATCATACAGGAGCATCGCGCTGGTTAAATCCTGTGCCGTTAAAAAATTCAATAATTTAAAATAATAAGCCTCGTCTAAAATATTTAAATGCTCTAGTGTATTTTCATATGTCAAGGCGCCATTGGAAAAGCTAACAATTTTATCTAAAATACTTAAAGCATCACGCATACAACCTTCACTTTTTTGAGCGATCAGCTGTAATGCATTTTTTTCTGCCTTAATTTTTTCCTTGGCAACAATTTCCTCCAAATGTAAAACGGTATCGTTGGAATTGATTCTTCTAAAATCGAATATTTGACACCGACTTAAAATGGTCGGAAGAATTTTATGTTTTTCGGTAGTCGCTAAAATAAAAATAGCAAATGGCGGCGGCTCCTCTAATGTTTTTAAAAATGCATTAAATGCACTTGAACTTAACATGTGGACCTCATCCACAATATATACTTTGTATTTTCCAGCTTGTGGGGCAAAACGAACTTGCTCTACCAATGTTCTGATATCATCTACGGAATTATTACTAGCCGCATCTAATTCGTGAATATTTAAACTCGCCCCTTTTTCAAAGGAAACGCAGCTATCACAAGTATTACACGCTTCCCCTTCCTTGGTAACTTTTGTACAGTTAATTGTTTTGGCTAAAATACGCGCGCAGGTAGTTTTACCTACACCTCTTGGACCGCAAAATAAAAATGCATGCGCCAAATGATTGTTTAAAATGGAATTTTTTAAGGTGGTCGTAATATGCGACTGTCCCACTACTGTACTGAAGTTTTGGGGCCTATATTTCCGTGCTGATACTATAAAATTTTCCATACTTGACGCGCAATATACACATTCAAAATCAAAACTTATAGTCTATGAATTAAATCTTATCCCCCAATTTTCAAACAGGTAAAAATTAGCCACCTGTTTTATATTCCATGATGGGATGGCGCTCAAATGGATGTGCTTTTGCGTCAAAAATGTACCTAAATGTGACCATTCTTCTGCTTGGAAGTGCATCCAAGCTTTTGTAAATATTGACCATTTTCGGGTTCCAATCGCCCGCCCAACCCATTTCGTATTGGTCGTACAATTTTATTTTATTTAAAAGAATATGGCAGGAGTTGATTAAAAAACTATCAATACCCAATGCTTGGTACTTGGGAACCACGCCAAAAGCTAAGCCGGTTAATTTATTATTTTGTCCCGTCCATTTCATCCACAATAAATGCAGTTTTTGCCCTAGGCCTAATGCACCATTAAAGTATTTAAAATATTGGTTCACGTCTGGGATATTAATAAACATTGCGATGGGTTCCTCCTTATAATAAGCAAACCAAATAACCCTTTCGTCCATAACGGCTTTTAAGGAATTAAATAGTTTTATAATTTGAGGTAGTGTGATGGCTTTTTCTTCTCCATGTTGTGCCCATGCCGAATTATAGATGGTCACAAAATCCTGGGCATATTTTGCGAGTTTGTTTTTATCTAAATGAACGGCTGTATAATCAGGCTTGGATTTGAACTTATGATACCTTTCTTCAAAGCGCGCTGGAAGTGGAGAAAGTAAATTTTTTCTATAATAATACTGATTATAATAATTTTCAAAACCATAATTGGTTAAAAGGGATGCGTAATAGGAAGGGTTGAAAGACATGCCATACATGGGCTCTGCTTCAAAACCTTCCACCATCAAACCCCACCACTTGTCTCTATCTCCAAAATTGATAGGCCCATCCATGGCTTCCATGCCATTTTGTTGCAGCCATAATTTTGCAGTGTCAAAAAGCAAATTCGCAGCTTGTTGCTCATTGATACAATCAAAAAATCCAATACAGCCGACCGGGTATTCCGTTCCTTTGTTTTTATATTCTTTGTAATAAAATGCGGCAATTCTTCCAATGGTTTTGCCATCGGCATTTTGCAAAAGCCATCTTGCCGCGTCGCCACTTTGAAATAATTTATTTTTATTGGGATCAAATACTTGTTTGATCTCATTGTCTAAGGGGCGAATATAATTGGGGTTGTGCTTATTTAAATCGGCATTAATGGCAAAAAATGCTTTTTCGGTTGCAGCTGATTTTACTTCAATAATATTCATTGCTACAAATTAAAATATTTTTAATACACTCAATGCAAAAATTCCTGCAGTTTCGGTTCTGAGTCGCGTTGGACCAAGTTGGATGGGGGTGTAATTATTTGAAATTGCCATTGTAATTTCAGCACTTGAGAAATCGCCTTCCGGCCCAATCAATAAATTAACATCATTTAATGCAACAATTTCTTTGATATTTTTTTTCTCGCTTGGTTCACAGTGTGCTATTAAATTTACTGATGCTTTATGTTTATGCATAAAGACATTAAATGCGATAGGTTCGGAAAGTAAAGGAAGCCATGCTTGTTGGCTTTGGATCATGGCAGATTGCAAAATATTTTGCATGCGATCCATTTTGAATCTTTCATGAATCGTGCGTTCGCAAATAATTGGCACAATTTGATGGATACCCATTTCGGTTGCTTTTTCAAAAAGCCATTCCAAGCGAACTGCATTTTTTAATAAGGAAATACCCAAGGTGATTTTTTGTTGCGTCGCAGCGAAACTTTGATGCCCCTGAATGGTCACCATACTATTGGCTTTATGTGCTGTTTGAAGGGTTGCATTAAAAACATCTCCCATGCCATTCGTAATATCGATATTGGCCCCTTCTTCCATTCTTAATACTTGTACGCAATGCTTACTTGTTTCCGGACTGAGTGTAAACTGATTTACGCCGATGTTTAAGGAAGGTTCGTAAAAATAGGGTACAGGCATGTATGTGAATTTGAA
>CAIWBA010000198.1 GCA_903910765.1 uncultured Bacteroidota bacterium
ATTTTTTAGTGCTGTATATATTTCAAAGGCTTGAGAATTTCGAATGTCGGGACAATTTTCTTTAAAAGTCACCCCTAATAATAAAACCTTGGCGCCTTGTACGTTAAAATTATTTTTAACTAATAGCTGGATTACTTTTTCAGTTACAAACGCGCTCATCTGGTCATTCACATGTCTGCCGGATAAAATTACTTGCGGATGATAGCCTAAACTACTTGCTTTATGTGCTAAGTAATAAGGATCAACACTAATACAATGCCCACCTACCAAGCCTGGCTTAAATGGTAAAAAATTCCATTTGGTCGCAGCTGCAGCAAGCACTTCATTCGTATCAATATCCATTTTATCAAAGATCAAGGCCAATTCATTTACGAACGAAATATTAATATCTCTCTGCGCATTTTCAATGGACTTTGAAGCTTCCGCTACTTTAATACTTGACGCTTTATGGGTACCTGCGCTAATGATACTTGCATATAAATGGTCAACGATTGTTGCTACTTCAGGCGTTGAACCAGCAGTGACTTTAATAATTTTTGCAAGTGTGTGCACTTTATCGCCTGGATTAATTCGCTCTGGTGAATAGCCGCAATAAAAATCTTGGTTATATTTTAACCTGCTAAATTCTTCCAATACAGGAACGCAATCCTCTTCGGTACAGCCAGGATACACGGTGCTTTCATAAATTACGATATCCCCTTTTTTTAAAACCTCTCCAATCATTTTTGAAGCAGTACGTAATAAATGTAAGTCGGGTTGTTTGTCTTTGGTAACAGGTGTAGGAACTGTGACAATAAAAATAGTAGCATCTTTAATTTGAGTTACGTCATGGGTAAAAATGAGCTTACCTGCATTCGCTATTTCTTGGGAGCTGCATTGCAATGTCGTATCTACTCCTTTCTTCAAATTCGCAATTCGATCAGTATTGATATCAAATCCAACCACTGGGTACTTTTCTCCAAAAGCCACTGCCAAAGGCAAGCCTACATAGCCCAAGCCGATGATTGCAATTTTATAGTTGTTAAGGGATAGTGGGCTATTCATATGGATTCAAAGTTAATGGACTGATTAGTGATGTCCATAATTTTTTTCGCCTGCCGGTATTGGGAAAGGAAGCCTATTTTGGGGTGGTGGCAAAGGACAGGTGGCATATTTAGTAAATGCGCAAGGCGGATTAAAGGCTTGATTAAAATCAATAAAAGTATTTCCATTGGCATCTGGTTGATCAATGTAAATAAAGCGTCCTGCACCATAAGTAGTTACACCCGAAGTCGCATCCCCAAAAGTGATAAATAATTGTGCACCTCCTTCGTCAATTACATCCAAGCTATAGGGTTTGCCTTGATAGGTAAATTGTAGCTTACCTGCATTTTTAGAAGCCACTTGCTGACCCAAAACATTTGATATCATTAAAAAAGATGCTACAGGTGGCTGAAGCACCGCTTTAATTTTAAATTTTTCATTAATTGGAAAATGAGCTATCCCCTTAAATAATAAAACATTGTCGGATTTTAAATTCCTAAATCGCACACCAATCTTATCCTCTCTTTTAATGATGGTCCATGAAAATGAATGACCTGACATTGTCCAACTCATTTCCGAACTAATGCCATTGCCATTAAAAACGCAAACCTTTGACCTCATGGACATATTTTGATTATTTACCTTAACCACATATTTATCAAGGCTCTCCCACATAACACTATCCCCTTCAAAAATAAAATTCCCCAAATGATCAGGAAAAAATAAATCGGATGGATTAGGGTTTTCATAAACACAATCATTATTCTTACTGACACCAAAGGTGTTGACCCCTTGATGTAACCAAAATAATCCTTCTAAATTTAACCAACCCTTCGGCGCTAATAATTCAAGTACTCTTTCCTTATGCCATTCATTGATTGAATCAACATAGGTTGGGACAGGTAATTTTTGTGCCTTTACATTCGATGCGAATAAAAGTATCGTAAACGACATTAGGCTTATTAATAATTTGGAAGAAACCCTTGTATTTGACATCTGCTTCGTGAATTTATAGCAAAATTAAGTTAAAATGCGCTGTTCTAAACATGGAAACAAAAAGGATAACATTTGTGTCTCTAAATTATTTAAATTTACTTCTGATAAAGTGTAATAATTATGAAAAAAATAATAGCCCCATTTGTATTGATAATTCTGCTAATAGCTTGTAAAAAAGATATTACCGTAAGTAATTCCGGCACTGCACCTGAAGATGTGAACACCTGGATTCATAATACGATGAGTTACTATTATCTATGGAATACGAATATGCCCAAAATTTCAGCAACAAATTTGAAAGACAATCCAATGAATTATTTTTATAGCATTCTATATGATTATGGGAATACAGATCGCTTTTCATGGATTGATAGTAGTGCAAGTAATTTAGCAAATCAATTAAATGGAATTAATACAGTGCTAGGAATTAAATATTCTATTTATTACACCGATAATACACAAACAAATATTGCATTTGTTATTGCCTATGTTTTAAAAGGTAGTCCTGCGGAAAAAGCAGGTTTGAAAAGGGGGGATATCATTTTGAAAGTAGATGATAAAACAATTACACCTAATAATTATGCAACTATTCTACAAAATGAAACTTTAAAATTAGGACTCGGATCCTTTGCTAGTGGTGTATTTACAAACACGGGGACAAGTATGTCATTGACAAAAGTGGAATTACAAACTAACCCAATTTTAAAAGATACCATTATCAAATGGGGTGGTAAAAAAGTAGGTTATATGGCGTACCTACAGTTTTTAACCAGCTTTGATGATAGCTTAAGAAATGTTTTTGGCCGGTTTAAATCAGGTGGTGTAAATGAACTAGTGATTGATTTAAGATACAATGGTGGTGGATATGTAAGCTCCTCTGATTTAATGACTAATTTAATTGTAAAAGATTTGGCTGCTAGAGTAGGTACAGTCATGAATAAAAAAGTGTACAACGCCACCTATACCGATGAGCTGACTAAATCAGGAGGTAGTAGTGCATTCAATACCAACTTTAAATTAGAATCAAATAATTTAGGAACATTAACAAGGGTGTTTTTCTTGGTATCCAACAACTCGGCGTCGGCTAGTGAATTAGTGATTAATAATTTAAAACCATTTATGGATGTGATTCTGGTGGGCGAACATACTTATGGTAAAAATGTTGGATCATTTACATTAACCGATAGCAAAAACAGATGGAATTATGGCCTGCAACCCATTACCTTTAAAATTGCCAATGCTAAAGACGAATCCAATTACGGCACCAAGGATGGGTTTTTACCTAATATTGCCATTACAGATAATGTATTGCCTTATAAGCAACTGGGCGACCCTTATGAAACTGTTTTAAATAAGGCGCTATTATATATAAGCCCTGTCGCTTTTCAGCCATTTAGCGCAAGTGGAACAACCCCTGTTACAAAAGCAACTTTATTTCAAAATAAAGCAGTTTCAGACAATATCAAAATGGACCGTCAGGATATGTGGATGAAACCAAACTTATAGCGTACATTTATTTTCATAGTAGACAATACTACATGAACTATGTTTGCGCACATTAAATTCATTATTAAAAATAAGCTATGAAAAAGCAGCTACTACTCATTTTAAATATTTTTATTGCAGTCCTTTTGTTTGGTCAAGGTATGGTTAAGGAAAAACTAGTGATTACAAGTAAAATATTAAATCGCGACGTACACTACTCTATATATCTGCCCTCCGACTACAATACGAGTGCACGTTCCTATCCTGTCACCTACTTATTGCATGGCCATGGCGATGCGGATGATGGCTGGATACAGTTTGGTGAAATCAATAGGTTGGCTGATAAAGCAATTGCAGATGGAACTATCCCCCCAATGATTATTGTTACCCCTGATGGATTTAAAAGTTTTTATATAAATGCAGCAGATGGCTCATTGAACTATGAAGATTTTTTTATACAAGAATTAATTCCGTTTATTGAAAAAACCTATAAAGTAAAATCAGAAAAAAGATACCGGGGTATAGCAGGATTGTCAATGGGCGGATATGGAGCATTATTATATGGTTTAAAATATCCAAAACTTTTTGCAGCGGCAGCCCCATTGAGTGCAGTTGTATGGAATGACACTGATATTAGCCTGGCTTCAGATGATATGTATAATTCATTATTTGCGACGGCAGATAAAAAAAATGTAAAAGGAACTGATCGTATTAATGCAGCTTGGAATCAAAATAGTCCACTTAAAATCATTGAAACCAAATCCGTGGAAGAACTGTCATCTGTAAAATATTGGATTGACTGCGGTGATGACGATCGCTTATCAATTGGTAATGCAAATTTACATATTGCAATGACGAATAAAAAAGTACCCCATGAGTATCGTGTTCGTGACGGTGCACACAATTGGACTTATTGGCGTACAGGCGTCATTGACGCTTTGGCATTTATTGGGAACAGTTTTCATCAAAAATAATTAACCACTTTATGTCTATTCAAGTTTTTATCACCGGCGGTACTTTTGACAAAGAATATAACGAACTTAATGGTAGCTTATATTTTAAAGAAACCCATTTGCACGAAATGCTGGAATTGGGTCGTAGCAAACTTGACTTAGCCATCACTACGTTAATGATGAAGGATAGTTTAGACTTTACAGATAATGATAGGCAGCAAATTGCTGAAGCTTGTTTAAAAACAAGTGCAGATAAAATTTTTATTACCCATGGTACGGATACCATGACTGTCACCGCTAGTTATTTAGCCAAACATTGTAACAATAAAACAATTGTTTTGACTGGTGCAATGGTGCCCTATAAATTTGGTAGCTCTGATGGATTATTTAATCTTGGCAGTGCATTGGCATTTGTACAAGTATTACCCAAAGGCGTTTTTATTGCAATGAATGGAAAAATATTTGAGGCAGATAAAGTGCAAAAAAATAAGGACAAGGGTGAATTTGAAGCTTTATAATTAACATTTACATTAACTATATTTTATGAGGTCACTTTATAACATCGCTATTTGTTTACTTTTAATTCAGCCCATTATGGCGCAACAACAAACACAAATAATCGCACACAGAGGTGCGTGGAAAGAATTTGCATTACCTGAAAATTCTATTGCCTCCTTGCAAAAAGCAATTGAATTAAAATGTTATGGTAGCGAATTTGATGTGCGCCGTACCAAGGATGGCATACTTGTTGTGAATCATGACCCCGTTTATTTTGGTGACACCATCGAAGTTCATAATTACGCTGATTTAAATAAAAATAAATTAAGCAACGGTGAAAATTTACCTACGCTTGAAAATTACTTTACGACTGGAACCCGTAACAACCCGCCTACCTTACTGATTTGCGAAATAAAAGAAGCTTTAACAGGCGTAGATATTTCACAAAAAACAACCATCGAAACCCTTGCCCTGGCTGAAAAATTAGGCATTAGCAAAAAAATTATTTATATCAGTTTCGGATTTGAAATAGTAAAAACAATCAAAAGATTACAACCTAATGCGATTGTACTTTATCTTGAAAATAATAAGACCATTAATGAGATTGTAAATGAAAAAATAAATGGTATCAACTTTCATTTCAGTAATTTTATTAGCGATCCTCAAATAAGTGCAGCCGCAAAACAAAATAATTTATTAATTGGAAGTTGGACCGTAAATCAAATAGAAGACCTAAATAAATTAATCGCACAAGACGTAAAATATATCACTACCAATGCGCCTGCGCAATTTTTAGACTTAGTGTCGAAAAAGTAAGCAGTGAATTATTTTTTTAGCGGCAAGGCGGCTATTACTTTCTTTAAAAAACTATCTATCGAATCACCTTCTATCCATCTTACGACCACCACTAAATCATTCACTTCGTCCACATAAATTATATTCGTTCCATTACCCATATGCGCATAGGCTGAAGCAGGGGCAGATGGATATAATTTTTTATCCGTATTTAAAAAATAATTCATGAATCCATATTCTGGATTTACTGATGTGGGTGTGGTGGCTTTTGTAAACCAAGCTTTGGATAATAATTGTTTGCCTTGCCAATTGCCCTTATGTAAGGTCAATAAACCGAATCTGGCCATATCATAGGCATTAATAAACATACCTCCGCCGAAATGACCGCCGCCACTCACCGACTGAACTGGCTTACCATCTAATACTATCCAGGAAGTTTGATACCCAGCCCAGGTCCAAGTATTACTGGCACCAATGGGTTGCATTATATTTTCCCTAAGTACTTCAGGAAGTGATTTATGCCAAACTGCGGTCATGGCAAGTGCCAAGGCATTTACACGTGTATCATTATATTTATAACTAGTGCCAGGCTCGTTTCTTTTTCTTGTTAACCATTCCGCCGAATTCTCACTAGGTCGATCAGCCCAATCGGGCTTGCCCCACAATTCCCCTTCCCAATCACTGGTTTGTCGAAGTAAATGATCCCAAGTAATTTTTTTATTATGTTCTGTAGCAAAAGGGTAAATAAAATCTTTAACTGCCATTGGATTTTGATTCGTATTCATCAAAGCAGCATATGGTTGAATCGGAGGCATATAATTATTGACCTTATCATCTAAGGAAGAAATTAACCCCCTGTCAAGTGCCAATCCAACAATGCTTGATACCCAACTTTTAGTAACACTATTACAGGTTTCAACAATCGTAGGATCCCCCCACGCTGCAATGATATACCCCTTATAAATAATTAAACCACTTAGCCCGCCTCTATCTGACATTGGACCCACTGGGTCGCCAAATGGCTCTTTCCCATATTGCATAGCTTGGGTAATTCTGGCATTCTTAGGATACTTAGATTCATGTTGCGTTGAGAATTGAATGGCCTCCTTTATTTTATTGGAATCAATTTTAAAATAGGCAGGTGTTTTTTGCTCCCAATTATTTGCAGCCGGGAAATAAGAGGGCTCCTGTGCATTGGCAAAAATGGTAGTGAAAATAAAAATGACAAATAACTTTATTCCTTTTTTTAATGCTTTCATGTTTAAAATATTTTGGATCTGGAAGTTTAAATTTATTGATCCAAGGTGATCAAAGTAAAAATTCATGTTTTATTTTCAACGAGTCCTGAATTTATTATTTTAATTGTGTCGTGTCTACTCTTGTTGGCGTATCCTTTCCTGAAATTATAGATTGCGCACTTTTAGCTATTGCTTTCACAATTTGCGTCATGTTTGCAATATCTAAAGTTGAAAATTCATCACTTGGTTTATGATAGTTGGGTTCGTTATCCATTTTGGAAGTGCTGATGGTATGCGCTGGCACACCTAATCTTGCCAATGTTGCATTATCAGATCTGTAAAATAAATTTTGATCCGTGTAAGGATCTGGATAAAATTGAAAATCGGTTCCTGCTAAGTTTTTTTGAAGTATTACACCCATATCTGTTTTTTCATACCCAGTGATGTACGCGCTATTTTTTCCCCACTTACTTTCGGTACCAATCATTTCAATATTAAACATTGCTTTTACTTGCAGTGGATCAAATTGTTTTGAAAAATATTGCGCACCAAAACCGCCCGATTCTTCAGCTGTAAACGCAGCAAACACTATTGTGCGCTCATTATTAGCTAATGCTGAAAAATACTTTGATAACATAATCATAGCAGTAGTACCCGCAGCATCATCGTTTGCGCCATTATAAATAGAATCACCATTGACTGCTCTTTTTCCATTCACCCCTAAATGATCGTAGTGTCCTGAAAAAATTACATATTCATTAGGCAAAGATTTACCAGGAATGATACCGACAACATTTGATAGTGATAATTTATCTACTTTATGTGTTGCTTGTAATTTATATTGTGTGGGTGCTTGATTTGCTAATACAATAAAAATTGATTTTTGTTGTTCACTCAAACCGGATTTAAATTGTACCAATCTTCCAAAATTTGCTGCTAAAGATTCATCCACTAATATTAAATAATTTTTATTGTTAGTCATATATTTCCTAACCGTTAAAAATAAATTATCTTCCTTGGCTATTTTTACTATTTCATACCCGCTTTTTTCATTAATATCAAGATTTGCTTCGGCTGTAATAGCTATGATATTTTTAGTATCAATATTATTGCCATCAAAATTTCCTGATGCGGAAATAAACTTTGCACTGATTCTTGAAAAACTTTGTAAATGACTTTCGCTATTTTTAAAAGTGGCTAAGCCATTTTGTTTGAACTCATTGGCAATAAAATTTGCTGCCTTTTCTATACCAGGCGTATAAATTTGACGCCCTGCTAATTCATCTGAGGACAAAAACTTTTCTATTCGCTCGGTTTCAGATTCATTTATAAACTTAGCTGCTTTTTGACTGTGCAATAAATTGGTTACACCTACTATGCAAATGGTTACAATGAGCGTTTTCTTAAACATATTAAAAAAAATTTAATTTAAATGATGCGTAAAGATAATAGCAAATGGATTTAATCTCATTTTTAAGATAAGTGGTTTTAGAAATTACGCTAATTACCAGCTTGCTGTTAGAAAAAAGTTTGCTTTTTTTTGCGTAAAATGGTGAAAACCTGTAAATTTAAAAAGAATATAAATTCAGTTATGCCTGCAACCCCCATTTCAAGCAGTTTAGGATTAACCCCATATCAAGGGGCTTGGACCAAAGCGACCACCAAACATCTATTAAAAAGGGTGCTTTTTGGGGCAAAATCAAATGAAATAGACTATTTCCTTAATAAGGGCATGAAGCAATCGGTGATTGAACTGTTAACACCAAATGTCAACCTTCCTAGCCCCCCTTTAAATGATTATAATACAGCAACTGTTATTGATCCAGTGGTTCCTTTGGGTACAACCTGGATAAATAATATCACTTCCGATGGAACGCTGAATAGCTATCGCGTTTCTAATTTTAAAAAGTGGAAAGTGGGCGGAATGATCAATCAAGAAAAAAACATCACCGAAAAGCTTTGCCTTTTTTGGGCGAATCATTTTAGTATTGAAGCCGATATTGTTTCCTATGGAAATTATGTTTTTAATCATCACGACACCATTCACAAAAATTGCTTAGGTAACTTTAAACAACTCATAAAATTAATTACCATTGATGCAGGTATGTTACGGTATTTAAATGGTTATTTAAATACCAATACAGCGCCTGATGAGAACTATGGTAGAGAATTACAAGAATTATTTACTTTGGGCAAACATGCGGATGTTAAATATACCGAAGCGGATGTTAAAGCTGCCGCAAAGGTGTTGACTGGTTGGCGTATTAATAGTGCTTTTACTGTGTACTTTGATGCAACGAAACACGATACCACCAGCAAGCAGTTTTCATCTTATTATAATAATAAAATTATTGCCGGTAAAACAGCCGCGGCTGGGGCTACAGAAACAGATGATTTGATTAGTATGATTTTTGAAAGGCCCGAGGTAGCTAAATTTATTTGCAGAAAAATTTATCAGTTTTTTGTTTACTATCATATTGATGATAAGATTGAAAATAATATCATTGGTCCACTTGCAGATATTTTTATAAAAAATAATTTTGAAATCAAGCCTGTATTAGAAAAACTTTTTCAGAGCGAACACTTTTATGACACCTTATATATTGGTTGTCAAATTAAAAGCCCAATAGATCATGTGGTTGGTTGTTTGCGTGAGTTTAATATCATTTTTCCTAATATGGTGACTGATTATGCAGATGCCTATTATCATTTCAATAATATGGTAAGTCAAATGATTAATTTGGGGCAAAACCCTGCTGATCCTCCCAATGTTGCTGGCTGGCCTGCTTATTATCAAGTGCCAGAATTTTATGAATTATGGATAAACGCAGATACATTACCCAAGCGAAATAAATTTACCGACTTAATGGTAGAATCAGGCTATACCAGGAATGGTAAAAAAGTAGTTATTGACACCATCGC
>CAIWBA010000199.1 GCA_903910765.1 uncultured Bacteroidota bacterium
CCGATCCATTGATATCAATGATATGCCTAAAACCTAGTCTGAGATAAATCAGCAAATCATCCATGAAATGAAAATTTTGAAATGTTAAATTAATCAAGACCTTTGTAAAATACAAATAAACATTATGGCGCTCATCGGATTCAACCCATTTATTTCAGCATTAATTGCAATCATCCATCCCTTTTTCGTATCAGTGATTGAAATTAATCATAATGAGAAAGAAGCTTCTATTGAAATTAGCGTTCGCACTTTCACCAATGACCTTGAAAAAATGATGGGGGCAGAAGCTAAAACCACAATTGACTTATCACAAGCAAATCAAAAAAATAAAGCAGACGCATTAATCGCCGCTTATTTAACCAAACGCTTGAATTTAAATGCGAATGGTAATAAAGTGAAATTAGAATATGTAGGATACGAAATACAAAAGGAAAGTACCTGGTCCTATTTTGAAGTAAAAAATGTGAAGCAGCTTAACCAACTCAATATTAATTGTGAAATATTATTTGGCGTAAACGAACAACAAATAAATATTTTTCATGTAAAAGCAAAAGGGAATCGAAAAAGCTATGAGCTTGTTTATCCAAAAAATACAGCCCAATTTAATTTTTAGTTATTGCATGATTAGGACTGCAATGCACCGCGCTCCCATTTGGAATAAAAATAAGCGACCATCCAACCAGAAATAATTCCAATGATTGCGCCTGCAATTACATCTATTGGATAATGCACACCTACATATACTTGCGCATAGGAAATGATTCCAGCCCAAACTAAAAATAAATACCGATAATTATTAAAGAGCGGCTTTAAAGTAAAAAAAATAAAAGTCGCTATTCCAAAATGATTAGCAGCATGTGAGGAAGTAAAACTAAAGGAGGTCAAACAATGATCTACGACTAATTTCACTTTGTCTAAAACCAACGGATCCTGGCATGGTCTAAGTCGATGTACGAAGGGCTTAAAAAAATTACTACTCACTTGATCAGTTAAAGCAACATTGACAATAGCCAACAACATCCACTTCCATGTTTTAACTTTCAATTTTCTGATCAAAAAAAATAAAAAAACCACATAAAAAGGAATCCAGTTATCAGAGGTCCGAAACCAAAGCAGCCATTTATCTAAAAAAGTATTGGTCCACTGCCCATTTATTCGAAAAAACAGGGCCTGATCCCATTTTATTATACTTTCCATTAAATTTTGCATCATTCCATAAAGATACAAGAATGCAAAAATTTAAAGTAAATTTGCAGAACCTATTTTTATAATATAACCTACAGTTAATGGCACTTATTAAAAGTATATCTGGATTTAGAGGCACCATTGGAGGCAGACCCAATGACAACTTAACGCCTATTGATATTGTCAAATTCGCCTCCGCTTATGGCACTTGGTTGAAACAGAAATCAACAGGCCCTATAAAAGTGGTGGTGGGCAGGGATGGCAGAATTAGCGGAAATATGGTTGCCAATTTAGTAGAACAGAGCTTGATCGCTTTAGGGATTGATGTGATTCAGTTAGGATTAAGTACCACCCCTACCGTTGAAATGTGTGTTGTTTTTGAAAAAGCAGATGGCGGTATCATACTAACAGCTAGTCATAATCCAAAAGAGTGGAATGCTTTAAAATTATTAAACCACAAAGGAGAATTTGTAAATGCAGCGGAAGGTAAAACGATTTTATCATTAGCTGCGAACGAAGATTTTGATTATGCGGATGTAGATGCAATGGGAAAAATTATTCCAAATGACACTAGCTTACAAAAACATATTGACGCGATACTTAACTATCCATTGGTTGATACAAATGCGATTAAACAAGCAAACTTCTCCATTGTAGTGGATGCGATTAATAGCTCGGGTGCATTTGCAGTGCCCGCATTACTTAAAGCAATAGGTGTTACAAATATCAAAGTATTGAACTCCGACATGCATGGCAATTTCGCTCACAATCCAGAGCCATTAAAGGAACATTTAACTGAATTATGCACCACAGTAGTTGCCACCAAAGCCACTCTAGGCATTGCGGTTGACCCTGATGTTGACCGTCTGTGTTTTGTAAGTGAGGATGGAGCATTGTTTGGAGAAGAATACACTTTAGTGGCTATTGCGGACTATATACTTCAACATAAAAAAGGAAGTACCGTTAGTAATTTATCATCCACACGTGCGTTACGTGATATTACAGAAAAATATGGCTGCACCTATTTTGCAAGTGCTGTGGGCGAAGTAAATGTGGTTGAAAAAATGAAACAAGAAAATGCAGTCATTGGCGGTGAAGGAAACGGGGGTATCATTGTTCCCGATTTACATTATGGCAGAGATGCATTAATTGGTATCGCCTTATTTTTAACACATTTGGCCAAAATAAATCTAAGCGCGGCGGCGTTAAAAGCGAGTTTGCCTGCTTATTATATGAGTAAGAAGAAAATGGAATTGGACGCTTCTATTTCATTAGATAAGATATATGCGGGTTTGGAAATACAATTCTCTACCTACGCCATTAATAAAATTGATGGTATGAAAATTGACTTTGAAAACAAATGGGTGCATTTAAGACCCAGTAATACAGAACCCATTGTTCGGATATATACGGAAGCCCCCACACAATTGGAAGCGGACGATTTAGCCGATAATATTATTTCAATAATTCATAGCATTTAGTAATTTTAACGGGTATGGAAAGAATCTACTTTGACAATGCTGCAACAACGCCCATCGACACAGATGTGCTAGAAGCAATGTTGCCTTTTTTTAAGGAGCAATTTGGAAACCCCTCTTCCATTTATAGTTATGGCCGTGAAACACGTATGGCTATTGAAAAAGCCCGAAAATCAATTGCCGCTTTATTAGGCGCCAAGCCTGCAGAAATATTTTTTACCAGCGGTGGTACCGAAAGTACCAATACTGTTTTACATGCTGCAGTGACCGATTTGGGTTGTAAACATATCATCAGCTCACCTATTGAGCATCATGCTACGCTTCATACAGTTACCTATTTAGCCAAAGTGCATCAGGTAAAATTATCTTTTGTAAATATTCTACCGAATGGACATATAGACTTTACTCATTTAGAGGAATTATTAATCAATAACACAGAAAAAACAATTGTTACCATCATGCATGCCAACAATGAAATTGGCAATTGCATTAACTTAAATGAAGTGGGTGGGCTTTGTAAAAAACATAACGCCTACTTCCATAGTGATACGGTACAAACCGTAGGTCATTATAATTTTGATTTGAAAAATTTACCCGTTGACTTTATTACTGGCGCAGGGCATAAATTTCATGGACCAAAAGGGACTGGTATTTTATACATCAATGAAAATATTAAAATTACCCCTTTTTTACATGGCGGTGCGCAGGAAAGAAACATGCGCGCTGGCACCGAAAATGTATATGGCATTGTTGGATTTGCAAAGGCATTAGAATTGTCAAATCAAAACCACGATACTGACAAGGCATATATTTCAGGATTAAAAAAATACATGTACGATTCTTTAGTTAAAAATATTCCAACGGCAAGCTTTAATGGAGATACTTTTGGAGAAAGTTTATACACTTTATTAAGCGTGAACTTTCCTAAGAATCAAAAAACAGAAATGCTTCTTTTTAATTTAGACATTCAACATATTTGTGCAAGTGGTGGTAGCGCTTGCTCAAGTGGTGCCCAACAAGGCTCACATGTCATTGCCGCGCTCCAAAAGCCTTCGGATATCGTTACCGTTCGATTCTCATTTTCCAAATACAATACAACCAAGGAAGTGGATACAGTCGTAGCTACACTATGCACCTTAATGTAATACGCGTTAATTGCTTAAACGAAATAAGCCCTCTTTTAACATCGGTTAAAAGAGGGCTTATTTCGTTAGCATCATGCTATTTATTTTTTAGCAGTAACAAAGTCTTTTTCCATTTTATTGACCGCTTCAATTAATTGACCGCAGGTTAATATATCTTGTACAAAGGCAATTTGTTTATTGGCTAAGCTATTGGGTTTGCCTTGATAGGCATTTTCAGCGTTTACAAAAAACTGATCATCGCTCATTGCTTCGCCTAATGATTTATAATAAGCAACTCCTTGTTTTAAATCCTTTAACAAAGAAACACTCACCTTTTTTGCTAATTTTAATTCTCCTGAAGCATAACATGCTTGTAAAAATAAATAAGAAAAATAATTGTGTTGGTTTCCTCTATTGGAGGTCATTCCATAAGGGAAATTGTTATCATTGGTTTCTGCGTCAAATTTTCTAAGCAACTGTTGTGCACTATCCCGCTTGCCTTCTACTGCTAATGCTTGTGCAACTTGCGAGAAAGCCAATCGCATTGAATTCAAGTGACGTCTATTTTCCTCATCAAAATATACATTCGGATTTTTTGCATTGCCAAAGGAAAATTTAGTCATCATATTCTTATACGCCACATCTGCATCAATTGTTTGATTAAGTACAGGAACCAACTGATAAGACAACCCAGTTTGGCGCACATACTTGTCTAATCCTAATTCTTTTAATTCCTGTGTAGAAGTAAAACATATAGGTCGCTTAAAGTCACTAGTAGCGATGATTGCATACATGGCTAATTCATTTTTCAATAAATATTGACGATTCGGATTGAAATCAATTAATAATTCATCTACCATCGCATCGGTTGGCTTTGCAATACCTGATGCTAATGCATTCGCTTTATTTACTGCAACTTTGAATTTATGTGTAGGGAATATATTAACAGGGCCATCTGTTGTTGATGCCATATATTTCCCAGAAGGATCGCCAATCACATACCTTAACACAGAATCTAAATTATGGTAGCGGGTTTCGCCATATTCAGGCAAAGCATTATAATATGCCACATTTAATTTATTGCCTGACACTTGTTCTTCAGTAAATATCACATCAAATTTATCACTTTGATTTACTTTATATCTAAGCTCCCTCATATACCAATCAGAGCCTAATAAACTGTTTACGACCACACGGACATCTGGGCGTATACCTTCCACTTCCTGCGCATACCATAAAGGGTAAGTATCA
>CAIWBA010000200.1 GCA_903910765.1 uncultured Bacteroidota bacterium
AATTTGCGATCAAAGGAAGAGGGATCAGCAGCAATAGTTTACATCAATATAAAAATAGCGTCACTAACCTGACACCCTATATTATTGAGGAACGCCCTATGAATGTAGCAAGCATGGATGTATTTAGCCGTTTGATGATGGATAGAATCATCTTTCTAGGCGAAGGCATCAATGACTATGTCGCAAACATTGTTACCGCACAGTTATTATTTTTAGAAAGTACGGATCGTACCAAGGATATTCAAATGTATATCAACAGCCCAGGCGGAAGCGTTTATGCTGGCTTAGGCATTTATGATACCATGCAATTTATCAGTCCCGATGTGGCAACTATTTGTACAGGCATGGCAGCAAGCATGGGTGCAATTTTATTATGCGCAGGTGTGGAAGGAAAAAGAACCGCTTTAAAACACAGCCGTATTATGTTACACCAACCAAGTGGCGCTATTGGTGGTCAAGCAACAGATATTGAAATCACTGCTAGAGAAATAAAAAAATTAAGAACCGAATTATACGAGGTGATTGCACACCATACACATAAGGATTTAGTAACGGTAAGCAAGGATTGCGACAGAGATTTTTGGATGACTGCCGCTGAGGGAAAAGCATATGGATTAGTGGATGAAGTTTTATTAACCAACCCACGCAAGATTAAAAAATAAAGAAGAAAAAATAATTGTATGATAGTTACCAACGAATATTTAATGTCAGAGGACGACGAGCCAAAAGAAAATAAGAAAGAAGAAACAGGACCTAGTTTTTTGAATAAAAAAATGGAGCAAATCTTTTTTGAAAAAAGATCCATTTACTTATGGGGTCAGGTGGATGATAAATCAGCAAAAGATATTGTAACAAAATTATTATTGTTAGATGCGGACAAACCAGGTGAAGAAATTAATTTTTACATCAATAGCCCAGGGGGTGTTGTCACTAGCGGTATGGTAATGTTCGATACCATGAACTTAATCAAAAGCCCGGTGCATACCATTTGTATGGGATTAGCTGCAAGCATGGGTTCCATCCTTTTAAGTATGGGCGAAAAAGGAAAGCGTACTATTTTCCCGCATGGGGAAGTGATGATACACCAACCTAGCCTAGGCGGATATTATCAAGCAACGAGTGCAGATATTGAAATTCAAGCAGAGCAAATTAGGAAGACCAAAGAATTAGGCGCCAAAATATTAGCGAAGAATTGCGGTAAAACCGTTGAGCAAATTATGGCCGATTTTGACAGAGATTATTGGATGGATGCCAAAGAAGCTGTGGCATATGGTATCGTTGATAAAATAGCCAAATCGCTTTAATAAATTTATGATCATGAGTAAAGTTGAAGCAATACAATGTTCCTTTTGTGGACGCAAGCGAGAAGAAGTTAAAATTTTGATCGCTGGTCAAGAAGGACATATATGCGAGCATTGTATTGAGCATGCCCATGAAATCATTGTGAAGGAATTTCACCAAAAGAAGGTGGATGGAAAAGCAGGGAATTTGAAAGTGCAAAAACCAACTGCCATCAAAGCTTTTTTAGACCAATACATAATTGGACAGGATGAAGCTAAAAAAATATTATGTGTTGCAGTTTACAATCACTTTAAGAGAATTAATCTGCCTGTCACTACTAAGAATGAAGTGGAGATAGAAAAGAGTAATTTGATCATGATTGGTGAAACAGGAACAGGTAAAACCTTATTGGCAAAAACCATTGCAAAATTATTAAACGTTCCTTTTGCGATTGTGGATGCTACTGTATTTACCGAAGCAGGTTATGTAGGCGAGGATGTGGAAAGCATGCTTACCCGTTTGTTACAAAACTGCGACTATGATGTGGAGGCTGCGCAAAGAGGCATCGTTTACATTGATGAAATTGACAAAATTGCGCGTAAAAGCGATAACGCTTCTATCACAAGAGATGTAAGCGGCGAAGGTGTACAACAAGGCTTATTGAAAATGCTGGAAGGAACGGAGGTTTTAGTACCCCCACAAGGAGGTCGTAAGCACCCAGACCAAAAAATGATTAAAGTGGACACTAAAAATATATTATTTATTTGCGGTGGTGCATTTGATGGTATTGATAAAATCATTGCGCGTCGTATTAATACCAATGCTATTGGATTTAGTGTCAATAAGGACGAGCAAGAATTACAACGAAAAAATTTACTACGTTTTGTAAATGCCCAAGATATTAAAACCTTTGGATTGATTCCCGAAATGTTAGGTCGTCTTCCTATTGTTACCCATTTGGAACCATTGGATGCCGATACCTTAAGAAGCATTTTAACTGAACCTAAGAATGCATTAATTAAACAATACACGCAATTATTTGCGATCGAAAAAATCAAACTCAGTATTGATGATAACGTTTAT
>CAIWBA010000201.1 GCA_903910765.1 uncultured Bacteroidota bacterium
ATAATATATTAATACATAATATAATCTTTGATTGAAAAAACTAACTATTATTAGGTTTATTTTTATCATTTTTGCTTATCAATGATGCAGGCCTTTACCCAATTATTATTAAAATGGAATACCTCCTCCAACCATCGACCTATGCCATGGAAAGGGGAAAAGGATCCTTATAAAATTTGGTTGAGTGAAATCATTTTGCAACAAACCAGGGTGGAGCAAGGTTGGGCGTATTATGAAAAGTTCGTTTCTACTTATCCAACCGTGCATGATTTGGCCAATGCGAAGGAAGAAAAAGTTTTAAAGTTATGGGAAGGTTTGGGTTATTATAATCGTTGCAAGAATTTAATTTTTTCAGCGCGATATATCAGTAAAAAATTAAATGGTGTTTTCCCCGATAATTATGAATCAATTTTAAGTTTAAAAGGAGTCGGTCCATATACCGCTGCAGCTATTGCTTCCTTTGCATACAATTTACCTTACGCGGTGGTGGATGGAAATGTGTTTCGGGTACTAGCGCGATTTTATGGCATACATACCCCAACGGATACACAACAAGGTATTCATTTGTTTAATACAATAGCAGATGAGAATTTGTCAAAAAATCAAGCGGGTATTTATAATCAAGCATTGATGGATTTTGGCGCGACTGTTTGTAAGCCAAGCACGCCTAATTGTTCGGATTGCGTTATGAAAAAAAAATGTGTTGCATTTTTAAACAACCAAGTAAATCAATTACCTATTAAGGTAAAAAGCATTGAACGAAAAAAAAGGTATTTTGATTTTTTCTGTTTTTACCATAAGGATAAATGGTTGGTCCAAAAAAGATTGGAAGGTGATATTTGGGGGGGCTTATATCAATTTTATTTAAATGAAAATAAAAGTGTTCCACCTGTTACCTTGGGTTATTTAAATGAAGTGTTGACAAATCAATTGGGCGTTAGTTCAAAGGAGATAAGTATGCCACTTAAGCAGTCTAAACAGAACTATGAACCCGTTTCTCCGATATACAACCAAGCTTTAACACATCAGCTTTTACAGGCGCGTTTTATACTGGTCAAATTTGACACCATCCCGGCTGTTTTTTCTAAGGCATTGTGGGTCAATCAAAAACAACTCAAACAATTGCCTTTCCCAAAAATAATTAACCAATTTTTAGGGCAGGACTTTATTAATTGGTGTAAAACTTAAAAAATTGGTAACTTTCCAAAAATTAAAACACTTAAAACTTGGAAGCGCATTCGGGTAACCCCCTTTATTTGTCCGTTTCACTTATAGCTTCACTCCAACAGGATTCGGGATTAATTTTTTTAATCTCTTTTTTACTTTTTCTTTCTTTTGTAATCGCTGGATCTGAAGTTGCTTTTTTTTCCTTATCCTATAAGGACATTCAGGTATTAAAAACAAAACGCCATATTCCTTTACAACGAATTGTAAAACTTTTAGAAAATCCTAAAAAGCTTTTGACTTCCATGTTGATTGCCAATAGTTTTATCAATATTTGTATCATCTTAATTGCGAATATTTTAATTGATCATTTATTTGTATTTGATCAAATTGCGATTCCGGGATTTGAGTTTATTGTAAAAATAGTTGCAGTGACTTTGTTATTATTATTTTTCGGTGAAATTTTACCAAAAGTAATGGCTACCCAAAATAATATTCGATTTGCACAGGATTTCGGATTTATCATTCAAACAGTGTACTTTATTTTCTCTGGACTCAGTGGACTCATGGTCAAGTATACCAACTTGATGGAAAAAAAATTAGCGCAAAAAGGGAATGGTGCATCCTACAGCATGGAAGAGTTGGATCATGCTATTGAATTAACAAGTGCTTCGCATCATAAAGAAAACGAAAAAAATATTTTAAAAGGAATTGTGAAATTTGGCAATATTACCGTGAAACAAATCATGAAAACCAGATTGGATGTGCATGGTATTGCCGAAGATGTTGATTTTAATACTTTACTAAAAAATATCAAGGAGTTTAGTTACAGCCGTTTTCCCATATTTAAGGATGACTTAGATACAGTGGTGGGAATGATTCATACCAAAGATATTATCCCGCATTTAAAGGAGCAAGATGATTTCAAATGGCAAACCTTGATTCGGCCTGCGTTTTTTGTACATGAACAAAAAATGATTGAAGACTTATTACAAGAATTTCAATTAAAGCGCATTCATTTTGGGATTGTAGTAGACGAATTTGGCGGCACCAGCGGTATCATTACCTTGGAAGATATTTTAGAAGAAATTGTGGGCGATATCAAGGATGAATTTGATGAAGAGGAATCCACTATTAAAAAAATTGACGAGTATCATTATGTCATTGAAGGCAAAACTGCCATTACTGATTTGTGTACATTTATTGATATTCCATCTACTTCATTTGATTCGGTAAAAGGAGAAAGTGATACCTTGGCGGGCTTGTTTTTAGAATTGGCGGGTGAATTTCCGGCCATTCAACAAGTTGTTAAATTTCAACAATATAGTTTTACTGTTTTAGAAATTCAAAAAAATAGAATTCATAAAATACAAATGATCATTACTCCCGTCATTCCCACTCAAATAGATCATGCGTAATTTTTTTATATTTATCACTGCTATTTTCATATTGCTGGTAACAGCTTGCAATAGCCCATTTATTCCCAAGGAAAAAGGGTATGCTGATTTTCAATTTCCAGCAAAGTCATATCAAGCCTTTAATGCACCAAACTTCCCGTATACCTTTGAATATCCTACCTATGCATTTGTAGATAATCAGATAAATTATTTTGGCGAAAATAAATCAAAGGATGCTTGGATAAATATTCAGTTTCCTAGCTTAAATGGTACGATATACATAAGTTATAAAAAAATTAAGCCACACCAATTAGATACTTTAATTAATGATGCTTATAAATTTGCAAGCAATCATTCCAATAAAGCAACATATATCGCAGATTCAGTTTTTACAACGAGTCATGGCGTGCATGGTGTTTTTTTTAATATTGGGGGAGATGTGGCAACTGCCTATCAGTTTTTTTTGACTGATTCAACCACCCATTTTTTTAGAGGGGCTTTATATTTTAATACGACACCCAATGCTGACTCTTTAGCTATTTACAATGATTTTTTATTTAAGGATGTGCAGCACTTGGTCAATACATTTAAATGGAAATAATGATATCTTTACGCCACAATTAATATTATGATAGCGATTGATTCAGTTTTAGTGAGTGACCAAGTGATTGAAGAACAATTTGTATGTGATTTGACAAAGTGCAAGGGTGGTTGTTGCGAGGACGGGGATGCGGGTGCGCCTCTTGAAAACAAAGAAAAAGACTTTATTAAGAAGTATTATGATCTTGTTGAACCCTATATGACCAAGGAAGGCATTAAGGAAGTGAAACAAGTAGGCCAGTTTTTATATGATCGTGAGTTTGGTTGGGTAACACC
This sequence comes from uncultured Bacteroidota bacterium, assembly GCA_903910765.1. Lineage (GTDB taxonomy): Bacteria > Bacteroidota > Bacteroidia > Chitinophagales > Chitinophagaceae > Sediminibacterium. The sequence continues at coordinate 3,438 of CAIWBA010000201.1, forward strand.
TACCTTAAATGGTCAAATTTGCGCCTATGGGTACAAGGAAAAAGGCATCATCAAGTGTGCCTTTGAACAAGCCTATAATGATGGTAAGATACCTTGGAAGAAGCCCATCAGTTGCCATTTATTTCCCATTAAAGTTCAAAAAAGCAAGCAGGATCCCGATATTGAATACATGAATTATGAACCTCGTGAAGACCTATGTCAGGCAGCCTGTTCCTTAGGGGTTAAATTAAAGGTACCTGCCTATGTTTTTTTAAAGGAATCTATCATTCGCAAATATGGGGAAAAATTTTACGAGGCCTTGGACGCTTCTGCGCAACATCTAAAGGATAAATAACTATTTTTGTGAAATCTATATGCAAAGTATTTACGCCTCCTCATTTGACACAAAAAGCAGCAAAAAAGCTGTTGATCTGGAACACAGACGCAAACTGAATTTTAATATTTCCAAATACAATGCCGTTGTTCCAAAAGGCAAAGCGCAATTTCCCGATTTAACAAGGGTGCGTGAATTAGCAAAAAATAAAAAATGGGAAGCTATTGAGCATTTGGATTTATACCTAACACAATTCGAAGATCAAATTACCAAAAGAGGCGCTAAAGTTTTTTGGGCCGAGGATAGCGAACAAGCTTTAAATTTTATTGGAGAACTATGTAAGGAAAAAGAATGTAAATCCGTAGTTAAAAGTAAAAGCATGGTGACGGAAGAAATTCACTTGAATGATTATTTAACTTCCATCGGAGTGGAAAGTGTGGAAACAGATTTAGGTGAATACATACAACAAATGGATGGCGAAGCGCCCTATCATATCGTTACACCAGCTATGCATAAGAGCAAGGAAGATGTAGCTAAATTATTTAATGAACATTTGGGTACCGATATTTCATTGACACCTGAGCAATTAACATTGGTCGCGCGTAAAAATTTACGTGACAAATATGTACAAGCTGAAATTGGTATTACGGGTGCTAATTTTATTTTATCTGATATTGGTGGTATAGCTTTAACTGAAAACGAAGGCAATGCACGATTATCTGTGGCTTGGCCTAAAACACATGTGGTTATCGTAGGTATTGAAAAAACTATTCCTTCCATGAATGACTTAGGATTGTTTTGGCCTTTATTAGCCACCTATGGTACTGGTCAACAAATCACTGTTTATAATAGTATCATTACCGGTCCACGTCAACCCGGCGAAGTGGATGGTCCAGAAGAGATGTATGTAATTTTACTTGACAATGGCCGTACTGATTTATTATCGAATGCAAAAGCAAGGGAAGCCTTGTATTGTATTCGTTGTGGCGCATGTTTAAATGCATGTCCGGTTTATAAAAATATTGGTGGTCACGCGTATGATACTACTTATAGTGGCCCTATTGGAAGTGTGATTACGCCTCATTTAAGAGGGATGCATGATTATAAGCATTTAAGTTACGCTTCAAGTTTGTGTGGTAATTGTACGGAGGTTTGTCCAGTGAAAATTAATATTCATGAATTGTTATTGGAAAACAGAAGAGAGTCAGTAGTCGCTGGTGAAAGTGATTTTGCTGAAAAATTTGCTTGGAAAATGTGGAAGAATGCATCCTTGAGTCGTATGATGATGAATCAAGGAAATGCGACTATCAAAAATTGGGTTATTAATAAAATGTTTAAGGGTTGGTCCAATCAAAGGGCACCCTTAGAATTTCCTAAAAAAACATTTAACCAACTTTGGAACGAATCTAAAAAAAGGTAGTTCAAAAAATACAATCCCCAAAAAAAAGATAATTAGTTTACATGCCATCTGCATCGGCAATGGCTTCCACGGGATCTTTCTGTTTCTTTAAACTATTATTTACAACATAAACGCCCACTAAAGTACATAGGGTTCCTATAATATTGGTTACAGACATTTTTTCATCTAATAGTAAGGAGCCAACCCAAATAGCTACAATCGGATTTATATAAGCGTATAAGGATGCAATGGCAGGTTGCAAATGTTTCATGCTATAGATGAAACAGATAAATGCAAAAACGGAGCCGGCCAAAACCATATACACAAGCACTCCCCAGGTGCGTGCGGGAATACTTTGCAAAGGAATATAGTTTTTGGTATACAATGCAACCGTTGCCATAACTGCAGCACTAATCAACATCTGCCATCCAATAGAATAATAAGCGTTGATGTTTATTTTATTTCTTGAAATGATGACTGAGCCAACACTCCAGGTTACCATAGCAAATAAGGATAAGGCCACCCCTAAAGGGTAATTGGTGCCATGCATTTGTAAACTATCCTTATAAAAAATAAAAACAATGCCTAACAAACCTAACATCAAGCCAATAAAAGTGGGAAGCGTTATTTTAATGGCTTTAAAATAAAACCGTTCAATCAACACCACCGACAATGGATAAAGTGCGGCAATTAATGCGGCAAGGCCACTGGTAATAAATTGAAGTCCGTAAGTCGCAATCCCATTGGAGGAAACAAACATCAAAAAAGACATCGGGATTAGCCACAAAAATTGTTTTGGTGTAGGTAATCCTGCACCCTTCAGTAAAAAGAAACATACATAAATACTGCCGCCTAAAAATTGGCGCATACTCGCAAATTGAAATGCAGGAACATGTGATATGCCCATTTTACTTGCCACCCAGGTGGTACCCCAAACAAGACTGGTTACTGTTACGGCAAAGTATGCTTTTCTGTTATTGGACATAGGGGCGACTTATAAATGAACAAGGGAAAGTAAATGACTAGTCAATCCCTAATGTTTAAAATGTCTTAATTGGGTCATCACCATTGCTAAGCCATTTTCCTTACAATAAGCAATACTATCTTTATCTCTTACGGATCCACCTGGTTGTATATAGGCTTCAATTCCTTCCGCGTGTGCAATACGAACACAATCATCAAAAGGGAAAAAAGCATCCGAGGCGAGTGTCGCTCCTTTCAAATCAAATTTAAATTGTTTTGCTTTTTCAATAGCATGTCTTAAAGCGTCAACGCGGCTTGTTTGACCACAACCTTTGCCTACAAGTTGTTTGTCCTTGATTAAGGCAATTGCATTACTTTTTAAATGCTTGCAAATGATATTTCCAAAAGTTAAATCTTCTTTTTCTTTATCGCTACAAGGCCTTGCACCTGCTTCGTCCCATTGGGTATAGTTACCAGTATCCAATCCTTGCTCCAAGTTACCGTTGAGGATTGATTTTTTTTGAACTGCGTTAAACGTAATGCCTGGTTTACTTTGCAATAAAACCCTATTTTTCTTTGCAGACAAAATGGTCAATGCGTCTGCATCAAATGCGGGTGCAATTAACACTTCAAAAAATATTTCTTGAATCGCTTCAGCTGTCGCTGTATCAATTTTGCCATTGGTGACTAATACACCCCCAAAGGCACTTTCTGGATCGCCCGCCAATGCGGATTGCCAACTTTCAAATACATTGCTACGACTTGCCACCCCACAAACATTGGTATGCTTGATGATGGCAAAACTAATCGAAGGTAATTCAGCGATTAAAGCAATGGCTGCATCTACATCCACTAAATTATTATAAGATAATTCCTTGCCATGTAATTGTGTAAACCATTGATCAAGGTCACCATAAAAAGTTGCCACTTGATGCGGGTTTTCGCCATAGCGTAATACTTTGCCTTGCGGCGGGTTGAAATAATTACTTATCGCAATATCATAATTCATCACCACTTCAAAAGCCTTTGCAGCGAATGCTTTTCGTTGTTCTAAATTCGTTTGCCCATCTTGACTAATTAAAATTTGGTTTAATTTTTCATAATCATCCTTTGCAGACAATACGACCAAGTCCCTGAAATTTTTTCCGGCTGCACGAATCATAGAGGGTCCTCCAATATCTATTTTTTCAATGATTGCTTTTTCTTCAGTGGTGTTTTTAAGTGTTTCCTCAAAAGGGTATAAGTCAACAATAACAAGGTCAAGTTCTGGTATTTTGTATTGGGCCATTTCAATTAAGTCCTGCTCCTCGTATCTGCGACCTAATATTCCACCAAATACCGATGGATGTAATGTTTTTACACGTCCGCCTAAAATAGAGGGGTAACCTGTAACTGATTCAACAGAAACGCAGGAAATGCCTAAATCTTCTAAAAACTTTTGCGTACCACCTGTAGAATAGATGGTGATATTTAATTTTTGCAGGGTTTTCGCCAATGGCTCCAAACCATCTTTGTAAAAAACTGAAATGAGTGCTGATTTTATTTTCTTTTCCATACCCAAAGGTACGCGGTTTCCATTTTTTATTTTTTGCTGATTTTCCACAAATGCTAGGGCATTTAGGGGAATAACTTTATTAGAGATAGCAGGGTAATAATGACCAAACTATAAAAAAGGTATTTGGCTTCTCGCTTATACAGCCATATATAAACAAACAATAGCCAAAAGTAATAGCCTGCCACCATTCTTCCGGACATTTCAAGTAGCATGGGAGTACCGATCGGATTTTGGTGAAAGTATAACACAATACGATTTAATAAATTAATATATGATTGAATCAGTGTGCCTAAGTGAATACTAAAGCTGACTTGATTTGGGATAATCACTAGTATTATTAAAGCATATAACAAAAGCGTACTTAATGGCACCATGATAAAATTACTAATGATGACTAAGGTGGAAGTTTGATGAAAGTGAAACAACAAAATGGGTAAAGTAGTTAATTGGGCGGACAAGGTGATACTCAAGTTGCTCCACATCCAATTTAATATTGGATTATCCATAGGCAACATTTTATAAAATATCGGATAAAATAAATGAATGCCAATGACGGCTGCATAGGATAGTTGTAAGCCAATATGATAGATTGAGTGAATGTCAAAAAATAAAATCACGAGTATGCCACCTGCGATACAATTAAGGGTATACTTGGGTTGGTTTAGAAAAGTTCCAACAAAAAATAAGCTAAAAAAAATACTTGCTCTAACCACTGAAGGACTCGCGAATGCTATAAATGTATATATCCATACTGTAATTAGTACAATAGCGAGTTCAAGTAATCGCCAAAATATTTTACGTGGTAAATGACCTGTGACAAAAACTAGGTTTTTAAATATAATATCTAAGTGCATGCCACTGATGGCAATGATATGTATAATGCCTAATTGGGTGTAGGCTTTAATTATATTTTTATCTATATCTGATTTTACACCTATTAATAATGCTTTTGCAAAACCACTCGCTTCCTTATCTATGATATGCTTGTCAATTTTTTGTATCATCCATATGCGCGTGTCACTTATGATTCCATTGGGATAGGGCAGCCACATTAAGTTTTGTGAATGTGTGGTTAAATATAGAACGCATCCCCAGCTTACTAATATGCATAGGATGATTATTCCTTCCTTCCATTTTTTTAATGTTAGTATGGGCAAGCAAATTAATGCACCCATACTTATTCCTACAATGAATAAGGCAATAGCGGTATTTGAACTTGTATGATCATTGTAATATTCATTGGCAATCAGATAGCCAATGCTCATTGAAATGGAGATAAATAAAAGGGGATGTTCCGCTTTCCAATGCGACAGGGATTTTTCCATCCCGGATAGTAGGGAAATAAAAAAAACAATGAACTGCGGGAAATACGTTTATGCGCCTAATAAAAAAACAACTAATTTTTTATGAAGTTCTGGCTTGCTGTTTTTCCAGTTGGCGACCGACTGTGTTTTTATCCATTCATTGGGTCCTGTTAATTCCATGGCCACGCAAAGCTTGGTGTTAGGATGACAGCTTTGAATTAATGCTTCAAATAGCTGATTATTTCGATAGGGGGTTTCAATAAAAAGTTGGGTGACACCCGTTTGTTTAATTTCCGCTTCAAGCGCTTGAATTTTTTTCTTTCTTTCAAGTGCGTCAATGGGTAAATAGCCATGAAAATGGAAATTTTGGCCATTCATTCCACTGCCCATTAAGGCTAGTAATAAGGAGGAAGGCCCAGTATAGGGTTTTACTATAGCGCCTAATTCCTGTGCAGCTGCGACTAAAATTTGACCTGGATCAGCAATACCCGCACATCCAGCTTCGGATAAAATACCAATATTTTTTCCTTGCTTTAAAAGTTGGGAAAATGCATGTATTTGTTCATTTTCAACTTTGTGAATGGCGTGCCAGGTATAATCGTCAATGACCATTTCCTTCCATAATTTTTTAAAATACCTTCTTGCTGTTTTTTCATTTTCAACAAAAAAAGCGTCACACTGTTGAATCCATGTCAATACATCACTGGGCATACTATCAAATCCTTCTTCATGAAGTAGCATCGGTAATAAATATACTTTTCCTAAGGTCATTATTGATTGTCTTTAACTTGTTGGGTGTTCAAATGCGCTGCAATTAAAGCATAAAAGGGTGCGACCATCCAACCTATAATAGGAAGTAAGTGAAGCATGTAAAATAAAATACCATTACCTATAGGAAGCCCCTTATGGTTAGATACATAGTCGGCTGAAGCAATTTTATTTTTTTTCTCCGTAGCTAAGCCATAATCAAGCATGCTATAGCCTAGAAAATAACATTCCATTAAAATGGTAAAGATGGGGGTAAACCAACCAATCAATGGAACGGAACATACGATTACAATGGGAATTAAATAAACTGTCTGCCATAATAAGTTGGTAAGGTTAAGTACCACCGCGCGTGTAATTAATTTTTTATAAACCGACTTGTCTAAAATAAAAGGAATTTCTTTTTGTGCCGCATCTATTCTTAAATGCAAGTAAGAAAGCATGGGCGAAAAAATGATTAAAAAAAGATATTTAAATAAGGCAAAGTAAAAAAGTAATAAAGTAAACCACAGCCAGAAACTCCCCATGGTTATAAAAAATCCTAGCCAATCACTACTGATACTATCTAGCCAAGTTTTTAATCCAGTTCTTAAAATAATCCATTCAATAAAAGTACTGGAGGTATCACCAAAGTAGGTCATGCCTAAAATAAACATGACAGTATATAGTATGCCAGGCAATATCATCCATTTCCACAATTTATGTTGCAGAATGAATTGATGTGCTAAAAAGTAGGCACGAAGCGATAAAATGAGTTCTTTGAGCAAGTCGCTGAATTTGCAATAAAGATACGAACTAGTAATGTAGAATGATACTATGATTGCATTTTGGTTCCATAAGCTAGGTCACCTGCATCACCTAAGCCTGGTACGATATAGCTTTTGTCATTTAAAACATCGTCAATATCCCCACACCAAATTGGGGTATCCTTGCCCAATGCCGCTTGAACAGTTTCAATTCCTTTTTTGCTTGCAATGGCTACAGCAATATGAATTTCCTTTGGCTTTTGTGTTTTTGTAATTGCTTGTATGGTTTCAACCAAGGAAGCGCCGGTGGCTAACATGGGGTCAGCTACAATTAAAATTCGATTATTTAAATCAGGGCAACTTAAGTATTCAACACTTATTTCAAAACTGCCATCTGGAAGATGTTTTCGATAGGCCGAAATAAACGCATTATCTGCTTTATCAAAATAGTTTAACATGCCTTGATGCATGGGTAATCCAGCTCTTAATACAGTTGCTATCACAGGTTGTTCCATTAAAATTTTTGAAGCGTGGGTACCTAATGGTGTTGTTGTATTCACCAGCTTGTGCGCCATGTGTTTGCTCATTTCATAGGCAATTACTTCACCAATGCGTTCAATATTACGTCTAAAGCGCATCCGATCTTTTTGTATTTGCACATCCCTTAACTCAGCAATCCAATTACTTAATAAACTATGTTTTTCACTTAAATGATATACCATGGCTTGTAATTTTTTTCAAATCTAGGTTTCTTAAGGACAATTTTAAAATAATTTAAACTGATCTCCATCAAATAAGCCCTTATCGCTTAATTTAAGATGTGGAATAACTAGTAATGCCATAAAACTAAGTGTCATAAATGGGGAACCTAGTTGACTGCCTAAAGCCTTTGACATGGCATCAATGATGGTATATTGTTCCGCTACTTCATAAGGATCAGCGTTACTCATTAAGCCGGCAACCGGGAGTGCTAGTATTTTTGTTTCGGTATCATTTACGCAACTCACACCGCCTTTTTCTTGAATAACACTATTAATTGCAATCATAATACTTTCATCGTCAACGCCAACAGCAATAATGTTATGGCTATCATGTGCAACAGTGGATGCTATAGCACCATGGGTAAATCCGAAATTTTTTATAAATGCAATGCTAGGGGATGCGGTTTTATAACGATTATACACGACCATTTTTAAAACATCATTTGCTGTGTTCGCAATCAAACAACTTTCTTTTTCGGTAGGGGACATCCAAATACAGTTAGTGATAAGTTGTCCGTCAATGGCTTCAATAACAGGAATGCGTCCATTTTGATTTGGGTAATCCTTAGCATGCATTTTCAATTGTGCTGCTGAAATAAATGCGGCATCGAATTGATTGATGGTTGTTTCTTGTACGTTTGCGATAAGTGATTTTCCTTTTTCAGCGACCACCTGACCATTAATGTAGGTAGTATTTACTTCAAAAGAAATCAAATCATTAACAATAATGAAATTTGCAGGATCGCCCACTTTCATTTTTCCAGTAGGTAGTTTATAATGATCTACTGGATTGATACATGCAGCTTGCAGTACATTGAATTTATCGATACCTTTTGCAATCGCCCTTGCACAAAGTTGATTGATATGTCCTTCGAGTAAACTATCAGGATGCTTATCATCGCTACATAGCATTATATGATTTGTATGGGAATCCAAAAGTTGATACAATGCATCAAAATTTTTTGCCGCACTTCCTTCTCTAATTAAAATTTTCATACCGAACCCTAATTTGTCTAGGGCTTCATCCATGGTAAAGCATTCGTGATCGGTACTGATACCTGCTGCAATATATTTTTTTGCTTCTTCGCCTCTTAATCCTGGCGCATGTCCATCTACCGGCTTTCCTGTTTTATGTGCTGCATTAATTTTTTTAATTACTTCTGGGTCATTGAACAAAACACCAGGAAAATTCATCATCTCACTCAAATAATAAATATCATCAGAAGCTAATAATTCGGTTATTTGATCGCTATTAATACTTGCCCCTGCTGTTTCAAAAGTGGTGGCAGGCACACAGCTTGGCGCGCCAAAGAAAAAATGAAAAGGAACTTTTTTTCCATTGTCAATCATATAATGCACGCCATCCACCCCACAAACATTTGCTATTTCATGTGGGTCACTAATGGTGCCAATGGTACCATGTAAAACTGCCAACCTAGCAAAGGAACTTGGGATAAGCATACTGCTTTCGATATGCACATGGCTATCAATAAATCCAGGTAGTAAGTATTGTAGGGGTGCATCTTGGCAAGGGCTGATGGAAATAATAACACCATTTTCTACCTGTATGCTTGCAGGATAAATTTGCTTACCTACAATATCAACATATTGACCAGAAATGGAAAAGGTAGATTTCATTTTTTATAATTAGTTTACATATTAAACCAATAACTAAATTTAAAGATGAGGGCTCTGTTTTTATTTTTAAATAGTGGATCTGTAAAATAATTGTCGGTATACACTAAAAAAAAGTCGCTCATTGGTTTGTACCTATATTGTAAACGACTATTAATATTAAAGTTATTACCTTGGGTATTGTACTGTATAAAAGTAGTCCAAAATAACTGGGTATTAAAATTGTATTCAATCCGAGGGGCTATCAATAGTAATTTAGTACTCCCATATTTCCCAGGTAAATCAATATTGTTTAATTCTGCTTTCAATCGGATACTTAAATTAGGCTGATTGCGCCATTGAATACCAGCACTTATCCCTTTAATGGTTCCATTGTAAAAATTACCAATTCTTGCGTCTCCAAACCAGCCCAGATCCTTACGCGTATCTGACATAAAGTTGATTAAAAATTGGCTGTACTGGTATCTTTGCGCAGGCAATGGGATACCTCCAGTAAATGAAGTGGGGAACATTAAATCCACGACATTGTTTCCAAAATTCGCTTTTAAAAATGAGGAGTTTTTAAAGTCGGTTTGTATGCCTAAGTTGGACGTACTTTCATTTAATGTATTGTCCGGGTTCATCACTGTGTAGTTTTCAAATTGAATTTGAAATTTTCCAATTTTACCATTAGGTGGTTGTGTCAAATAACTTATTTGTGCAAAACTATTTTTATAACCCTGTCTAATAACGGTATCCCTTAAGGCGTCGTAATTATTAATGCGTTCCACATAACCCATATCGGTGTAATAGTTCTTACCTAAATTACCTATTTCAAAAACCGTATTCCAATGCTTGTGATTCGTAGTTATTCCGGCTTCGGCATAGGAGTTAAGGTCGGTAATATTTGCCTTCATGGAATGATGGTAAGTAGCCCATGCACTAAAACTTCCTGGAACATTGGAGTATTCAAATGCAATACCTGCATTACGACCGTATCTGTCCAATGGATTTTTCAATTCAGCCTCTTTTGAAATATAATTTTCACGATTTAAAAAGTAACCTTTTATTTCAGATCTTTTTAATACTCTTTTATGTAAGGTGATAGCAGAAAAATTTTCAGGACTATAATCACCTTGTCTTCCGGTTTGCATATTCATAACACCAATCCTAGTTCCGGGCGCTAAATTACCAGACAGCCTGGCACCGAATAAAATGGGAATTCTATTTCCTTGTTTGTCTAATCCAATGGTCCTTGAATAAAATGGACGTACAGGTGGAATGCCAAAATTTGAAAAGAGGTCAGAATTTTCAATGAAAAAATTTCTTTTTTCAGGAAGAAAAATATTGTAGCGCGTTAAGTTAGTTACTTGTTGATCCACTTCCACTTGTGAAAAATCCGGATTCACAGTTACATCTAAATTTAGGGAAGTATTTAATGCCACTTTTGCATCAAAACCTGCATTGCCATTGGCATTTAAAGTTTTATTGTTTTGTTTATCCTCATTGGCTGTTCCTGTGATGTAGGGCTGAATAATCAGATTATTTGAATTTTTTGGAGGTGCTGTAGGCCAATGAATAATACCTGTATAACCTAAATCATAAGTTTTGAAAATAGCTGGCACTTTGGCCCAGGTACTGTACTCCACATTTTTTGCATCAATACGTATAAGATTGATACCCCAATACATTTGATTGGGATCATAACGTAATGATTTTAAAGGAATCATTATTTCCGCCACCCAAAAATTGCCATAGTCCTTTGTTGCCGAAAACCATTTTGTATCCCAACTCCATTCTGGTGATTTGTCTAACGAGGTTGAAAGTTGGTCTTCAGATTGCACATTCAATGCACTTACAACAAAAAAGAACCCATTTGTTTTTTGATTTAATGGATCAAGTACAATACCAATACCATCATTGCCATCATGTCCAATATCTCTTTTTAAACTTTTGATGATTGCAGTACCGCTGTCGTACACTTTAAATGCAAAGTAAATATTTTTATCGTCAAAGGTTAAGCGTACCTCCGTTTTCCTTTTCGCTTCACCAATATCATTCGGATATTTTTTATTATCAGCATGAATCAGCTTTGTATGTGCCCAGATAGGCTCATCTAAAATGCCATCTATTTTAATAGCATCTGTGGTTTTAATTAAATCAAGTTGATAATCTTTTTGAAATTCAGTGATTTTTTGCGCTTGACATGTTACTGTATATGAAATAGAAAGACAATAAAATAAAAGATGTTTGATCAAGCGCATTAGGCTAAATAATTTAATGCAAATATCAGTTATGTAAATTAATTAACCTTATTCGTCGAATAGTTATATCTAAATAAAAGTATAAGCGGTCTATTCTTGGTCTAGAATGTCGGGACGGCGTTGTTTGGTTCGTTCAAGTGCTTGTTCCTGTCTCCAAGCTTCTATTTTTTTTGGATCGCCCGATAGTAAAATTGGTGGAACTTGTAAGCCTCTAAAATCAACGGGTCTTGAAAATACAGGAGGTGCTAATAAGTTATCTTGAAAGGAATCAGTTAATGCGGAGGTTTCATCATTTAATACCCCAGGTATGATTCGACCTATCGCATCCACCAAAACGGCGGCGGCTAATTCACCACCACTTAAAACATAATCACCAATCGAAATTTCCTTAGTAACGTATAAATCTCGAATACGTTGGTCAATGCCTTTGTAATGCCCGCAGATAATTAATATTCTATTTTTAAGTGAAAGTGTATTTGCGTCTTTTTGCTCCAATTTTTTACCATCGGGCGTCATAAAAATGATCTCATCAAATTTACCTTCTGCTTGTAATTCGTCAATTGCATTTGCTAATGGTTCACACATCATGACCATACCTGCACCACCCCCATATTGATAATCATCCACCTGACCATGTTTATTGATCGCCCACTTTCTTAATGTATGTAATTTAATGGTCAGCAATCCTTTTTCCTGCGCACGCTTCATCATACTATGCTCAAAAGGGCTTGTTAATAATTCTGGTAAAACGGTTAAAATTTCAATGGTCATAATGTAAAGATAAAAGAAACAAAATAGACACCTATTTTTTTCTATTCATTGTGTGTGGGTTTAGCCTAAAAGATCGCCTAAATCACGGCGGTCTTTTTTGGTTGGGCGGCCTATTTTACTTAAACGTTTTCCAGTATGAAAGCTGGATGCCACTTGACTAACACGCTCTAATTCCTCAATAGGTGTAAGGTCGGTATAATATTTAATCGCTTCTATATAGGCCATTCTTGTTTCAAGTAATTGAGTAACTTTAATAACCCAGTTTTTATGTTCGGTTCTGGCTTCATATTCATCGCCCACGACCACTGCACGTGATGCTTTGACTGGTTCGCCTTTAATTTTAACGCGACCTTTGTCAATGGCTTCTGTTGCTTGACTTCGGGTTTTAAAAATACGGATACACCACAAGTACTTGTCTAGTCTAACTTTTTGTTTTTCCGTTTTTTTTGTGGTTTCTTGCCCCCGCATGGATTAGGATTTTCTATCTGCAAAAAACTGATGAAAGTAAGGAATGGTTTCGATGCCTTTGTAAAAATTGACAATATCATATTTTTCATTTGGGCTATGCAGGTTGTCGCTATCTAAACCAAAACCCATAAATACAATTTTTACATTTAATTCCTTTTCAAACAATGCGCAAATTGGAATACTTCCACCACCACGCACTGGGATTGGATCCTTTCCAAAAGTAGCAGCGATTGCCTTGGCTGCACTTTGATATTCGTGTGAATCAATCGGTGTAATGTATGGTTCCCCGCCATGATGTTCAAATGCATTTACGGTAACAAATGCAGGCGCTATCTTTTTAAAATGCGCCAATATCATACTGGTTATTTTTTCAGAAGATTGATTAGGCACTAATCTGCACGAAATTTTTGCAAATGCTTTTGAGGGTAACACAGTTTTAGCACCTTCGCCTGTGTAGCCACCCCATATTCCATTTATTTCAAGTGTAGGTCTGATACCTGTTCTTTCATTGGTGCTATATCCTTTTTCACCCCAAAGTTGTTGAATACCTAAATCGGTTTTGAATTCATTTTCATCAAATGGCGCTTCGGCCATTTTTTTTCTTTCGGCATCGGTAGATGATAATACATCATCATAAAAACCTGGAATTGTGATATGATTATTTTCATCGTGACAGGAAGCAATCATTTTTGATAAAATAGTGATTGGGTTTGCCACCGCACCACCATATACACCACTATGCAAGTCACGATTAGGGCCAGTAACTTCAACTTCAATGTAACTTAATCCACGCACTCCAATATCAATCGAAGGTGTATCCATGCTAATCATTGCGGTGTCGCTTATTAATATAACATCCGCTTTTAATAAGTCAGTATGTGTTTTTACAAACTGCGCTAAATGCGGACTACCAATTTCTTCCTCCCCTTCGATAATGAATTTTATATTCGTACAAAGTGATTTTGTTTGCGTCATTATTTCTAATGCCTTCACATGCATGTAAAATTGTCCTTTATCATCACAAGCACCACGGGCATATATTTTGCCATCTTTAATGGTGGGATCAAAAGGGCTACTGTGCCATAATTCCAATGGATCAGCAGGTTGTACATCATAATGTCCGTAAACAAGTACTGTAGGGAAGCTAGGGTCTGTTATAATTTCACCATAAACAATTGGATGGCCTGCAGTTTCATAAATTTTTGTAACTGGCGCACCTGCTTGTTTGAGTGATTGTTCCACAGCCTTTGCACAAGTGAGCATATCACTGTTGTGTTCCGACTTAGCACTGATACTTGGAATGCGCAGTAATGCTAAAAGTTCTTCTAAAAATCTTTCTTTATTTTGGTCTTGGTATTGTTTCCAGGGATTCATTTTGAATGTATTTTAATTAATTATCTTTTTTGTATGTTAGTTAGATAAAAGTTTTCAAGCAACCCAGCTTATTTCATTTATACTAATTGGTGTTTCAAATCGGACAAAACATTTTCTCTGGTCCATGCTAATTTTTCTTGAAAAGGCGATTTTCTTTTTTCGCAATTTTCAATCGTGCAAATTGCACAACTAAAAGGCATACAACCATCTGTATGCACAAAAAATTCAACACTATCCCCAAATTTATTTTTTATCAATTTAGTAAATTCATCCACTGCAGCATGCGCTTCATTTACATTAAAATACCAAGGTACTGTTAAATGACAATCAATGTGCATTAATGCACCATACTTAATTACCCTTAAATTATGTAAATCAATCCAGTGCGTATGACGTGATAAATTAAGTTCTTCTATAACGCCATCCAATAAGGCCATATCTGCTTCATCCATAATACCTGCAAGTGATTCTCTAATAATTTTATAGCCATTGTAAATGATCCATAAACCCATGGCAACAGCAATGCTAGTATCAATTCCATTATAGCCAGTATACAACACAAGCCCAATGCCAATGACCACTGCATAAGTAGTGTAACTATCAATCAGTAAATGTTGCCCGCTAGAAGTAAGTGCTAGTGAATTATTTTTTTTACCAATGGCTTTTGCAGTTAATCCAGCAGCCATGTTTAACACAGCCGTGGATAGTAATACCCAAATACCATTATCTAAGTTTTGTAAACTACTCGGTTCAAAAAAAGTGATGATAGATTCATACAAAATAATTCCCCCTGCTGTTATAATTAAACTACCTTCAAAAGCCGCCGATATAAACTCTGCTTTACCATGACCATAGGGATGGTCTTTGTCTTTGGGTTTCGATGCTACATATAAACTGTATAATCCAATTAGCCCTGCCATTACATTTACAATACTTTCCAATGCATCCGATAGTACGGATAAGGAATGCGTCATAAAGTAAGCAACAAATTTAAGTATGAATAAAACGATACTTAAACTAGTAACAAAAAATTGAATCTTTAAATTTTGTTTTGATTTTTGCACTTATCGGAAATTGATAAACATTTAATTATACAAATGTATTGTTGGGCTTAGTAGTTAATTAATGATTTGCTTCGTCAAATCTTTTTTGTACAAATTCCCAGTTCACTAAATTCCACCAATTATTAATATAGTCGGGACGCTTATTTTGGTATTTTAAATAATAGGCATGCTCCCAAACATCCAATCCTAATAATGGGAAACCTTTTACTTCCGCAATATCCATCAAAGGATTATCTTGATTTGGGGTAGAACAAATTGCCAACCCGCCTTCTTTTTTAATAATCAACCAAGCCCAACCACTACCAAATCTTGTTTTTGCTGCATCACCAAAAGCAGTTTTGAATGCATCAAAGGAACCAAAGGTTTTTGTAATTGCGTCGGCTAAAGTTCCGGAAGGGGCTGTTGCTGGCGCCGGCTTCATTAATTGCCAAAATAGTTCATGGTTATAATGACCACCTGCATTATTTCGCATCTTAGGTGTGTAGTGTGAAATATTTTTTATCAAATCGGTGAATGCTAATTGTGTAGTATCCACTTTTTCAGCGGCACATGCATCTTTTAAATTGGTCGCATAAGTTGCTGCATGTTTCGTGTAATGAATTTCCATGGTCATCGCATCAATAAATGGTTCTAATGCATTATAAGCATAAGGCAACGGGTGTTGCTGATAGGCCGTTATATCCAAACTATTTGTTGCAATGGTTGAAAAAATTGGCATAGCCGCAATAGCCATACCCGCTTTACCTGTTGTTTGAATAAACTGGCGTCGATTTTGGGTTGAATTTGACATGATTTTATTTTTTAAAGTACTTCTGTAAAGTTACCTTAATTGGTTGTAAAAGTCGGTAGTAAAATTCCTGGTTAAATAGCTGGGAATCGCGCATCGCTTTATAGATTAAAAACAAACCAATGGGGACTAAAATCATGGAGGAAAGCCACATACCATTAAATACAGACCATTCTCCCGTTTTGGCCAATTTCTCGCCAAAATTGTTGAATAAGAAAAAGAATACGAAAAATATGATCGCTGAAATCATGGGGGTACCCAATCCTCCTTTTCGAATGATGGATCCGAGTGGTGCACCAATTAAGAATAATACCAAGCAAGCAATGGATAAGGTGAATTTTCGATGCCATTCAATACTATGTATGGCTACTGTATTTTTATTATCTGTATAAATTTGCCCTAACATTTTAAAATTATTATCAATGGAGGCTAATTGATATCCCGCCGCTTCACCCACACTTGTCGCTAGGGAATCAGGAATAATTTGGGATATTTTTTTTATGGGCGTTTTTGACTCTTTTTTGCCAAACAATTGGGTGCTATCTTTGTATAACAAAAAGCGTAAGTAAGGCGTAAGCTCTGTCTCAGTTCTCTTTACTAAAAGACTATCCATATTGGAAATAGAATCAATCGCCTTGCCTAACTGCCGAACGCTCAGCATCTTTGGATCATATAAAATATCATTTGACTTATTTACTTGAAAGCTTTTTAAATCAAATACTTTTTTATATTCCTTAAAATAGAGTCTGGTGAATTCCGTATTGGTCGTGGACCTAAGGCCTCTTTCTTGGTATCGCCATCCTTTGTACATGATGAATTCCAAGAATTTTTTATTGGGAGAAACACGCATTACCCCCGATTCTGCAATTAAATAGTTGTCTTGTAAACCAAATCTTTTTTCAAAAATTACAATGTTGTGTATGATACTATCGTTTGCTTCTTTTTTTCCTAATTTAATTACATAGCCATCAATCTTATCATAAAAAACCCCTTCTTTTAAATCAATAGCAGGCTTGGCGACAATAATTTCATATTTTAAATTCGTGAGTTTCATTTGCGTAACAGGAATGATATTGTTCGCAAACAAAAAGGCAAGACCCGCTAATAAAACGGCAAATAAAAATAAGGGACGCATAAATCGCGTCAATGGAATACCTGCTGCTTTTATGGCAACTAGTTCAAAGCTTTCTCCTAAATTTCCAAAAGTCATAATGGACGAAAACAATAAGGCCAATGGAAGTGCAGTGGTAAAAGTGCTTACTGATACAAGGCCAATTAATTCTATAATGGTAAGAAAGTCAAGCCCTTTACCTACTAAATCATCAATGTATAACCAAAAAAACTGCATGGTCAACACAAATATACAAATGGCCAAAGCAGCCAAAAACGGCGCAATGAATGCGCGCAGAATTAGTATGTCTAATTTTTTGAACAATGTTAAAGTACTAGCTAGCTACCACCAACGCGATGAAATAGCTCTTTAATTTGATATTCCCAAAGTCGGCTTTGGTCTTTAATTTCATTTTTTTCAGCAAAATCTTTGATGATTAAAATGGTTTGATTTGAGATTTCAGTTTTCTCAATGCTGAATTCAAAATATTCATTTTTATCACTATGCAGCCATTTGAATCGTATAAATTTATCTGCTTCTTGGTCTAATAATTCTGCCTTATCAGGTACACCACCGTTCCATGAAAAACTGAAAACGTTTTCCCATTCGTCCACTTTATCAGCAAACCATTCTTGTAATCCAGAAGCAGTGGATAAAAACTCAAATAATATATTTGGAGAGCATCTCACGGGAAATTCAAGTGTAAATAATTGTTTCTTACTCATATAAAATCGAATGCCGCTTTAATTTGGGCTCGTTAGTTGCAATGATATTAAATAATTGGTAGGTTCCAAGTATTTTTTTTGTTAATTCATTCACAGCTTTTTAAGGCAAGGATGAATATTTCCTAAATTTGATATAAGTGTTTGATAATCATATTATTATGAAAAATTAAAAATGCACTTACGTGCATAAAAAATTTAGTACCCGTGTTGATTAACTTAAACAACACTCAAAGTGATGGCTTATATTTGCACCCCATAATGATTTGTGTATGTTTAATAGTTTGAGTGAAAAATTAGAATCGGCGTTTAAGCACCTAAAAGGGCAATCCCGAATTAATGATTTAAATGTGGCGAATACCTTAAAGGATATTCGTAAGGCATTATTAGATGCGGATGTCAATTTTAAAATTGCAAAGGAATTTACAGATAAGATTAAAGAGAAGGCGATTGGTGAAAAGGTAATCAATGCGATTAGCCCTGGTCAATTGATGGTTAAAATTGTGCAGGATGAATTAACCACTTTGATGGGATCATCTGCTTCTTTATTGGATTTATCTAAAAGCCCCACCATTATTTTAGTGGCAGGTTTACAAGGAAGTGGAAAAACCACTTTTTCAGGAAAATTAGCGACTTATTTAAAAGCGCAAAAAAAATCACCCTTATTAGTTGCTGCAGATATTTATCGTCCGGCAGCGATGGACCAATTAACCGTATTAGCGGAACAAGTTGGGGTAGATATTTTTGTAGAAAGAGAAAATAAAAATGCAGTTTCAATTGTACAAAATGCATTGGTATATGCAAAAGCAAATAATAAAAATGTAATCATTGTTGATACTGCGGGTCGTTTGGCGGTGGACGAAGTGATGATGAATGAAGTGGCAGATATCAAGGCAGCCATTAATCCACAGGAAATTTTATTTGTTGTAGATGCAATGACAGGGCAGGATGCAGTGAATACAGCCAAAGTTTTTAATGAGCGATTAGATTTCACGGGTGTGGTGTTAACCAAGTTAGATGGGGATACAAGAGGAGGTGCTGCCTTATCTATTAAATACACTGTTGATAAGCCGATCAAGTTTATGAGCAGTGGTGAAAAAATGGAAACCTTGGATATTTTTTATCCCGATAGGATGGCGCAAAGAATTTTGGGGATGGGAGATATTAGTTCATTGGTTGAAAAAGCACAGGCACAATTTGATGAAGCAGCAGCAAAAAAATTAGAGAAAAAAATTAGAAAAAATCAGTTTGATTTTGAAGATTTTTTAACCCAGATACAGCAGATAAAAAAGATGGGTAATATCAAAGATTTAATGGGCATGATTCCAGGTATGGGAAAAAGTTTGAAAGATGTTGACATTAATGATAATTCATTTAAGGGGGTAGAAGCCATCATACAATCAATGACGGTATTGGAACGTCGTAATCCAGATTTACTTTCCCCAAGCAGAAAGCAAAGAATTGCCAAAGGTTCTGGTAAGGATATTGGAGAAATCAATGCTTTTATTAAGCAATTTGACCAAATGAAACAGATGATGAAGCAAATGTCTGGGGGAATGATGCCTGGTAAAATGCCTGGTTTAAGGAGATAAATGATTGATTATCAGTAGTATTAATGATTTATTTTAGGAATAGACACCAATTTTCATCATTTTATATTATCTTCGCGTCCTATTAACCCTATTTGTTAACGCCAATAAATATCTATTTAACATGGCAGTAAAAATGAGACTACAGCGTCATGGTAGTAAAAAAAGGCCTTTCTACTTTATAGTAGTAGCCGACGGACGCGCACCAAGAGATGGTAAATTCATCCAAAAAATTGGTACTTACAATCCTTTAACAGTTCCTGCGACTATCCAATTGGATCGTCAAAAAGCTTTAGAGTGGTTAAACAAAGGTGCACAACCTACAGACACGGTTCACCGTATTTTATCTTTCAAAGGAGTTCTTTATTTAAAACACTTATTACGTGGTGTTAAATTAAACTTATTTGATGAGGCAACTGCGATGGCTAAGTTTCAAACTTGGTTCGCTGAGCATGAAGCTAATATAGCGAGCAAGAATGATGAACACAAAAAAGCACAAGCTGCTAAAAAAGTGTATGTTCCAGTTGTGAAGAAAGTAGCTGAACCAATTGCGGAAGCGCCTGTTGCAGAAGCACCAGTAGCGGAAGCTGAACCAGTAGTTGCTGATGAAGCGCCTGCTGCAGAAGAAACACCAGCTGCAGAATAATTTTAAATTAATCTAGCTTTAATAAAGCCCCTGGTTCCGTTTATCGGTATCGGGGGTTTTTTGTAATGAATGCTTATTAAAAAAATCAAGGATAATCCAATTGTTCTGGTTCTAATAATTAGTTTTGTGTATGCAACATTTTAAAACAATACAATGAGCGAATATATACATATCGGAAAAATTGTTGCTGCGCATGGTATTGGTGGGCAAATTATTATTGAACATGCATTAGGCAAACCCATTAATTTTAAAGGGATTGACGCCATCTTCGTTGAAAAAAATACAGCCAGCTTTATCCCTTATTTTATTACATCAGCTGTTGCAAAAACAGATATGTTAACTCATTTACAGATTGAGGGCATTCAAAATAGGGAAGCCACCCAAATTTTAATCAGCAAAAAAGTGTGGTTACCGCAAGCTGAGTTCCAGCAGCTGGTTGATAAAAGTTCGCCCTTGGCTTTATTAGGTTATATGGTCAAGGAAAATGGCATTGATTTAGGACAGGTGCTAGAAGTTATTGAGCAGCCGCACCAATTGATGTTAACGATACTATACCAAGGACAGGAAGCGTATATCCCTTTACATGAAGAAAGTTTAAAGGGGGTGGATCATGCAAAAAAAATTGTCATGGTTTCACTTCCGGATGGCTTATTGGATTTATATACCACCCCATCAACCTAGCCAATTTGGAGAAAAAAAATTTTTTCTTTTAAAAGTCTACTAATTTAATAGGAAATACATATCTTTGTATTCTCACTATAAAAAAATAGCATTATGAGTTTAAGATTAGGGGACATTGCGCCCGATTTCGAAGCAAAAACGAGTATTGGTGATATTAGCTTTCATGAATACCTTGGAGATAGTTGGGGAATTTTATTTTCACACCCAGCTGACTTTACACCTGTATGTACCACTGAATTAGGCCGCACGGCTGCATTGCAAGAAGAATTTGCAAAACGCAATGTAAAAGTTTTAGCACTTAGTGTGGATGGTGTAGAAAGTCATCAAAAATGGATTAGTGATATCAATGAAACACAACATGTGCATGTGGGTTTCCCAATAATCGCAGATGAGGATAAATCAGTGGCTAACGCCTATGATATGATTCATCCAAATGCTTCAGAAACTTTCACAGTTCGTTCCTTGTTTATTATTGGACCAGATAAGAAAGTGAAATTATTTATTACCTATCCTGCTTCCACTGGACGAAATTTTGTTGAAGTGTTAAGGGTAATTGATTCTTTGCAGTTAACTGCAAATTATAGTGTGGCTACACCAGCGAATTGGAAAGATGGAGAAGATGTAATTGTGGTACCGGCCATTAAAACAGAAGATGCTTTAGTTAAATTCCCCAAAGGTTTGAATATAGTAAAACCGTATTTGCGTTATACACCACAGCCTAATAAATAAATGGCGTGTAATTGCTAAATGTATGTAAGGTAATGAACGCCTCAGTAAAGCATTGTTGATTTTGTTCATCAAAATAAATAATGCTTACAGTGTGTCACTGTTGTTGCGAGTCAGCTACCTTTCTTTTAAGATCCCTTTCTCTGAATTTTAAGCGAAGGGGATTTTTTATTTTTCACTATTCCATTTGTCCAACTGCTTTAAAGTAGCAGTGAGGTCCTTTGGCAGGGGCGCTTCAAATTGGTAATCAGTGCCATTAAGTTCAAAGCGCAAAGTATGTGCATGTAAAGCTTGTCTCGCTAATAAAGGGCGTTCTTCTTCCTCCGCCTTACTTAATTTAAAATTTTTCTTTTTTATAGTAGACAACAATAATTTTTCGCCATCTCCATATATATCATCTGCAACAATGGGATTACCCAGGTGTTGTGCATGAATCCTAATTTGATGTGTGCGACCCGTATGAATCTGAAAGGATACCCACGCAAATCTTTTATAATATTTTAGAACTTCAAAACTTGTTAGTGCTGCTTTGCCTTTGGCATGTGTCACCATTTGTCCTTTTTTGCCAGGATGTTCCATAATCGCTTGATCAATGGTGCCATTCTGTGGCGGACGACCCATCACTAAACCTAGGTATTTTTTTTCAATAGTACGTCCTTCAAATAATGTGCTTAATTCTTGGTGTGCCTCGGCATTTTTTGCAAATAAAATTAAACCACTAGTATGTTGGTCTAATCGATGCACCGTAAATATGGCTGGATACTTTTCCTGTAACAATGATTTAAGAGAAGCCTCTTTGCCAAATCGATCAGGGATACTAAATAAACCTGCGGGCTTATTGAGTACAATCATGTTGTCATTTTCAAATAATATATCTATCATTAAAGTGCGTTCAATTAAATAGGAGGTATTCGGATTAATTTTCCTTTGCAGATTTCCTTGTAAATGATTTATTCATAAACTTCAAAAGTCGAACTTCTTTTTCTGCTAAAAAACGCCATTTACCGCGGTCTACATTTTTCTTGGTTAGGTTCGCAAACATAACCCGATCCAAATGTCTAACATCATAGCCTAAGTGTTCAAATATGCGTCTTACAATTCTATTACGACCACTATGAATTTCAATACCAATGACATCTTTTGAAGTATTGGATAAATAACTTACTGCATCCGCTGCAATAAATCCATCTTCCAATTCAAGCCCTTTTGCAATGGCTTCCATATCTGCTTTAGTTACTGGCTTATCCAAGGTTACCTCGTAAATCTTTTTAATTTCATAGGAAGGATGGGTTAATTTCTGCGCCAAGTCACCATCATTCGTTAATATCAAAACCCCAGTCGTATTTCGATCAAGTCGACCTACTGGGAACATGCGCTGTGTGGTTGCATTTTTGATAATATCTAATACCGTTTTTCTACCTTCAGGATCATTCGCCGTACATATATAATCCTTGGGTTTATTTAATAATATATACACTGGGGTTACTTGTAATTGTAACACTTTCCCTTTTAATCTTACTACATCTTTGTATTGTACTTTATAACCCGGCTCTAAAATAGTATCTCCATTAATAGTTACATGTCCCGATTTCACCATGGCTGCAGCTTCGCGGCGACCAGAAATACCTGCATGTGCAATGTATTTATTTAATGGCATTTGCTCATAAGGCGTGTCAGCCGCTGCATTTACTTTACCTATGGAAGCGGTTCTTTTTTCATCCGCTTTATCCATGGATGCAGGTGTTCTTTTATTTGTTGCTGCTGGACGCGCTGTTGTAGGACGCGTTGTATGAGAAGGGGTTAGTTCACCATATTTTGCTGGTGCATCTGGAAAGCTTTTGCGCGTGCTTGGCTTTTTTTCATAGCCAGTTGTTTTTTTGGCATAGGGTCCCTTTGCGTACTTTTCTTTCGGCGGATCGGTTACAATGCCTCTTGCTTTATCTATTTTTCTTTGTCGCGCAGCTTCACCCATTGCCCTTGATTCGGCTTTGGCTTTTTTCTTATCCTGTCTTATATTTTCTTTGACAGCGCTTCCCTTTTTTTTAAGAGAAAATTTATCAAAATTATCAGTTCTATTTTTTTTCATTGTACCGTGCTATTAAAAATTATCCTTGTTGGCAAGCTGTCCGCAAGCAGCATCAATATCCTTGCCACGGCTTCTTCTTACCCTAACATTTACCCTGTTTTTTTGTAAAGCAGTTACAAAATTTTCAAATCCATCTTCGTTGGGTTTGTCAAATGGAAATTTATCTATCGGATTGTATTCAATGACATTGATTAAGTCCGCAGGAACTTGACGATATATTTTTGTTAATTCAACAACGTCTCGCTCGCTATCGTTAAAATCTTTAAACAAAATATATTCAAATGTAATTTCGCTACCTGTTTTTTTATAAAAATAATTTAGGGCTTGAATTAATGCTTCAATGTTATTGCTTTCATTGATAGGCATAATTTCATTGCGTTTTTTATCATTCGCGGCATGTAAGGACAAGGCTAATTTGAAACGTACTTGATCATCACCTAATTGTCTGATTCCTTTGGCGACACCCGCTGTTGAAACGGTGATTCTTCTTTGGCTCATACCCAAACCATCCTTTGCTGAAATTCTTTCAACCGCTTTTAAAACATTCTTGTAATTCAATAAAGGCTCACCCATGCCCATGAAAACAATATTCGATAATGATTTTTCGTGGTGCTTTTCACTTTGTTGATTAATCATGACCACCTGATCATAAATTTCATCATAGCTTAAATTTCTTTTGCGTTCCATATATCCTGTTGCGCAAAACTTGCAACTTAAACTACAACCAATTTGTGACGAAACGCATGCAGTTTTGCGTTCGCTGGTTGGAATTAATACACCTTCAATCATATGATGATCAAAAGTTTCAAATCTTGTTTTTAAAGTACCATCCTCACTTAATTGTGTCGTATTTAGGGTTAAGGCAGGAAGCGTAAAACTAGCTTCTAATTGCTGGCGAAGGTCCTTACTTAGGTTGGTCATTTCATCAAAGCTATGCGCATGCTTTTGCCACAGCCATTCGTGAATTTGTTTTACACGAAATGATTTTTCTCCTATTTGCCCTATAAATCGTTCAATGTCAGCGATTTCGAGTTGTCTGATATTAACTTTAGTATGCTCCATAATGCAAAGATACTTGATCGTTTTTGTATCCTTTTATTTCTTTTTTTTCGCCTTTTTTGCCGGGGAATCCCCCAATTTCAGCAGGGCCATTTTTTCACGCATAAATTTTAGATGACTTAACATCATTTTTACACATTTGCATCCTAATTGTCCTAATTTTGGTGTTCAATTTATTGATTTAATAAAAAAATGACCAACTATGAAAAAGATGTTTTTAATGGGTATTGTGTTTTTAGGAATATTTGTAACTGTTCAAGCACAGGATAGTCCACTTAAAGAGTACGTAGGTAAATATACATTTGCTGAAGGTAGTCCAGTGACTGAAGTTGTACTTGCTATTCAGGATACAATTTTGGTTTCCACATCATCGGTGGGTTCTTTTCCATTAGAGAAGAAAGGAGTAGATACTTTTTATTTGGCTGCTTACGATGCTTTAGTCATTTTTAAAAGAGGCGGCAACAATGTCGTGGAAGGTGTTGGAATTAATGTACAAGGTATGGAGTTGATTGGCAAAAAATCAGCTGCTTCTAGTGCTTTAAAACAAGACTTTTATTTTGAAGACCAAATTTGGGCTGATAAATTATACAACTAAAATTGGTAATCCATTAGCGCTTCAAATGTAATTGTATCTTGTTGCCCTGAATTTAAATTTTTTACAGTACATTTTTTAGCCGCTAATTCATCACTGCCAATTATTATAATAGTAGGAATATTTTTTTTCTCAGCATATTTAAATTGCTTGTCAAACTTACTTTTCTCAGGGTAAATTTCGCAAGCAATTTTTTTATTTCGTAACGCCAACATCAATTTATAGGATTGCAAAGCTTCCTGCTCGCCTAGATTAAAAAACAATACTTGCGTAGATTGCGCGACAGATGCAGGAAATAAATCTTTCTCCTCCATTACATCATAAATACGATCTACGCCAAAGCTAATTCCAACCCCAGGTATATTAGGGACACCAAACAAGCTTGTTAAATCATTATACCTGCCACCCCCGCCAATACTGCCCATTTGCGCATCTTTGGCCTTAACTTCAAAAATAAGACCCGTATAATAATTTAAGCCGCGCGCCAAAGTAAAATCGGCAACCAAATACTTGGCCATGCCAGTCGCGTTATGATAATTTAAAACAAAATTTAATTCCGCAATACCAGCTTGTCCGGCAGCGTTGTCACCCAATAGTGCTGCTAATTTTTTTAATTTTTCTTCATTACTTCCTTCAATATTCAAATAGGTTTGAATGGTATCTTGTTGCGCAGGTGTAAAACCTTTGGTACTTAATTCTACCTGTACTTTTTCCCAACCTATCTTATCTAACTTGTCAATGGCAATGGTTAGGTCAATCAATTTTTCGCTACCGCCACAAATTTCAGCGAGGGCTAATAAAATTTGTCGATTATTAATTTTTATTTCAACAGGCAAATTTAATTTTTCAAATGCGGAAACATACAACGCCACCAAATCAACTTCATTTAATAAACTTTCACTACCAACAATATCAGCGTCGCATTGATAAAATTCACGGTACCTGCCTTTTTGTGGACGATCTGCGCGCCACACTGGCTGAATTTGATAACGTTTAAACGGAAAAGTTAAAGCGCCATGATTCATTGCTACATATCTTGCAAACGGAATCGTTAAATCATAACGTAAGGCGCGTTCCGTAATATTAGTGGTGCTTTTGCCTGCTAAAATTTTATCAAAACCTTCCTGTGTTTGTTCTTTTTTTTGCGGGTTATCCAAACCGTTATTTAAAATTTTGAAAATAAGCTTGTCACCTTCTTCTCCATATTTTCCCATTAAGGTGTCTAAATTTTCCATGGCGGGCGTTTCCAATGGCGCAAACCCAAATGATTCAAATACGCCACGTATAGTTTGAAAAATATATTGGCGTTTTTGTACCGTTACGGCATTAAAATCACGGGTTCCTTGTGGCAAAGATGGCTTGCTCATGCTGTCAAATTTATAGGTAAAGATAAATTTTTAAATTCATCCTATATTAATTGTTTAAATTGTGGTTTTAAATTAAAAATATGGAAGACTTTAATAATTCTAGTAATAATACAAGAAATAATCCAAGAGAAAAATCAGAAAGGTCCTACCGACTTTTTAAAAGTATCTATGATTTTAGCATGGCGGCACTAATTTTAGGCTGTGCCGTATTGATGTTGGGTGCTAAATGGTTCAAATTAGACCAGGTGTTGAATGTAGATGCCGAGTTTCGAACCATTTTTGGGGGTATGTGTTTATTGTATGGTGGATTTAGGCTGTATCGGGGCTTTCAAAAGGATTACTAACCTGTCCGTTTTTTAAATTTATTTTTTTCAATTATGCGTCAAATATTTACTTTTTTGGGTGGCTTCATTTTTTTAATCGCTTGTAACAGCGCTAAAACAAATGCACCTATTGAAACTACCAGTGAAGGTGAGATTAATATTTCAGTGGAAGAAAGTTTTAAACCTTTTATTGAAGAACAACTACAGGTGTTTAATTCAAGTTATCCCAAGGCAAAAATAAATGTATCTTATAAGTCTGAAATTGAGTGTTTAAAGGACTTTGCAGCAGATAGTACGCGAATGATAATCATCACAAGGGGATTAGAAAAAACGGAACAAGCAGGTTTCAAAAATCAATTAGGATTTGCGCCTACTTTTGGTATTTTGGCATATAATGCGATAGCGGTATTGGTGAATAAATCAGCCAAGGATACGCTATTTACTTTAAAACAATTAGGTGATAAATTAAAGGGGGTGGATCCACAAGAAGTGGTCATGGATGGCAATAATTTAACCGGAATAAATCGTTTTTTAAAAGACAGTTTATTAAAGCAATCCCCGTTTGGAAAAAATGTGCATGGGGCCAATGGATCTGCAGCCGTTATTGCTTACATTAAAAATAATCCGAATGCTATTGGATTTCTTGGATTGAACTGGGTTGGGGACAAATATGACCCCAAACAGGTTGAAAATCAAAAGCTGGTAAAAACGGCCATGGTAGAATGTACTTTGTGTGAAGAAAAGGGGACATATGCCCAACCTTCTCAAGCGACTATCGGCCAAGGGCAGTATTCATTATCATTACCAATTTATTATATTTTAAAGGAGAATGCACCAGGGTTAGGGTCGGGTTTTTTAAATTTTTTAAGCCTAGAACGTGGGCAGTTAATATTTAGAAGGGCTTTTTTGGTGCCTGCGAAAATGGGGTTTAAAAAAAGAAACGGACTATTGAATTAGTACCGCTTATAAAAACTAACATTTTGTAGTACAATTATCCATTAATTTAGGTTGAATTTCAGGTAAAATTTGATAATTTCACCTTCCGAATTTATAATTTGAATTAAATTTAAGGTTCCAGAATTTTTAAAAAGCAAAGTGATGAAAAAATTGGTTTTATTTTCAGTAAGTGTGGTTTTTGCATTGTCAACTGTGCATGCGCAGGTAGTTCCTGTTTCTCCATTAGCGGAGGGGGTTAAGTTGTTGAATTATGAAAAAAATAAGTCAGCCTTGGCTTTTTTCAAAGAGGCCTTAGATAAAAATCCAACCAATACAGAGAATATTTTTTGGTATGGAGAATCTGTGTTAGCAGAACAAGGGTCTGGTATGCCAAGCGATACGACCATCAAAAAAGCAAAAGCTATTTATCAACAAGCAATGCAAGCTGCAGGAAATGATGCTTGGTTATTAGTAGGCATGTCGCATGTTCAATTACTAGAAGGGGTAGATGTAAATGCAGTGAAGCAAAATTTAGAAGTTGCATTGACGACCACTTTACAAACTAAAGGAAAGTTTAAAGGGAAACCTAATCAAGATATTGTCAATGCCATTGGTTATATACACGCTGAAATCCCTAGTAGTATTGGAGATCACAGATATGCGATTGATAAATTAAAGGAAACAATTTCTGCATATGAATCATTGGTAAGCCCTAATTTATTTATTAATTTAGGTATTAACTATTTGAAAGCGGGTGGTGAAAATGGTGGTGATGCGGTGACTGCATTTCAAGAGGCAATAACACGCGATCCAAAAAATGCTTTTCCTTATTACAGAACTGGAAGGGTGTATCAAACCCAAAGTAACAAGGAGTCATTTGATGAATATTATAGCAAAGCGATTGCTGCTGACCCAAGTTTTCCGCCAGTATATTTTGCATTGTATACTTATTATGCAGATCTCAATACACAGTCCGCAACAGAGACTGCAAAAGTGAATTTAGATTTGTTTTTAAAATATGCGGATAAGGATCCATCCTTAGATATTTTTAATGCAGATTATCTTTTCCGTGCCGGACAATATGATGCTTCATTAGAAAAAGCTAAAGCATTAGAAGCTTCCATTGGAATTGCTGCTTTACCTAGATTAGGGGTGTTATTGGCATACAATTATGATCGTAAAGGCGATTCGGTTCAAGCAAAAACATATATTGAAAATTTCATGAGTAAAAGCGCAGCTGATAAGATAGTTACTAGTGATTATGAATTAGCTGTTAGGATTATTTCTCGTTTTAATGGCAACCAAACCGCATTAGCTGCTTTATTAGAAAAAGCGATTGCTGCAGATACGACCAAGGTAAACAAGCTTAAATATTACAAGTTAGGCTATGAAATGTTAGAAAAAGCTAATATGTATGCCGATGAGTTAAAATGGTATGCGAATTATTCAGCCCTAAGAGGCGTAAAGGATGAAGTATATTATTACAAAACAGCAAGTATTGCGGTTAATGCAAAGGAGGGTGCAACTGCAAAAGCAATTTCATTGGAGTATATTACCGCCTTCCCTGACAAGCCAAATGGATATTCATTTAATGTGAAAGCTGCTAAATTATTGGATACTGCTAATAATTTAGGCGTGGTTTTTGAAGCTGTTACCCTTCAAAATCAGTTTTTATCCAAGGATATGACAAAAAATAAGCAAGCGATGGTCAACAACTTTTATACGATGATGGGTTATTATAATGAGACCAAAGCATATGAGCTTGCAATTTCGATGTGTGACAAGGTTTTAGAGCTTATTCCTGGGGAGCCACAAACCTTGAAAATCAAGGAAAGCTTAACTAAAAACTGGGAAATCATTAAAAAAATGCAAACGGGTGGCAATCAAAAAGCAGTTACGGATACCACACAAATTAAAAAAGGGTAACCACTGGATTTAGATCCGCACCTTTGTTAAAAAATAATTCAAAATTACTCCCCATTTATGGGGAGTTTTTCGTTTTATGAGCTATCCTTTGTGTATTTTTGCAAATCCAAAACATAGTGTATGAATTTGCCACTGTATTTGATGTCGGCTAATGAAATAAACAGCGCTACTAATTACTTACCTATTGCCTTGCAATTGTTGTTTGCAGGCAGCTTTGTCGGCTTTATGATTTTAGTTTCAAGTTTGGTGGGCCCTTCTCGAAAAACAACTGATAAATTAGAAACCTTTGCTAGTGGTATTGAATCGCATGGAGATGCAAGATCGCCCATGGCTGTGAAGTATTTTTTAATCGCGATACTTTTTGTGTTGTTTGATGTTGAAGTCATCTTTTTTTATCCATACGCTGTAAATTTTAAAGGGTTGGGTTGGAAAGGTTTTTTTGAAGTGTTATTATTTGTTGCTTTCTTTTTAGTTGGGTTTATATACATTATCAAGAAAGGAGCACTAAAGTGGGAAGACTAATCATTATAAATATTTAATAAAAAATATGCGTCCAGTTCGATTTAATTTAAATCCAAAAGAAGCTGAAATTGCAGATGCTATTTCAATGGGTAAGGCACCCGATGGTGTTCCTGGTGATGGATTTTTTGCTACACAATTAAGTTCGGTGGTAGGATTGGCTCGAAAAAATTCTTTGTGGCCATTGCCCTTTGCAACCTCTTGTTGTGGCATTGAATTTATGGCAACCATGGCATCTCATTACGATTTATCTCGTTTCGGTTCTGAACGTGTTGGTTTTTCACCGCGTCAATGTGATTTACTGATGGTGATGGGAACTATTGCAAAAAAAATGGCACCGGTATTACGTCAAGTGTATTTACAAATGGCTGAGCCAAGATGGGTGATCGCAGTGGGTGCATGTGCTTCAAGTGGCGGCATATTTGATACCTACAGTGTATTGCAAGGAATTGATCAAGTAATACCAGTGGATGTATATGTACCAGGATGTCCTCCGCGTCCTGAAGCGATTATTGATGGTTTTATGAAAATACAGGATTTAGTAGGTCAGGAAAGTATTCGCCGTAGAAATAGTGAAAAGTACAGGGAGTTATTAAACAGCTATGGCATACAATAAATTAAATTAAAACAGTACCGCATTTATAATGGCTTTAACCAACGCATATATACAAGAAAAATTAGTTGAAAAATTCAACGACCAAGTATTTCAATTTTCTACTGATTCAGGAATTTTATCTTTTGAATCTGCAGCGGAAAATAATTTAAAAGTATTACAATTTTTATACGAGGAGTCAAGCTTAGGTTTCACTTTTTTAACGGATTTGTGCGGTGTAAATTATCCTGATAACCAAGGTGCTGAATTAGTGGTGGTTTATCATTTGCATAATTTTATTGAAAATATTCGTATTCGTTTCTCCATTGCAGTACCTGTAGCAAAGCCTGATGTATTTACAGCTACCAAGTTATTTGAAAGTGCCAACTGGATGGAGCGAGAAACCTATGATTTTTTCGGCATTAATTTTATTGGGCATCCTAATTTGAAACGTATTTTAAATGTGGATGAAATGGATTACTTCCCATTAAGAAAGGAATTTCCTTTAGAAGATCAAACGCGTATTGATAAGGATGATGAGATGTTTGGAAGAGGGTAGTTAAAAAATAAATTAAGAACAGAGAATAAATATATTAATGGAACAACATAGTCATATCACCTTACCAAAAGGGTCAATTGAAAAAACAACGACCACTTTAAATATTGGTCCAACCCATCCAGCTACGCATGGGGTGTTTCAAAATATTATGGAAGTGGACGGTGAGCGTGTGGTTTCGACAGAACAAACGGTGGGGTATATTCACAGGGCATTTGAAAAATTAGCAGAACGCAGACCTTTGTATCAAATCACGCCAATTACGGATCGATTAAATTATTGTAGTAGCCCAATTAATAATATGGGTTGGCATATTACTTGTGAGCGTTTTTTAAAAATTGATTTACCTAAGCGTGTCGATTACTTGCGTGTAATTATTATGGAATTGTCGCGTATCTCAGATCATTTAATTTGTAATTCAATTGTTGGGGTTGATACGGGTGCGTATACTGGGTTTTTATATGTGATGCAATACCGTGAATTGATTTATGAAATTTACGAGGAAGTTTGTGGTTCTCGGCTGACTACTAATATTGGACGTATTGGTGGTTTCGAAAGAAACTTTACCAATACGGCATTTACAAAATTGGAGAAATTCTTAAATGAATATCCAGGGGTGTTGCGTGAATTTGAAAAATTATTTACACGCAACCGTATTTTTATGGAGCGTACCCAAGGTACTGGCGGAATAAGTGCGGAGCGTGCAATGAATTATGGATTTACAGGCCCTAATTTACGGGCAGCAGGGGTTGATTATGATGTGCGTGTGCAACAACCTTATAGCAGTTATCAAGATTTTGATTTTAAAGTTCCAGTAGGTACAACGGGTGATAATTACGATCGCTTTTTAGTCCGTAATGCTGAGATGTGGGAAAGCATTTCAATTATCAAACAAGCCTACCAAAAAATACAAGCATTCAAAGGCGCCGATGCTGAAATATATCATGCAGATGTACCTGAATATTATTTGCCGAAAAAGGAAGATGTATATACAAAAATGGAAGCCTTGATTTGGCATTTTAAAATTATCATGGGTGAGATTGATTTACCAAAGGGACAAATTTATAGTGCAGTAGAGGGTGGCAATGGTGAGTTGGGTTTTTACTTAATCAGTGATGGTGGACGAACGCCATTTAGATTACACTTCAGAAGACCTTGTTTTATTTATTACCAAGCATTTGAGGAATTGATTAAAGGCGGAATGTTGAGTGATGCGGTTGTGACCTTGAGTAGTTTGAACTTGATTGCAGGAGAGTTGGATGCTTAGTTTTATAATTAGTAAGAAAAAGAAATTTTAATATGAGTCTTCAATTTAATAACGAACAATTGACTGAGTTTAAACGCTTGGTTGCTCGTTATCCAGAAGGGAAACAAAAAAGTGCACTATTACCAGTGTTGCATTTAGCGCAGGATAGTTTTGGTGGGTGGTTGCCAACAGCGGCGATGGATTATGTAGCAGTTTTATTAAACATTGAACCCATTGAAGTATATGAGGTGGCTACTTTTTACAGTATGTATAATTTAAAGCCTGTAGGAAAATTTGTTTTTGAAGTTTGTCAAACTGGTCCTTGTATGATTAGTGGTTCTGAAAATATTATAGCTTATATCCAACAGCAATTAGGCATTAAACCAGGGGAAACAACAAAGGATGGCATTTTTACTTTGAAATTAGTAGAGTGCTTGGGTGCTTGTGGTTATGCCCCGATGATGCAGGTGGGTAAAATATACAGAGAGCATTTAACAAAAGAAAAAGTAGACGCAATTATTGCAGAATATAGAATGCAGGTAGCTGCACAAAATTAGAAAAGATAAAGAAGCAACAATGGGTGTAAAATTATTATTAGAAAAAGCAAATGTGCCAGGAATTCGTACTTATGATGTTTATCGTCGTGAGGGGGGCTATTCGGCAGCAGAGAAAGCGTTGAAGGAAATGACCATTGAATCTATTGTTGAGGAAGTGAAAAAAAGCGGATTAAGGGGAAGAGGTGGTGCAGGTTTCCCCGCTGGAATGAAATGGAGTTTTATTGCAAAGCCTGAGGGTGTGCCTCGTCACTTGGTTTGTAACGCAGACGAAAGTGAGCCTGGCACCTTTAAGGATCGTTATTTAATGGAATTTTTACCACACTTATTAATTGAAGGTTTACTTATATCCTCCTTTGCATTAGGTTCCAACGACACCTATATTTATATCAGAGGAGAGTATGCATGGGTGGCGACAATATTAGAGGAAGCGATTGAGGAAGCAACAAAAAATGGCTGGCTAGGAAAAAATATTTTAGGTACAGGATTTGATTGCATGATTCATGTGCACCGCGGTGCGGGTGCTTATATCTGTGGTGAGGAAACAGCTTTGATTGAATCCTTGGAAGGTAAAAGAGGAAACCCACGTATTAAACCACCCTTTCCTGCAATTCAAGGATTATGGATGCGTCCAACCGTGGTGAATAATGTAGAAACATTAGCAGCAGTGGTGCCGATTATTAAAATGGGCGGTGATGAATATGCGAAAATTGGGGTGGGACGTTCAACAGGTACAAAATTAATTTCAGCTTGTGGAAATATTAATAAACCAGGGGTGTATGAAATTGACATGACCATTTCCGTAGAAGATTTTATTTACAGTGATGAATATTGTGGCGGTATAGCGAATGGTAAAAAATTAAAGGCTTGCATTCCAGGCGGATCGAGTGTGCCAATTTTGCCTGCTAACTTATTATTAAAAACAGCGAAAGGGGAAACACGTTACATGAACTATGAAAGTTTAAGTGATGGTGGTTTTGCTACAGGATCCATGATGGGTTCCGGTGGATTTATCATTTTAGATGAAGACCAATGTATCGTTAAAAATACATTAACCTTAGCACGCTTTTACAGGCATGAAAGTTGCGGACAATGTTCGCCATGTAGAGAGGGTACTGGTTGGATGGAAAAAATATTACAAAAAATAGAAGCAGGAAAAGGAGAGATAAGCGATATAGATTTATTATGGGACATTCAAAGAAAAATTGAAGGTAATACCATTTGTCCACTAGGAGATGCAGCAGCATGGCCGGTAGCGGCAGCCATCCGACATTTCCGTGATGAATTTGAATGGCATATCAATAATAGAGAATTATCCCAAACAAGTAATTTTGGTTTACAACACTATGCAGATCCAATTCATGTACCTGCATAACATTGCGTAAAACTATGAGTGAACAAACATTATTTAAAGTAACAGTCGACAACATTACCATTGAAGTACCAGCGGGCACTACTATATTACAAGCAGCGCGACAAATTGGAGGTACAGTTGCACCACCAGCGATGTGTTATTATAGTAAGCTGAAAGGTAGTGGTGGAAAGTGTCGTACCTGTTTAGTGGAAGTTTCCAAGGGTTCTGAAAAAGATCCGCGTCCAATGCCCAAACTAGTTGCTTCTTGCAGAACAACAGTGATGGATGGGATGGAAGTAAAAAATATTACGAGTGAAAAAGTAGTGGATGCAAGAGCAGGCATTGTTGAATTTTTATTATTGAATCATCCATTAGATTGTCCGATATGTGATCAGGCAGGGGAATGTCATTTACAAGATTTGAGTTTTGAACATGGCAAGTCAAGCACGCGCTATGAATTTCAAAGACGCACCTTTAAAAAACACGATTTAGGAATACATATTCAATTACACATGACGCGTTGTATTTTATGTTACCGTTGTGTTTTCACTGCAGATCAATTAACCAATAAAAGAGAACACGGTATATTGGATAGAGGGGATCATGCCGAAATTGCTACGCATATTGAAAAAAGTTTGGACAATGAATTTATAGGTAATGTGATTGATGTTTGTCCTGTAGGTGCTTTAACAGATAAAACTTTCCGATTTAAAAATAGGGTATGGTTTTTAAAACCAATGGATGCACACCGTGATTGTCCGAGCTGTTCGGGTCGTGTTACTTTATGGAATAGAGGAGATGAAGTGTATAGAGTTACTGCACGCAAAGATGAATGGGGTGAGATTGAAGATGCACCCGACGGAAAACCAGGATGGATTTGTAACACTTGTCGATTTGATAAAAAGCAAACAACGGACTGGGTGATTGAAGGGCCGCGTGAAATAAGCAGGCATTCTGTTATTGCACAAGGGCATTATGCTGGTAATATTGGGACGACCATACCAACAGAAACTTTTGCGGCAATCAACAATGGCAGGACGCCACATTTGTTGATGGATATTCATAGTGAGAGCGAAGTGAATCAACCCAATGTTCACTTAGGTGAAAACGAAGGGCCATCCAATGGTGCTACTTTTAACAATAATATTAATAACGCCTAATTAAAATAGTATGACACTTCTTTCATTCGATTGGGCTTTGATTATTGAAAAATTAATATTAATTGTAATCATAGTATTGACGACTTTATTAATTACTTTATACACCACATTTGGTGAGCGTAAAGTAGCAGCGATATTACAAGACAGACCAGGTCCCAATAGGGCAGGTCCTTTTGGTTTATTACAACCATTAGCGGACGGATTGAAATTAATCATGAAGGAGGAAATTATTCCAACAAGCGCAAGTAAGTGGTTGTTTATTTTAGGTCCTGGATTAGCGATGACGGCGAGCTTAATGACATCGGCAGTAATACCATGGGGCACGGACGTACATTTATTTGGACGCACTATTGCCTTACAAGTAGCAGATGTAAATATTGGTATCTTATACATATTTGCCGTGGTAAGTATGGGTGTATATGGAATTATGATTGGTGGATGGGCATCGAATAATAAATTTTCGTTGATGTCCGCATTACGCGCTGCATCGCAAGCCATCAGTTATGAAATTGCGATGGGATTAGCGCTGATCGCTTTATTAATGACGACAGGTAGTTTAAGTTTAAAAACAATTGTAGCAGATCAAGCAGCAGGGCATTGGTGGAATGTGGTTTATCAACCTTTGGGCTTTATTATATTTTTTATTTGTGCAATGGCCGAGTGTAATCGTACCCCATTTGATTTACCTGAAGCTGAAAATGAATTAAACTTTGGGTACCATCAGGAATATTCATCTATGAAATTAGGCTTTTACTTATTTGCTGAATATGTTAACATGATTATGAGTAGTGCAATTATGGCATCTATGTATTTTGGGGGATATGATTTACCATTTTTTGATGAGACAACAGTAGCCCCAAATATTGCAGCTATGATTGGCGTGGGTACCTTACTTATTAAAATAGTGCTCTTTGTATTTTTATTCATGTGGATTCGTTGGACCATCCCAAGATTCAGGTATGATCAATTGATGAATTTAGGTTGGAAGACGATGATCCCATTGGCCTTATTTAATATGTTATTAACCGGAGCTTTAATATTAGCGAAACTTTAATTTAAAAAACTGTACGAATATTTAACATGCAAACATTAACAAACAAAGCACTAGCCGTTCAAAGACAACCCATGACTTTTTGGGAGCGCTTGTACTTGATTAATATTATAAAGGGCATGATGATTACATTTAGTCACATGTTCAAAAAACAACCGACCATCAGGTATCCTGAACAAAAAAGGGAGTTTAGTCCGGTGTTTAGAGGGCTACATGTTTTAAATAGAGACGAGGAGGGTCGTGAAAGGTGTACTGCTTGTGGTTTATGTGCGGTGGCTTGTCCTGCAGAAGCAATTACCATGGAAGCGGCAGAGAGAATGGAAGGGGAAGAAAATATATATAGAGAAGAAAAATACGCTGCAAAATATGAGATCAATATGTTGCGTTGTATTTTTTGTGGACTGTGTGAAGAGGCTTGTCCAAAAGACGCCATTTATTTAAGTGAAACATTTGCACCAGCGAATTATACGCGCAAAGGTTTTATCTATGACAAAAATGATTTATTAATTCCAAATCCATTGACCAACGCAAACGATTATGCGAAGGCGAAAGGAGTACAAGCATAAATATTATGAGTATCATTCAAATTTTATTTTTTGCATTATCAGCTTTTGCTATTATCAGCGCTGTTATGGTGCTGATTAGTAAAAATCCCATCCATAGTGTACTTTGGTTGATATTGGTGTTTTTTGCCATCTCTGGGCATTACATATTATTAAATGCGCAATTTTTAGCCATCGTCAACATCATTGTATATGCTGGTGCTATCATGGTCTTGTTTTTGTTTGTGATCATGTTGATCAATGTTAAAAAAGACAGCGAGCCGCAAAAACAATTTTTAGTAAAATTGTTGGGTGTGGTTGCGGGTGGTAGTTTTTTAACTTTATTGGTTGCATTAGTAAAACAAACCGGACAGCTACAAGGAAGAACTTTGCTTATGAAGGATGGGGTGATTGGACTCATTCATCCGCTAGGTAAAGCGTTGTTCAACGAGTATGTCGTTCCATTTGAAATAAGTAGTGTTTTGTTTTTAAGTGCCATGGTGGGCGCAGTAATTATTGGAAAAAAATAAATTTATTCGGTATGCCTATACAATATTATATCTATTTGTGTTTAGCGCTTTTTAGCATTGGCGTTACAGGGGTATTAACACGTCGCAATGCAATTGTGGTTTTTATGTGTATTGAGCTTATGTTGAATGCAGTAAACTTGTTATTAGTTGCCTTCTCTAAAATGTTTCACGGATATGCATTGATTGAAAATACAACTTCAACGACAGGTATTGATGCGCAAATATTTGTATTTTTTATTATGGTGGTAGCAGCAGCTGAAGTAAGTGTAGGATTGGCAATTATTGTAATGATGTATCGCAATACGCATTCAGTAGATATCAATTTTTTAAATAGATTAAAAAATTAATGCAATGGGAATAATGAAAGTGTTGGTAGGATTTATCATATTATGGCCACTTGCTGGATTTTTATTCAATGGGTTGGGACGCAACTATTGGAGTAAAAAGGTAATTGCATATAAGGCAACTGGATATATTGTTTGCTCATTTATTGCAAGCATCTTTGCTTTTATATATGTACAAGAGCACGGTGCCACTAGTGTTCATTATTTTGATTTCATTAATACGGCAACTGTTAAAATACCCTTTGATTTTAAAGTAGATGCATTATCTAGCCTTTTCCTATTGGTCATCACAGGAGTGGGTTCTTTGATTCATTTATATTCCACTGCATACATGAAGGAGGAATCATCGGCGCACTATGCAAGGTATTTTGCTTATTTGAATTTATTTATTTTCTCCATGTTACTTTTAGTATTAGGAGATAACTATGTTATTATGTTTATTGGATGGGAAGGTGTTGGTTTGTGTTCCTATTTATTAATTGGCTATTGGTTTACGAATGGTGATTTTAATTATGCGGCTAAGAAGGCGTTTATCATGAATCGCATTGGGGATCTGGGTTTTTTATTAGCGATATTTTGGATCATCTTCAAGTTGGGTTCTGTAAGCTATAGTGAAGTGCTCACTGCGGAAAGTTTGGCCAAATTAAGTAGTGCAGATATCACAGGTATCACGTTATTATTATTTGTGGGTGCTATGGGAAAGAGTGCACAAATTCCATTGTTCACTTGGCTTCCTGATGCGATGGCGGGTCCAACGCCTGTTTCGGCTTTGATACATGCTGCAACCATGGTTACTGCAGGTATCTATATGATTACGCGTAGTAATATTTTATTTAGTCATAGTGAAATCACGCAAACTATCATTGCTGTCATAGGTATTAGTACCGCGTTGTTAGCAGCCACTATTGCGATCAAACAAAATGATATCAAAAAAGTATTGGCTTACTCAACAGTAAGTCAATTAGGTTATATGTTTTTAGGATTAGGGGTGGGTGCTTACTCTGGCGCGGTATTTCATGTAATCACACATGCGTTTTTTAAAGCTTTGTTATTCTTAGGGGCTGGATCGGTTATTCATGCAATGCACCACGAGCAAGATATTCGTAAAATGGGTGGATTAAAATCAAAATTGCCCATCACACATATTACTTTCTTAATAGGATGTATCGCGATTGCAGGGGTACCTCCTTTTAGTGGCTTCTTTTCAAAAGATGAAATACTTGCCGCGGCCTTTGCAAAAAGTCCGGTGTATTGGGTATTAGGCGTGATCGGTGCTGCGATGACTGCTTTTTATATGTTCCGTTTATATACCACTACTTTTTTAGGCAAATTTAGAGGCACCGCTGATCAAGAAGCGCATTTGCATGAATCACCCATGGCAATGACTTTGCCATTAATATTATTAGCAGTGGCAAGTG
>CAIWBA010000202.1 GCA_903910765.1 uncultured Bacteroidota bacterium
AATAATTCTCTTTGTGCTTCGGTGAGTTGTTTACTGTCATTTAACAGTGGGTGATAAAAGTTTTTAGGAAGCACCACCGCCGCCGCAAATACGGGTCCTGCATAACAACCCCTGCCGGCTTCGTCGCAGCCGGCCTCCAATAACTGGTCTTGGTATTGATTGATTAGTTTAGGCAAGGTTTAATGTTCTTTGTTTAATGAAGGGGTACATAAGCTATCACTATGTATATGACTAGATGGACCATAATATCTGTAAATAGTTTTCTGTTTATTTTGGCAGCTAAATATTGTTGTAAAATTGAAACATATTGGGGACAAACCAAAATCAATCTCATTGCCCTGTTTGATTACTTTGTACCTTTGTCCAATAAATGTAAGGCATGGATTTTAACGATCATAAATCAAAAAAAGTAGCGAATTGGCTATTATTAGGGGTATTCATGACCGTGATCCAAGTTGCCTTGGGGGGTATTACGCGTTTAACGGGTAGCGGCCTTTCTATCACGGAGTGGGATGTAGTTACCGGTGCACTTCCTCCAATGAGTGAAACTACTTGGCAGGAATTATTTGCGAAGTATAAAATAACCCCTCAGTTTCAATTACTCAATTTTGATTTCACGATTGCTAATTTTAAATTCATCTTTTTTTGGGAGTGGTTCCATCGTTTATGGGCGCGTACCATTGGTTTGGTTTTTGCTTTTGGTTTTATTTATTTTTTAGCAAAAAAGTATTTTCAACCAAGAATGATCAAGCCCTTATTGATTTTATTTTTATTAGGTGCTTTACAAGGTGCTATTGGTTGGATCATGGTAGCAAGTGGTTTAGAAGGTGATGCGGTTTATGTTAAACCAACTAGGTTAGCCCTCCATTTTGTTTTTGCATTAGGATTATTAGCATATACCTATTGGTTTGCCTTATCACTCACTGTAACACCGATTCGCAGAAATAGTGGTAATCAGGATGCGACTGATAAAATTAGGGGCATCCGAACATTTGCGTGGATTCTTTTATTCATTTTATTTTTTCAATTAATATATGGCGCATTGATGGCGGGACATAAAGCAGCCAATGTTGCAGCAACCTGGCCTACTATCAATGGAGAGTGGTTGCCTTCCGGATTATTGAATAAGGATGATTTTTTATTGAATGCAATTAATAATACGATTTGGGTTCATTTTATACATCGGGGGCTTGCTTACTTATTATTAGTACTTGTAATTTTTTGGACTGCTCGGTTGTTAAAATTACAAGGAAATAATTTTTGGGTACGCGTCAGAATACTACCTGCAATATTAGTGTTCCTACAAATTGTTTTAGGTATTTTTACAGTACTATCAAGTGCAAACATTGTACCTGGTGTATGGGGTGGTTTTGAATGGTTGGCGCAATTGCACCAACTTGTAGGGATGTTATTCCTGCTGTCGGTTATAAATATTTTATACGCTACGAAATAATTTTTTATGCAAAAAGATATAGCTTCTATACGCCGCGATTACCAACTAGCTTCTTTAGA
>CAIWBA010000203.1 GCA_903910765.1 uncultured Bacteroidota bacterium
CAGGTGGTGAAAATATTTAATGAAAAGGAGACCTTTCATTTGGCTTTATCCCCCGAAGGAACCCGAAAGAAAGTGTACAAATTACGCTCTGGATTTTACCATATTGCTAAAAAAGCAAACGTGCCAGTGGTCATGGTGGCCTTGGACTTTTTTAATAGAACCATCGTATTTACCGAACCATTCAATTTAACTGACGACGAACGCGCTGATAAAAGAAAAATTATTGACTTTTTTAAGGATTTCAAAGGATTTGTGCCAGAATACAGCATTACCGGCGATATTGAATGTTAAGAAAATGCAGAAATTTGAAAATAGTTTTTGGACTCTAAACTATATGCTTATTTTTGTATTGGCCATTGGCTCAATTACATAAATTAATAAAAAACAGATACAGTATGAAAAGTAAAATTTTTTTAGCGCTTGCTATTATTAGTCTTGGTGCTTATTCTTGCGTTAGCCCTAAAAAATTACAGGAAGCAGAAGCAAAGTACGGTCAATTAAATGGTGCTTATGCTGATTTACAAAGCAAATACCGTGATGCACAAGATCAAGCAGCAAAGGCAAAAAACGAAACTGACAAATCAAACTTTGTTTCAAAAACAATGCAGTCAACTATTGATGACTTAAATAAGCAAATTGAGTTCTTAAAGAAGAACAACAATGTGGTTTTAAATCAACTACAAGATATGTCAGTGGTATCAGGTGCACAAGCAGAGAGTATAAAAAAATCTTTAGAAAATATTGGTTCAAAAGATTCTTATATCCAAACCTTACAAGGTTCTATGGCGCGTAAGGATTCAATGAACATGGCACTAGTAATGAACTTAAAAGGTGCAATTGGTGATTTGAGCGATGGAGATATTAATATCAAAGTTGAAAAAGGAGTGGTATATGTTGACATCTCTGATAAATTATTATTTAAGAGTGGCAGCTTTTCTATAACTGACAAAGCAACAGTAGTATTAGGTAAGGTTGCTAAAGTATTAGCTGCACAACCAAATATTGAATTCATGGTAGAAGGGCATACTGATTCTAAACAATTATTAGGATCTGACAATGTGATGGAAGACAACTGGGATTTAAGTGTTAAGCGTGCAACTACCATTGTAAGGTTATTACAAGAGAAATATGGTATTGATCCAAAGCGCATGACTGCAGCTGGAAGAGGAGAATATGTTCCTGTAGCTGAAAATAATTCTGCTGCAAACAGAGCTGCTAATCGCAGAACTAGGATTGTAATTTTACCTCAATTAGATCAATTCTTTAAATTATTAGAAAAGAAATAAGTACATAATAAACGGCTTTTAGTATAAAGCTGGTTTCATATATTATTTTCAATATTTAACCCCTGCACTTTTTCGGTGTGGGGGTTTTTTATTTGTTTTTGTTTTTCCCCATCTTTCATAAATGTAGGAACTCGTCGTATCTTTGTATGATGCAAGCGTATTTAGAAGGTTTGAATGAACAGCAAAAAGAGGCCGTCACCCATATGAATGGTCCATTAATGATTATTGCTGGCGCGGGCAGCGGTAAAACAAAAGTGTTAACGAGTAGGATTGCACACTTAATGAATAGTGGTGTAGATTCCTTTAATATATTGGCGCTGACTTTTACCAATAAGGCAGCTAAGGAAATGAAGGAACGTGTCGAAAAAACCTTAGGCAATACCGAAGCACGTAATTTATATATTGGCACTTTTCACAGTGTATTTGCAAGATTGCTTCGTGCAGAAGCAAGTAAGTTGGGTTACCCGCAAAGCTTTACCATCTATGATACAGACGATTCTAGGTCGGTGTTAAAAGCAGTGATTAACGATATGGGCTTGGATGACAAACATTACAAACCGAATATTGTACACAACCGTATTTCTTCTGCAAAAAATGCATTAATTGGTCCAGTGGAATATAATTCCAACACCATGATTCAACAAGAGGATGCAAGATCAAAGCGTCCTGCGATTGGTGAAATTTATGCATCCTATGTTGCACGCTGTTTTAAAAATGGGGCAATGGATTTTGATGATCTATTATTTAAGATGCATGAACTATTACGCGACTATCCGGAAGTGCTTCACAAATACCAACACAAGTTTAAATATTTATTAATTGATGAGTATCAGGATACCAATCCGGTGCAGTATCAAATTGCAAAACTTTTAGCCGCAGTTCATGAAAATATTTGTGTGGTGGGCGATGACGCACAAAGTATTTATAGCTTTAGAGGTGCGACTATTGAAAACATATTACAGTTTCAAAAGGATTATGATGATGTTAAATTGGTAAAGCTGGAACAAAACTATCGCAGCAGTGCTTCCATATTAGAAGTAGCGAATCATGTGATAAAAAACAACCAAGGGCAAATTCCAAAAAATTTGTGGACCGAAAATGAGGAAGGTGAAAAAATTAAGTTGGTTAGAACCATGACCGACAACGAGGAAGGAAAATTTGTTGCGGATGCGATTCAAGAAAATAAATTAAGAAATCATTTTTATAATAATGACTTCGCTATTCTATATCGGACCAATGCGCAGAGTAGGTCATTTGAGGAAAGCTTAAGACGTACGGGTATTCCTTATAAGATATACGGTGGGCTTAGCTTTTATCAAAGAAAGGAGATCAAGGATTATATTGCTTACCTAAGAATTATTGCGAATACCAAGGACGAAGAAGGATTAAAAAGAATTATTAATTATCCTGCAAGAGGTATTGGAAAAACCACCGTTGAAAAATGTTTGGTGATTGCTGGTGAACAAAATATTACTTTTTACGAAGTATTAGAAAAAGCAAAAGCATTTGGATTTAAAGCCGG
This sequence comes from uncultured Bacteroidota bacterium, assembly GCA_903910765.1. Classification (GTDB taxonomy): domain Bacteria; phylum Bacteroidota; class Bacteroidia; order Chitinophagales; family Chitinophagaceae; genus Sediminibacterium. Next base: position 2,809 of record CAIWBA010000203.1, read on the forward strand.
CACACTAACTGCAATTGAGGAGTTTGTGACCATGATTAAATATTTTCAAAATCAACTCACGAAGCACAATGCTTATGATGTTGCAGTACAAGTGGGTAAGCATACCAATATCGTCAAAGAATTATTTAACGATAAATCGACCGAAGGTTTAGCGCGTTATGAAAATATACAAGAGTTATTGAACTCCATTAAAGAGTGGACCGAAAGTCCAAGCAACGAAGATGGGGAACAAGGTGATAAGGGATTAGGTGCATACCTGCAACAAATTACTTTAATCACAGATGCGGATAACGATAAGAATGAAGCAGATTCAGTAAAATTAATGACGGTGCACGCAGCGAAAGGTTTAGAATTTGCCTGTGTGTTCGTAGTTGGTTTAGAAGAAACCTTATTCCCAAGTGGTATGAGTGTAAATACTAGGGAGGAACTAGAAGAGGAAAGAAGATTGTTTTATGTTGCGGTGACCCGTGCAAAAAGACATTTATGGTTAAGCCATGCGAATTCAAGGTATCGTTTTGGACAATTGGTACAAAATGATCCAAGCCGATTTATTGAGGAGATGCCTGAGGATAAAATTGACAAATCAAGTGCAGGTGGTGGAGCTCGTAACCAAAGCTCCGGCTGGGGTAATACCTATGACCGAATGCATGGTGGCAATACCAAAGGATGGAGTGAGCCTAAGCCTAAATTAAATACCGACAACAAGCCAAGCAAACCG
>CAIWBA010000204.1 GCA_903910765.1 uncultured Bacteroidota bacterium
GAAATATCAAAAGTTCCACCACCCAAATCAAATACTGCAATTTTTTGCTCAATATTTTTTTTATCTAAACCATAAGCCAATGCCGCAGCAGTTGGCTCGTTAACAATTCTGCGAACATTTAAGCCAGCAATTTCACCGGCCTCTTTAGTTGCTTGGCGTTGTGCATCATTAAAATAAGCAGGCACGGTAATTACCGCATCTGTTACTTCTGTACCTAAATAATCTTCAGCGGTTTTTTTCATTTTTTGCAAAACCATTGCTGAAATTTCCTGAGGTGTATACATACGATCATCGATTGCTACACGTACAGTATCATTTTCACCTTGTACTATTTTATAGCTCCAGTGACTTTTCTCTTCTGAAATTTCATTAAATCGACGACCCATAAAACGCTTCACACTCGAAATGGTGTTTTCAGGGTTAGTAATGGCTTGACGCTTTGCAGGATCACCTACTTTACGCTCCCCATTTTTCAAAAACGCGACTACCGACGGTGTGGTTCTACGTCCTTCGTCATTGGCGATAACTACTGGTTCGCCACCTTCCATAACCGATACGCAACTATTTGTGGTACCTAAGTCAATTCCTATTATTTTTCCCATAATGCTTGATTTTCAATGTTTAATTAAACTATTATAGACAATCATTATGCCATTGGCAGATAGGTGCAAATTTGTCATAAATGGCAGTAAATCAGCCTAATTAAGCCTCTGAAATGGCATATTTTTAAAATAAAGGAGCAGAAAAGTCAGTTATTAAGGCCAAATAATGATGGATAAACCCTGATTAAACATCAGGGGCTACCGACTTGAAAGTGAAATTTTTCTGGCTGGTGTAGCTAAAAATGACCACAAAAAAGGTGGTAACAATTTTGGCTAAAGTTGGGTACCAGCCAAAATAATCAACAAATAACTTCAAAAAGATATAGTTTAAAATAATACAGCCAAATACCACAAAAAAGTATTTCATCAGCTGCTTCCTTTTAGGCACCGCAGTTTCCTGAAATACCACATACCTGCTTAAATAAAACCCTATAGGGAAAGTAATACAGAAGCTAATGATAAATGAAGCGATATGGGGGCTGATGCTCAAATCACCAACATGAATAATTTCCTTGTGTAAAATGTAATTATAGGAAACAAAGAATAATAAGATATCAAGTACGGTATTAGCACCGCCACAGGCTGCGTAGCGGAATGTTTTCAATGACATTACTTTTTGAAAAACCGGGTAAACCCAATCAATCAATTTAAGAATGATTTGACTAATTATTTCATGCAGTTTTAACATGTATGCACAAAGGTAATCTTAATTAATTACTTTTGCAGGAGGCAACCCTACTTTATGAATTTGATAACTAATTTAAAGCAGTCCACATCCAAATGTATTCATACATTATATGGTGTAAATATACCAGCAGATCAAGTATTGGTGAACGCCACCAAACCTGAAATTGAAGGTGATTATACTATTGTATTATTTGCATTTGTGAAACAATTAGGAAAAAGTCCAGATGCTTTAGGAAATGAACTAGGTGCTGCAATGATGGCTGATATGCCAGGCATACTGACCCAATTTAATATTGTCAAAGGTTTTTTAAACTTCACCATCAGTAATGAATATTGGTTTGATTTTATCAATGCCACGGATCCAAATCAATTAGTACCTGCTACTGAAAATAAACAAAAAATTATGGTGGAGTATTCCTCCCCCAATACAAATAAGCCATTACACTTAGGTCATTTAAGAAATAATTTTTTAGGTTGGAGTATTGCTGAGATATTAAAATTACAAGGACATGAAGTTTTTAAAACGTGTATTGTAAATGATCGTGGTATTCATATTTGTAAAAGCATGATTGCTTGGCAAAAATTTGCGAATGGCGCAACCCCTGC
>CAIWBA010000205.1 GCA_903910765.1 uncultured Bacteroidota bacterium
TGATAAGGCCGCTGCTTTGCAAGCAGGTCAGGTTTTATTATTAGAGAATTTACGTTTTTATAAAGAGGAAGAAAAAGGAGATATTGCTTTCGCAGAAAAATTATCCAAGTTGGGTGATGTATATGTGAACGATGCATTTGGAACTGCGCACCGCGCACACGCTTCAACAGCGATCATTGCTCAATTCTTTTCTCCAGCCAACCGAACTTTTGGTTTGGTAATGGAAGGTGAAGTATTGAGTGCTGAAAAAGTAATGCATGCAGCACAAAAACCTTTTGTTGCCATTATTGGTGGCGCAAAAGTGTCTGATAAAATTTTAATTATTGAAAACTTATTAGAGCGTGCTACCGATATTATTATTGGGGGCGGTATGGCGTATACTTTTTTTAAAGCGCAGGGTGGTAAAATTGGAAAATCAATACATGAAGATGATCGTATGCCGTTGGCGCTTGAAATTTTAGCAAAAGCGAAAGTGAAGGGCGTTCATATTCATTTGCCAGTGGACAATGTGGTGGCAGATGATTTTAGTAATACAGCAAATACCCAAACCTGTGCAAGTGGTGAAATTCCAGACGGCTGGGAAGGTTTGGATGTAGGAGAAAAATCGAGGGAACAATTTGCCAAAGTAATCTTAGCAAGTAAAACTATTTTATGGAATGGTCCGATGGGTGTTTTTGAAATGGAAAACTTCCAGGCAGGTACAAAAGCAATTGCGGTTGCGGTAGCGGAAGCTACACAAAACGGCGCCTTTAGTTTGGTGGGTGGTGGCGACAGTGTGTCAGCCGTTAACCAGTTTGGCTTTAATGATAAGGTAAGTTACGTGAGTACAGGGGGTGGTGCAATGTTGGAATACTTTGAAGGCAAAACACTTCCAGGAATTGCCGCAATTAAGGGATAGGCGGGTCTAGGGAATCAAGAATGGGTCAAAATGATTCCTTTTAAACTTAAAAAATGGTTAATTTATGCCCCTCAGCCTAGCTGGGGGGATTTTTTTGTCATGTAATTCCGTCATACGAAAAGTTTGGCATCTGCTTTGCACTATCTTTATAAACAAATACAAAACTATGTTACGCAAAAATTTAGGTTTATTCATTTTTTTAGGTGTACTCGTTATATTAATTGGGTACGGTTGTAATGGTTACAACGGATTAGTAAACCAAGACGAAAATGTTAATCAAGCATGGAACAATGTGCAAAGTGATTACCAACGCAGAGCTGATTTGATTCCAAATTTAGTTGCCGCTGTTAAAGGGGAAGCTAGTTTCGAACAAACTACTTTACAAAATGTAATTGCAGCTCGTGCAAGCGCTACTCAAATGAAAGTGGATGCGAAGGATTTAACGCCTGAAAAATTACAACAATTCCAAGCTAACCAAGGTCAGTTGTCACAAGCATTAGGCCGTTTAATGGTGGTGTCTGAAAACTATCCAAACTTAAGAGCGAATGATGCTTTCCGTGGCTTACAAGCACAATTGGAAGGAACTGAAAATAGAATTAAAGTTTCAAGAAACGATTTTAATGCTGCAGTTGCAGACTATAATAAAAGAGCAAGATCATTCCCTGTTAATTTGTTAGCAGGTATGTTTGGATTTAAAACTAAAGAAGGATTTAAAGCAGATGAAGGCGCGTCAAAAGCACCTGAAGTTAAATTTTAACACATCGCTTTAATCAACAACACTTATGTGGAATCCACTTTCCTTTTTTAAATCTAGTACAGATAAATTATTGAGCGCCTCGGACAAGCAACAGCTTGTCCAGGCGATTCAACTTGCTGAAAAAACAACCAGCGGGGAAATTCGTGTGTTTGTTGAAAGCAAAACAAAAAATGGAGATGCACTAGCCACAGCGCGTGAAATCTTTTTTAAACAAAAGATGAATGCGACCAAGGAACGTAATGGGGTATTGGTATATGTGGCTGTGGGTGAAAAAAAATTAGCCATCTATGCCGATCAAGGTATTTATGATAAAGTGGGTGTTGAATTTTGGTACAGTCAGGTACAAGAAATGACTGCGCATTTTAAAACTGCGAATTATGTACAAGGTATGGTGCAAGTTATTGGCGAGTTAGGCAAAGCACTTACAGATCATTTTCCTTTTGATCGTGTTTCAGATACCAATGAATTATCAGACGAAATCATGACAGGTAAATAATCCATTAATGCAAGTAAGCACTATGAAATTAACCAAGTTATTTATTGTTTTTATTGTTGCATTATTTTCCTTGAATAATATTGCTGCCCAAAATGTAATTCCAAAAGCAAATCCACCAGTATTAGTCACTGATTTGGCAGGGGTATTAAGTCCGGAGGAAAAACAAGCACTTGAAAATAAATTAGTCGCTGTTGATGATGCTAGTTCCAATCAAATTGCCGTAGTTATCTTACCCACCTTAGACGGCAATCCCATTGAAGAATACGCAAACAAGCTTTTTAGAGAATGGGGGATTGGAAATAAAAAATCAAGAAATGGGGTTTTATTATTGATTGCCATTCAAGATAAAAAAATTCGCATTGAAGTTGGGTATGGTTTAGAAGGTGCTATTCCTGATATAACAGCGAATAGTATTATTGACAATGATATTAAACCTGCATTCAGACAACAAGCCTATTATCAGGGTATCGATAAGGCAACAGATAATATTGCAAAAGCAGCCATTGGAGAATACAAGGTTGAAAGAACAAAAAA
>CAIWBA010000206.1 GCA_903910765.1 uncultured Bacteroidota bacterium
TACAGTCAAAGGGGTCAACTTTGCCGAATTGCGGGATGCAGGAGATCCGATTGAATTAGCTGCGCTATATGCATTACAAGGGGCAGATGAATTGGTTTTTTTGGATATTACTGCAACAGTAGAAAAAAGAAAAACCTTAAGTGAATTAGTCAATAAAATTGCACATAAAATTAATATCCCTTTTACGGTAGGAGGGGGGATAAAAACCGAGGAAGATGTGAGCGTATTGTTGCAAAATGGCGCAGATAAGATTTCTATAAATACTGCAGCTTATATAGATCCTACTATTATTAAAAGCTTTGCAAAAAATTTTGGCAGTCAATGTGTTGTTTTGGCGATTGATACCAAATGTGAAGCAGATGGTAATTGGTATGTGTATTTAAATGGAGGACGTCAAAAAACGGATACCTTAACTACGGAATGGGCAAAAAAAGCGGTGGATTTAGGGGCCGGTGAAATATTATTGACTTCTATGAATCATGATGGTACCAAACAAGGGTTTGCATTAGATATTACCGCAACGCTATCATCAAGCTTACCTGTACCCATTATTGCTTCAGGCGGTGGCGGGGAGTCGGCACATTTTTATGATGTTTTTACTACTGGTAAAGCGGATGCGGCATTAGCAGCAAGTATATTTCATTACAAGGAATTAGCAATACCTGATTTGAAACAATATTTAAATAATAAAGGAATACCTATTCGGCTTTAAACTTACTTCGAACCAAAATTTAATTAATTTTAATTATGAATATCAATTTTACAAAATATGCCGATGGCTTGGCGCCTGCCATCATTCAAGATGCGAATACAAAAAATGTATTGATGCTGGGGTTTATGAATCAAGCGGCAGTGGATGCAACAATTTCACTAAAGAATGTTACATTTTTTAGTCGCTCAAAGAATAGGTTATGGACGAAAGGAGAAGAAAGTGGCAATTTCTTGCAATATATAAGTATGGCACTTGATTGTGATCAAGATACTTTATTAATACAAGCAGTTCCATTAGGTCCAGTTTGTCATACAGGCACTTCAACTTGTTGGGGGGAGGATGCGGGAAATGATTTTTCATTTTTACATCAATTGGAGCAAATTATTGGGGCACGTAAAAATGCAGATCCTTCTAGTTCCTATGTTGCCAGTTTATTTGCAAAAGGCATTAATAAAATTGCCCAAAAAGTAGGGGAGGAAGCCGTCGAATTGGTGATTGAAGCCAAAGATGATGATGCAAAATTATTTTTAGACGAATCTGCTGATTTATTATTCCATTATATGATTTTATTACAAGCGAAGGGCTACCAGCTTAGCGATATCGCAGAAGTGTTAAAGCAAAGACATCAGGGTTAAATTACTTATATTTACATTTCAATTTTTTAAATGATACCTATGAAAAAATGGATAATCGGATTTTTAGTATTGTGTATTTATACAAATATAAGTGCACAGGGAATCGTCATTAATGGGGAATTGAAAAATTTACCTGATAGTACTGTCGTGACTTTATTGGATGGAATGGGAAATAAAGAAGTTGCATCCACCAAGGCAATGGGCGGCAAGTTTGTATTAAAAGCAAGTACTAATTTTACGAGTATTTTTATTGTTGGATTTAGTGGTTTGCAAGCAAAGCTTCCATTATTTATTAATAACGATAAAGTAAGTATTACAGGGGATATCCAAGCACCTAATGCTATTCAGTACCAAGGTTCTCCAAATCACAGTGTATATCAATCTTATATGGCAGTGATGAATCCAAAGATGGAAGCCTATTTCAAAAGTTTAGCAGCAGTGCAAGGGGAGAAAAATGAAAAAAGTAAGGATTCTTTGACACAAATTGCAGAAAATCAAAGCAAGGATTTGATTTTTACTTACGATAACATGAGTAGAATTAACAAGTCATCACCAGTGACTACTTTTTTCTTATTTCAATATGCAAATATATTTCCAGCTGTCAAAGAGCAATTGTCTACTTACTATGAACAATTACAAGGGGATGCCAAAACCGGACCTTTTGCTGATATCATAAGTAAAACGTTGGCCTCAAGTAGTTTTGGTAAAATAGGAACTACAATGCCTAATTTCATTCAAAATGATGTGAATGGTAAACCTGTAAGTTTGGCTTCCTTTAAAGGCAAATATGTTTTGGTTGATTTCTGGGCAAGTTGGTGTGGACCATGTCGTGGTGAAAATCCAAATGTTGTGAATGCCTATAATACATTTAAGTCAAAAAATTTCACCATATTAAGTGTCAGCTTAGATAATAGTAAGGATAAATGGTTGGAAGCAATCAAAAAAGATGGATTGACTTGGACCCATGTCAGTGATTTAAAATATTGGAAAAATGCAGTAGCAGTTCAATTTGGGATTGAAAGTATTCCAGCTAGTTTTATTTTAGATCCCACAGGAAAAATAATCGCAAGAGATTTAAGGGGTGCTGACTTAAGTGCATTTTTGAGCAAAACTTTGAAGTAATATTTTTTACTTATTTAAAAAGCCTGTCTCATTTTATCGAGATTAAAACTTTAAAAAATAAAATTAAATAAGATTGATAAAAAAGCCTTGAATCACTTCAAGGCTTTTTTGTATTCCGCTTCTTCAAAACCTAATAAAATGACTTTGCCATTGATGCTCAGTAGGGGGCGTTTAATAATGGATGTTTTTTCGATCATTAAACCAATGGCCGCTTTTTGTGATGTAATTTTTGCCTGTACTTCCGGTGGAAGTTGTCGCCAAGTAGCCCCTTTTTTATTGACAAGCGCTTCCCAGCCCAATTGTTTGCACCAATCGGTCAGTAATGCGCTGGTAATGCCTAGTTTTTTGTAATCATGAAATTCGTAGGTAACTTTTTTTGCTTTCAACCAATCCAATGCTTTTTTTACCGTGTTGCAATTAGGAATTGCATATACTTTTAATTCGCTCATTTGAATTACTTTATATATTTTTTTGCTAACCAGCTTTCGGCTAATGGTTGCAACCAATGGGCTTCCATTTCTGCTTTGTTATTGACTAAATTATTAAAATACAAGCTATCATTGGTTAATAAACCATTTTCAATGGCATAGCCTACTTGTGCCAACGGAATAGTTTCTACTTTGTTCTTTACCCAAAATGCAAGTAATTCTCTATTAAACATTTGTAATTGGAATCTTTGTTCAATTTCTTTAATAATATGCACTGAACTATCGGTGCTACAACCGCCCACTGTAGTATGTGATTCGTCCGCCATGAGCACAATGAACTGTCCATATAAAATAGTGGCAAACCCTTTCACATTTGCGCCATGGCTTTTCCAAATATCTGTAAAGTCCTCTAAAATAGTTTCAATTTCGAAAATTTCACTCATGCTAAATAATCGGTTAGATTGGTAAATCCATACTTTAGATTGTGGATGAAAATTTGCTGGAAAAATATTGGGTAAGTGTACTTTCATAGTCATTATATTATTTGATTGCTTGTGCGATTATTTCTGCGATGTCTAAAACAGCAGGATCATTTTGTGCCTCTGCCACTTTTAATCCATCGGATAACATGGTATTGCAAAAAGGGCAGGCACTTGCCACAAAATCAGTGGCCGTTGCTCTTGCTTCTTCCGACCGCTCCGTATTAATTCTCTTTTCTCCTTTTTCTTCTTCTTTGAACATTTGTGCACCACCAGCTCCACAACATAAACCCTTTGATTTACATCTTTTCATTTCCTTCAACTCCATTTCCAAACTTTCCAATACTTTTCTTGGGGCTTCATAAATTTCATTCGCCCTGCCTAAATAACAACTATCATGGTAGGTGATGGTTTTTCCTTTCCACTCATTACTATCTGTAAATTTAATTTTTCCTTGTTCAATTAATTCTTGCAAAAATTGGGTATGATGAATCACATCATAGTTGCCACCCAATTCGGGGTATTCGTTTTTTAATGTATTAAAGCAATGCGGGCAGGTAGTTACAATTTTTTTGATATTGTAGCCATTCAAAATTTGAATATTTTGATAAGCCATCATTTGGAACATGAATTCATTGCCGGCGCGTCTTGCAGGATCGCCGGTGCATGCTTCTTCTTTTCCTAAAATGGCATA
>CAIWBA010000207.1 GCA_903910765.1 uncultured Bacteroidota bacterium
ATCAAGTTGAAAACTTAACCCAGTTCGATATTTATGTATGGTTGAATTAATGATGGACTGATATATTAAATTTCCATAAAAGCTTTTTTGATTGGCATTATAATTTGTTAAACCAAAATAGGATGTTTGATCATGATTAACCGCACTTAATTGCAAACCAATACTTTTATATTTTTGTTGTGGGAATATATATCCAATTTTCCCAAACACCTCATACCTTTCTGTATTAATACCTAGTCCATAATGACGCGTAGTTCCCTTGTCATTACTTGGGTCAAAGGAAGTTTGACCTCCGATTTTTTGATCCTTTAAAATTTTATATCCTATTTGTGTTAAAAATCCATTCGCATTATCATATTTATAGCGGTTCACAAGACTTAGTTGGTTCCCAGTGGGCAAATCCCTAAAGCCATCTTTATTAAAATCGATTTTCTTATTTTTTAAAAAATCATCGTGTAATAATAAAGCAGTTGACCATTTTGAATTTAATTTATGAGACAGGTTTAAATTCAAATCAGTTTTACCAAAATCATTCACATAAATATTGGCTAATAATTTTTCGGCGGTTTCGGGTTTCTTTAATTCAACATTAATTTGGCCAGCAATACTTTCATAACCATTTGCAACTGATCCTACCCCCTTGGTTAACTGAATACTTTCAATCCAAGGACCTGCAATTGAATTCAAGCCAAGGATGGTTGCAAGTCCTCTGGGGCCAGGTAAATTTTCGACGGTTAACTGCGTATAAATACCGCTTAAGCCTAATAGTTGTATTTGCTTGGACCCTGTAACGGCATCATTAAAGGAAACGTCCACCGATGGATTAGTTTCAAAACTCTCACTTAGGTTGCAACAGGCCGCTTTTAATAATTCAGTTCCAGTCATTACTTGTGTACGAATGGTACTCGTTAAAGGAATAAAACTGCCCACATTTCTGCTAAACACCGTTACCTCGTTTAGCTGATTTTTAGCAGCTAAAACAACCTTAAAATCATTTACATTTTCGATGGTAATGGTATCTGACTTAAACCCAACATAACTAATGACTAATTTCTTGATTGGATTAATACTTATTTTAAAAACGCCAAAACTATCCGTGCGGACCCCGGTATTTGTTCCAGCCCAATATACGCTTGCATTCATGAAGGGTTCAAACTTGCCATTATTACTTTCCTGCAGAACAACACCAGTAATTTGAGATGTGTCATTTTTTTCTTTCGGATGATCATCATGATGGGTTTCCAATTCTCTATAATGACAACATTCTGGTAAATCCTGATAAATAAAATCTTTGGCTTTTTTATTGACTAAATCATGCCCAACTGATAAAATGGTATTTTCAATTTTATCTAAGGAAATTCTTTTGGCGTCAAATTGAATGGATAATAATTTAGCATCAACATCCCATATGGCTTTATTGATTCCCTTTAATTTTAGTGCGCCCTCAATTCTGTCCTTGCACTGTTCGCATGCACCAAATACTTTAAAAGTGGTGTCTGTTAAATTTATTTTTTGATCAGTTTGGGCGAATGTATAACTGCTTATAAAAAGGCAGATATAACATATGAAATATTTGAAGTTCATTTTATCTAGTTTAAATTTTTAATCCATGAAGCTCCCTTAAAAAAAGGAAGGCTAGCCTCAGATTAAAATATCTAAATTAGAAAGCTACAGTCTGCAATGTAAATGGGAACACCCAGTTGATCTGGCGGTGCGTGACTATAATTGGAGTGCTTAGTATTATCTGAAACTACAATTAAAACTGTTTCAAAATTACTACTATTAGGCAGAAGCGCTATTTGTTGATCAATGTTAAAAAAATTATTTGCAAAACTTTGATCAACTACATTCTTAATTAATTTTTTTGAATCATGGCAGCATCCCTTTCCCTGTTTCGTAGATTTTTTCATCCCACATTTACCACATTTTTTGGGTGTGCTATTCACTATACTCAAACTTGTTCCTGCGGCTTTCCCCATGCAATAATGCATGTTTACCATTACACCCGAAGAGGTAATAATAAAAATAAAAGAAAGTAAGTATAAGAATAGTTTTTTCATCAATAACAAAGGTAGGAAATTATTGTACATATGTCCTTAAAACAGCGCTATATGAGTAATATCATCACAAGGTTTCAACCACCTTACCGCAGGAAAGCATCCTACTGCCATAATATGGATTTTTAACCTTGTTTTCCAAACTTAACCAGTTGGCCCCTTTGCCTTTGTTAGCCATTGGACAAAACTGATAATACACTGGAACTTCGCTTTTAGCATCCTTAACAAGAAGATACATATTAGATGATAGCGTAACGAATTGATCTCTTTGAACGCTAATATCATTAGACGCTTGAATAAACTTAGCTGAATTGATTAAGTCATTAGATATTTTACTCCATGTGATGTTAGTGGCGGAATTTAAGTCGGCCACATTCACTGCTGTCAAAGCTTTAATTAAAATATTTGCGCTTAAAACAGCTTGTTCATTATTGGTTGCAACTAAAGCATCTTTAAGACCTATGTAGGCATTGACAACTGACTTAATGGATGTATTATTCTGGCTGTAGCCAAAAGAAAACATACAAAGAAATATTGCTGCAAAGAAAATTTTATTGAATTTCATAATTGTGACTTTTAGAAGATACAAAGTAAAGTTAAATTGAAAATATGGTATTTAAATTATGGATTTGAGTTTTAACAGCATCTTGTTTTTTTGCTACTAAAATCATTTTCTCGGCTAATAACGCAACTGGCATGGGTTTTTGCTTCATTAGCAAACCCAGCTTATTTAAGGCGTTGATAATGTGTATACTAATTTTTTCAACTGGTCTTAACTTTGAAGGCTGACGTTGTAAAATTCCAGGTCTAAATATATGGATTTGTTTAAAAGATAATTTTTGTACATCCGCATCCAACTTCCCTTTAGTTTGCGGATAAAAAAAGGAGCTATTTTCATTTGCCCCATATGAGGAAACTAAAACATAGGTATTAACCCCATTATCGCTTGCAGCTTTAGCCACTTGATATTGATAGGTATAATCTATCTTAAATTGATTTGCTTTTGTTTTAGCCACTTTTAAAGTAGTTCCTAAAGCTGAAAATAAAACATCACCTTTCACATGGGGTGACCAGCTAGCAATATTATCAAAATCGACAATATGAACCTGGAGTTTTGGATTTGTAATATCAATTGTGCGCCTGGTTAACACCACCACACGACTAAAATTGGGGTCGTTTAACAATTGGATTAGTATTTCCGACCCTGTGGCGCCAGTGGCACCAATTAAAATTGCTATTTTATCACTCATAATTAATCATAAAGGTAAAACACAAATAACATACAATCCATTGAAATTATCATTACGCCGTTTAAAAATAATACTTTCGGTTGTTTAATAAAGAAGGCTATATAAGTTACCTTTATTTAACAAACCTAAATGATTAAGCAATTCATAAGTCACATAAAAACTTATTAAAATGAAAAATAGTATACTAGCACAAATTGACAATCCAGTACAACTCGAAAAGTTATATAGAGAAAATAATGCTGAATTTAAGAAGTGTTTTAATGAAATCTTCCCTAATTATAAGGACAAAATAGGACTGCAATTTTGGAATGAGCGATTAAATTTCGAAAGCGAAAAAATTGCATTGGGTAGCAAAAATGATATACTGGCAGTAATTATATTCATACTAGCTGGCGGGCTTATCGCTAATATACCCAATATAACAGGTATCAATGAAGAATCGTTTTTCTCAAAAAATATTGCATTAATAATATTTCCAATTTTAATTGGCTATTTTATCTGGAGACAAAAAATTAATTTAAACAAAATATTATTTCCTGTAATAGCGATTGTATTTTCAGCTGTTTATATCAATTTAATTCCTGATTTTAATAAAAGTGATTCGGCATTGTTAGTTCGAATTCACTTACCATTGTTATTATGGAGTATACTTGGTTATGTTTATATTGGAGCGAGCTTAAAGAATAATACTAAAAAAATTGAATTTTTAAAATTCAATGGCGACTTAATTATTATGTGCGCAATTATATTATTATCATGTATGGTATTTACAATGATCACTTTTGGTTTATTTGAACTTATAAATATCAAGATTGAAGAAAATTATTTTAGATATTTTGCCATTTGGTGGATTGCAGCTGTACCAATGACTGCTACCTACTTATTGCAAAATAATCCCCAATTAATTAATAAGGTTTCTCCTATAATAGCAAAAATATTTACCCCATTGGTATTTATTAATTTACTTATTTATTTAATAGCAGTTATTTATACTGGCAAATACCCATACAATGACAGAAATTTACTTCTGGTTTTTAATGTATTGTTAATTGGTGTTATGGCTTTGATACTGTTTTCGGTGGCTGAAGCTGGCAAAAGCAATAAAGGACTCTTTAACTTGTTTTTATTATTTGCGCTATCCTTTTTAACCATCATCATTAATAGTATCGCACTTGCGGCAATTAGTTATAGAATTCTTGAATTTGGTATCACGCCCAACAGAATTTCGGTTTTAGGCGGGAATATCTTAATTTTTATACACCTATTAATGGTCTCTTATAAATTATTTAAAACCGTTCGAGGTAAAGCCAAAATAGAAGCAGTGGAAACAAGCATTGCCTTGTTTTTACCTGTATATAGCATATGGACTGCAATTGTTATTTTTGTAATGCCCTTTATATTTAATTTTAAATAGAAATAAGAATTTATTTAGCAAATGTCAAACATCACGCTGAAAAAAGTAAGTATTGCCAATGTAGCACAATTACAAAAAATTGGTATGACCACTTTTTCTGAAACATTTACTGAATTTAATACGCCCGAAAACTTAAATAAATATTTGGTGGAAAGTTTTTCGATTGAAAAATTAACATCTGAGATAAATAATACCAGTTCGAAATTTTATTTGGCGCTGGATGATGTTAAGGATGATACAAATCCAATTGGTTATTTAAAAGTAAACTTTGGCGAATCTCAAACTGAATTGAAAGATAGTAAGTCGCTCGAAATAGAGCGTATTTACGTTTTAAAGGAATACCAAGGCAAAGATGTAGGACAATTGCTTTATCAAAAAGCCTTAACAATCGCCAAACAAAGTAATGTTGAATACATTTGGCTAGGGGTTTGGGAGAAAAATGTTAGGGCCATCAATTTTTATAAAAAAAATGGCTTTATTACATTTGACACCCATATTTTTAAATTGGGCGATGAGCAACAAACAGATTTTATGATGAAACTTCAGTTAGTACCTTGCAATGAATAAGGAAGTTGATATATACCTTGCTAAAGCAAAGAAGTGGCAAAAGGAAATGCTCTTTTTAAGAGATATACTATTAGCATGTCAATTAGAGGAGGAAATAAAATGGGGAAAGCCCACTTATACAATCAACAAAGGCATTGTAGTTATGATCCAAGCCTATAAGGGCCATTGCGATCTTGGTTTTTTTAAGGGGGCATTATTACAGGATAAAACTGGAATTTTAATTAAAGCAGGTGAAAATACGCAAGCTGCTAGGCAAATGAGGTTCACGGATATAAAAGAGATTGAAAAACAATCAAAAATTATCAAATCCTATATTAAAGAAGCGATAGCAATAGAAAATAACGGAATAAAATTTATAGGAGAAGCGAAAGCTGAACCAATACAAGTTGTAGAATTACAACAAATATTTAAAAAAGATGCAGCATTAAAAAAAGCTTTTGAAACATTAACACCTGGCAGGCAAAGAGCTTACTTAATTCATTTTTCAGGTGCCAAGCAATCTGAAACTAGAATTGCACGTATTCACAAACAGACTTCTAAGATAATGTGCGGTAAAGGCATGAATGACTGCACTTGTGGACTTTCAAAAAGAATGCCCAACTGCGATGGATCCCATAATAAATTGAAATAATTTATTTTACGGCCAACTTAAAAGGATACCAATTGATCATTGGTTCGGAGATACCAGGGCCTCCAGAAAAATTACCTCCCCGCATTCCGCCACCAACACCACCTCGGCTCATGCCGCCTCCGCCGCCCCTCATTCCACCACCGCCACCACCCATCTGGCCGCCTCTGCTGGCTTCGCCTCCAAGTATACTATTTAATTCGACACCAACACTAATGTTTGGGGCATTTTGGGTATTTAATTCTTTATCGTAAAAAGTTTTGATAGGTATTCTTGCTTCAAATATTAAAATGTCATTAATATCATAATTCACAGCAATTTTTATTGGGTTTTTTTCCGCCAATTCAAACACGCCATTTGCATTATTTAAAAAACCAAAACTTTTAAACATATTCGCTTCCATTAGGGCCAATTTTTTAATATTCTCATCATTAAAATTTCCTTTACGCAAATTGGATTGCTGATTTTTATCCATAGAGACAGGAGCAGAATTTCGCTTCTTACCCATAAAAGGGAAACTTACACCCACTGATTTACCTTCTTTTCCTTTTATATCTACATAGATAGAAATACCAGCCCGCAACATTCTCGTCTGTGTAGGCATAAAATCGGATGCGACACAAATATATATATTCTCATTATCATTTGTAATACTATATCGAAGTCCTTCTTTTTCACTTACAAAGCGAAGTGGTAATTCCCAATCAATTGCATTGCCGTCCACAAGAATGGGCGAACCTTGAAAATTACCTACAGGATACTGTTTTGGACTACATCCAACCAAAAATAAAAATGTAAACGCTGATAAAATTAATTTCGTATTCATGTTTATTGATTTTCCAACTACCTTATATTTTAAAGTGTTGATTTTAATTAATACCTCAAAATAGGCATTTTCAGGAAATAGATGCTATTTTTTATTATTAAATATTACTGTTTTAACTTAGCACCAATATATGGACTTACAAACTGCTTTTCATTTTTCAGGTACCGAATGGATACTTGTTATTTTAGCTGCCTTTATTATTGGTTTAACCAAAGGTGGTGTTAAAGGCGTTGATATGCTTAGTGTCACCATCATGGCGATCGTTTTTGGTAGCAAAAGCTCCACCGGTATTGTACTTCCCCTTTTATGTTTTGCAGATATTGCAGCCGTGGCTTATTATAAAAGACATGTACAGTGGAAATATTTTTGGAAAATAACGCCATGGATGGCACTGGGTGTGCTGTTGGGTGTTTATTTTGGGAAAGAGATGAATGAAGTCATGTTTAAAAAAGTGATGGCGATAATTATATTAATTACCATTGGCATTTTGTTATACATGGAATATCGAAAATCAAAAGAGATACCAGAAAACCGATTATTTGCAGCTAGTACAGGATTGGCTGCAGGTTTTACCACTATGATTGGAAATTTAGCAGGGGCTTTTTCCAATTTATACTTTTTAGCAATGCGTGTTTCTAAAAACGATTTTATTGGAACAGGCGCTTGGATATTTTTATTTATGAATTTGTTTAAACTTCCTTTTCAAATTTTTTATTGGAAAAATATAACCCCTACCTCAATCAAATTAGACCTATTACTTGTCCCTGCTTTAGCGATTGGCTTTATTGCAGGCGTTGTATTAGTTAAAAAAATACAAGATGAGCAATACCGAAAATTAGTAATCATATTAACCTTAATTGGTTCCGTAATTATGTTGTTGAAAAGTTAAGTTTACAATAATAATGCTGGAAATTATTGGCCCCAATAATGGTAGACTAAATAGGAAATTAATCCACCTATAATTAATAACACAATACCAGATAGTCTCTTTTTTTTCAGAAATAGTAATAATATCAACCCTGTCAATGAAATTAAGGTCATTAAAATAGCTGAAATATCAATAATCCATAACCAAACTTTTCCTGTGTCTCGGCCTTTGTGTAAATCATTTACAAATCCCATAATACCTTGATTTGTAATTGTTAAAGTATAAGACGCATCCTCCCTTTCAATAAAAACATCAGCCTGAAAGCCTGGCGCTTTAAATGAAAAACTTATTTCACGATCATCTATTCTAAAATCCTGAACAGCGCCTTTAATTTTATACTTAGCACGAAAAAATTCAACAAGGTCTAATTTTTTTATTTTTAAAGTGTCTTGTTGTATCACCCAACTAGTATCGACTGTTCCTTTTTCTTCAGTAATAATTGAACTTTTTTGAAAATAATCGGCATGATTTAAGGTAAGGCCTGTTATTGAAAAAAATAGAACAATAATAAAGCTGATCATGGAAACATAAATATGTAACCACCTAGAAATTCTAGAAAAATACTTTTTATTCATCCGATTTCTTTTTTAATTCAATTGAAGCAGCTGCAACTTCCGTGTTAGCAGCAAGCTCAATTTTATTGACTTTATTATTGATCTTAATCTCCTGTGTAATTAATTGATAAGTGCCATGTTCTCTAACTACTTCAATATTAATAGTGTAATTACCTGTTTTAACATACTCGCCTTTGTCGTCTTTCCCATCCCATTTTATAGTGTATTTACCTGGAGATCGGGTTGCACTGGATAGTGCGGAAATTGAACCTGTCTCCACATTATACTTGCCATAGTTCGCATTATACCATGCGCGCAAATCATGCAGCCATCTTGGTTTATTATACCAAAGTGCTAAATTTCTTACGGGTGCTTTATCTTCTACCCAAATTGCTACAAAAGGTCTGCGAGAAGGGCCTTGAAATTGGGCTAAATCCAAATTAATTAGCATTTCATAGGTTGGATCCCATTGATTTTCCTTTACAGGAAACGCTATATTTTTTGCAGGCTTAGGCGCTGTTACTTCAATATCCTTCCAATGTGCACTTTTTATCATGTCGCCATTTTTGGCAACAATAAAATATTCTGCATCTGGGAATTTTTGCGCTAAAGCTATACTCTCATTTACTGATAATATATTAAATGCAGTAGCCAATGCGCCTGCATCTACTGGATTTTTAGAAATTACAGAGGCTGATATAACCTGACCCGCTGGTTGGCCACTTCGAGGATCAATTATATGTGAATACCATTGATTATTAATCAATACCCCTCTGCGATAATTACCACTTGTAGCAATAAATTGATTTTGTAGATTGACCTTATCAATTGCTGGATCATTAATAGCGTCTGCCTTAGGATCGACAATTTGAACTATCTCAACTTCATCACCTTGTACTAATACATCTCCCCCAATATTCATTACAACATTAGATACACCAGTTTGATTTAAAATTTTTTGGGTTGTTTTTTGAATAATAAAACTTTTAACAAAAGTATTTAGTACAAGTGGTGTATTCGTTAAATGAGTTACAGTTGCATTATTATAATCAATAGTCCATTGCTTCTCATTTGCAATTTTAACAGCCGCATTTAGTTGGTCATTCGTTGGCAACTGTTGATTGGTTCCCGCTTTTACCCAAATTTGATTCACTATCTCAAAAGCTGGATTCAGCGCACCTTTAGTAAGTTTATTCCATTTTTCATAAAAAGATAATACTTCAAGTAATTCTGGTGAAACTTTTACTGCTTTCCCTTGTGTTTTGCACCAAATGCTAAATTCGCTATTTGGATTGTATGAACTTAAAATTTTAGATAAACGGGCAATTTCGGATAATGCAATTTTTTCAGCATAAACTGCTTGCTTATTTGAAGCAGCCTTTACTTTCAACTCAAAGGAAGTACCTAATACATTTTCATATTGCGTGGTATAGGTTTTTTGAATTTTATTTGCCTTAAAATTTAGTGGATTAGCAATGATACTGCTTGGCACTAAAATGCTTAAAACAATAAAGGTTTTTAATACCCATAATTTAAAACTTACTGGGGAATTTGCCATAAATATAGTTTTGTCAAAAGTATAGACATTTTTTTTAGTTTGAGGTTTAAATTTTAATAGATTTTACTAAAAATGATAAAGTTCATATGATTTTAATTTTATTATCAAAATAGCTGCACTAAAGCAATTTTTACTTAATTTGAAAAAAATATGCAATAGCTAAAATCAACCCCCATATTCACTTTAATGGAAATACAGAAGCAGCCTTTCACTTTTACAAATCTATGTTTGGTGGAGAATTTACAAAACTGATTCGTTATAAAGACATGTCTAGTTGAAGAGTTAAGCATATAAATGATTGTTCATTAAATATTCTTACCTAAACTTCTGTTCTATTTTTTATAACTAATCCCTTCATCAAATTTAAATAAGGCATAATCCTTCCCTTTTAAATAACCAGGCACATCCGACAATTGTTTACCAACTGCGGCATCTGAAATTGGTGTAGTAAAAGGCATTTTACCAGTTGGATTAAATTTACCTAATACAACATCTAACAATGCCTCATTGGTGGTTCCAAAAGTTGCAATCACCCCTTTAATATTTTTTATTGTTTGACTATTGTATATCTCATCAATAACCCAAGGATTCGTGTAATTAATAACCAATATTGTTGGTTTTTTGGCAGTAAGTGTGTTTACATATTTTACATCTACTGCATTTTTCGACATTGAAAGATATATTGGTGAACCATCAGACTGAAATAGCGACTTTGAACCTGGTGTTAACCATAGCAAAACATAATCAGCTTCTTCAGGCGTTTTCACAAATTCAACATTGTAATTATTTATTTTGGGTTGATATACGACACTTGGGCTAGCCGCACCTCTTCTTTGAAAATAGGATTCAAAATAAATTTTTGTTTTAGGCTTTAAAGGAAGTGACTGGGTTTCATTCCTTAATAAAACAATTGACTTACGCATTGCAAGATTTGCGCTAGCTTGAAATTTAGTGTTACCTACAATTTTTTCTGCAGCAGCTTCATCTACATATGGATTCTCAAAAAGTCCAAGTTCAAATTTCTCCATTAATAATCGATATACAGAATTATCAACGAGCTTCATATCCACCGCACCAGACTTAACGGTTTCTAATAATTTAGAAGGATCTCCAGTACCTGAAAATAAATTCACGCCTGCTTCTAACGCTTTTTTATAACGCTCAACAATGGTGTTATCTTCAACACCCCATGGCATCATATCTATGGGACCTGTATCTGAATTAATGATTCCTTTGAAACCCAAACTATCTCTTAGTAAATCATGTATCACTTGTTTATTATACGCATAAGCCACCTGTTGATACTTTGTGTCTTTAGGAATAGAATAGTAAGGCATGATTGCAGATGTACCTGCTTTAATTGCAGCCTTGAAAGGAATCAAATTATTCTTGAACATATTTCCAGGGAAATGTTCAAACTTACCCCACTCAAAATGTGGATCTTGCCCACCAACACCGGCACCACCACCAGGAAAATGCTTAGTCGTCATTGCTACAGAAGAAGATGATAATTTTGTTCCTTGAAAACCAAGAACCACTTCTGTGATCATTTTAGCCACCCATGCTGCATTTTCACCAAAGGTCCCCTCAATTCTTTGCCAACGAGGTTCCGTAGAAAGGTCGGCCATATACATATATCCTTTTCGTAAACCAACTGCAGCCCATTCTTGTCTGGCAATATTGGCAAACTCACGAACCAATTTCAAATCCCGCATTGCAGATAATCCCAACTCACCAGGCCAGTTAGAGAATGTGGTTGCACCAACACTTAATCCAATAGATGCATCTTTGGTTATATGATTTCTAGGATTAGAAGCAATAATCACAGGAATACCTAAGCCATCGCTTTCTGCAAGTGCTTGTAATTTATTTGTCCATTCAGCAGTAACTCTAGCGCTGACATTTGCACGAAAAATAAAATGACGCAAATGAAATTTAGTAATCCCTTTAGTAGCGCCCACTGAGCTCATCATAGGAACAGCCAGTGGTTTACGATTAAAAATATTAGTTGTGGAAACTTGATCCTCCTCATTTAAATCGCTTGATGGTTTAATTGTATTATCTGTTTCTACATTGATTTGAGCGGAACGTTCACTTTTTAAACGCGAAGTACTGATTAACATGAACCCCACCTTATCTTCAACACTCATTTTTGTAAGAAGATCTTTAGCACGCAAATCATTAGACAATCGCCAATCTTCATATTTATCAAGTTTCCCATTTTGATTTAAATCCTTAAATTGAAAACCCTCCAATTTTAATAATTGAACAGTTTTATATCCTAAAAAAGGTTGTGGTTTTTTATTGACTACATTTTTTTGAGAAATCCCTACAATTGAAATTAGGCATAGCAGATAAACAATAAATATTCTTTTTGACATGAATTACATTTTAATTAATTAGAAAAAGATGACAGCATTTATCAATGCTGGCCGAAACTTTTTATAGCAAGGCTACCTATTTTAGTAGTTCAAAAAATCTTTTCTGGAAAACTACAAATTGATCTTCTAATAAGGTGATTCCTTTTTCTTGACTCGTTGAAAGTGGTTCTAAGCCATTGGCCACAGCGAGATATAAATCACTGACCCTCCTTCTATATTTAAATTCGTCAAAGAAAATTGATTTTCTATTCAGCTCCACAATCTCTCTTTTAAATAAATCAAGTTTGTGTAATTTTTCTTTAACTGCTGAAGTAGCGGTATCTCCTTTAGCAATTATTTTAACCGTATTGTCTAAGGAATCTATAAGTGTAAATAAACGCTCATGTAAATTAAACAAACGCATGCTTTGCTTATTCAATAAGCTAATAGAAGCTGCATCCAATCCTTTAGTTGGGTTGGCTTCAATTTGAATATTTTGTACATAATCTTTGCCATCTGCCTTTACCACTATTTTGTATTTACCAATATCCACTTTAGGTCCTATAACGGAAGAAATCAATACTGATGACTGTGCGATATAGCCGCCTTGTGCAACTTTTGGTGGGTTGATAGATAAATCCCAATAAATTTTATTTAAGCCTTTGGTACTAGAGGCATTGATGTCCTTTATTTTTTTATTAGCAGCGTCATAAATTTCAATTTTTACCCCACTATTACTTCTTTCTTTCAAATAATAATAAAAAGTAGGCGCAATGGCTTTGCTTCCGCCCTCCCATCCTGTTAGGTTTGAAGCAGGTTGCGGATATTGCGGTGAATATTCATATTTGAAATTCTGAATTGGGTAAAATAAAACAGATTGCGACAAATCAGATTTTACCATTTCTCTTAAGGGCTGAATATTGTCTATTATATAAATTCCTCTACCATGAGAAGCAATCACTAAATCATTAGTTTGTGGTTGAATCTTAATATCACGCACCAAATTATACCAAGGCATATTTTGATACTTGCTGCGCATCCAGTTATTACCGCCATCCAATGAAATAAATAATCCCATTTCAGTACCTAAGAATAATAATTTTTCATTGACAATGTCTTCTCTAATTACATGCGCAAAACCGGTAAATTCAGAAGAGCTAAACTTTTTCCAAGTATTACCACCGTCGGAACTCATCACCGCATAAGTATGCATGTCGCCATACATATGATTATCAAGCGTGACATAAATTCTTTTGGAGTCCAAGGAAGATATTTCAATACTGCTGATCCAGGTATTTTCTGGTACGCCTGTTTTCCAAATACCTGCTGCTTTATTTTGCCATGATTTACCTCCATCTGTTGTTACCTGAAGATTACCATCATCCGTTCCCACCCAAATGATATTCTCATTTTTAGGATCTTGGGTTATAGTAAAAATAGTGCAATGGTTTTCGGCACTGGTGTTATCACCTGTAATCCCCGCATTTTTTTCTGCTTGATTAATTTTATTAGGATTATTGGTCGTTAAATCTGGAGATATTCTTTGCCAGTTTTTTCCGTCATCATTTGATCTAAATAAATACTGCGCCCCTGTATATAAATTATACACCGGCTTACCTGCTGTATTTTTTTTAGCGGATGCACCTACCACGATTGGCGTGTTCCAATTCCAACGGTGTTCCTCATCCCCTTCTAATTTTTTAGGACGTACACCATAGGAAAGTCCAGTAGATAAATCCACTTTTGTAATTTCACCCCCTTGTGATTCAGAAAAAATAATTTTTGAATTTAATAAACTAGGTTGTACCCAAAATCCATCACCCCCATTAATCCATCTCCAATCAACGGCAGTTACGCCGCCTGGTGCTGAACTTGGCGCCATCCAACTATTGTTGTCTTGCAATCCACCATATACATGATAAGGCGTTTGGTTATCTGTAGCTACATGGTAAAATTGGCCAACAGGAAGGCTATTAATAAATTGCCAAGCTGTTCCTTTGTTGTTGCTCATATAAATACCACCATCTGTTCCAACAAACATCATCTCTGGATTATTTGGATTAATCCATAAAGCATGCATATCTGAATGTGGTGTAATTCCGCCAATCACTGTATTGTTCCAAGAATATCCTCCATCGCTTGAATATTGAAAGTCAAACGCAGGGCGGTATACTCTTTTTGGATCTTTAGGATCATAAACCAATGTGCTAAAATAGAATGGACGTGCAGTCAAATTTTCTGTAGATGCTAATTTTTTCCAAGTGGCACCCTCATCTTCAGAAATATATAAACCTGGAACTTTTGCTTCAATAATCGCAAGCACTTCTGATGGTTTAGAAGGATTAATTGTAATTACAATTCTACCTAAATCACCTTCCGGAAATCCGTTGTTAATTTTATTCCAATTTTTTCCGCCATCCGTTGATTTATATAAACCACTTCCAGGACCGCCAGAACTAAAAGCATACGCCTTTCTTCTGAACTGCCACATGGAAGCAAATAGTGTTCCTGGTTTTGTTGGATGTATCGCAATATCTGCACATCCTGTTTCATCGTTTACATATAAAATTTTATTCCATGTTTTTCCGCCATCCATTGTTTTGTATAATCCTCTATGTGTAGATGAAGTCCAAAGTGGCCCTGGGGCAGAAACATACACAGTTTTTTTATCAGAAGGATCGATTATAATTTTACTAATTCTTTCTGTGCTATCCAATCCAATTTTCTGCCAATTGTTTCCACCATCAGTTGTTTTATACATGCCATCGCCATAGGAAACTGAATTCCTGGTATTGCTTTCTCCAGCGCCTGCATATAAAACTTTAGCATTACCCGGCTCAATCGCAAGGGCACCTATGGATTGACAATATTTATCAAAAATTGAATTGAATGACAAACCGCCATTTTGGCTTTTCCAAATACCGCCACCTGCAGTACCTACAAATAAATTAATTTGCCCGTTAGCGCTTATCCCATCAATAGACGTTATTCTTCCACTCATGGTAGATGGGCCTAATGGCCTTGCGCCCATTACTTGAAAATAAGAAGAGTTAATTGTGTTTTGTGCACTTGTAAAAAATACGAGTAGCAAAAAAAATCCTGTTAATTTACTTTTTAATGACATAAAAATAATTGAAATAAAAAACTACTATTTACGCAGGTTGATTTGCGAAAAATAGTAGTTTATTAATTATAGAAAATTAGTTTCCGTTGAAAATTGCAGCGTCGATAGTTGGGTTGACGGTAATTTTTTTAGTAACCATCATCATTTGCCCTTGATCTTGTTTGAAAGGCATTTTAATTCCGTATTCAGTTGTTTGATAGTCTAATAATTTTTGTTCAGACTTCATTTCTTGGCCTTGTTGTTTTACAATAGACTCTATTTTATAAATCAAATTGGTTTTGGTATCAAAAAAGTATGTTTTTTCGTTACCATTTTTTGTTGTCATCTTGATTTTGAAATACTCATTTCCATCTTCTTCATCTTTACCTAAAGATTCAATCACAGAACCTTTGGCTTTATAATCAACAAAAGCGTCTTGAATATCTAAATCATCCAATTTTTGCTTTAACTCATCTTCTGAAATTGGACTTAAGGTTGCCTTACCAGATAATGGGTTTTGCGCCCATCCTTTGGTTGGTGTAGTGATATCAATAATTTTATTTCCTTGAAATTCAGCATCTACTCTTACGCCTTTCATTTGTGCACCTTGCATTGTAAAAGGAATTTTAATTCCTTGCACTTCAATTTGCCCTTCAATTTTTATAGATTGTACTTTAGCCCACTTTTCTGCACCACC
>CAIWBA010000208.1 GCA_903910765.1 uncultured Bacteroidota bacterium
CCTACGGGAACTGTCTACTCTTTTAATATCTGACATAATGATCTATTTGTCATTAAAAATAATCAAAATTTAGGATTAAAATGAATTGAAATTCATTGGATTAGATTTAATAGAAACCATTTTAAGTATAAAAATTAGTAAATAACCCTTTTTTAACGTTGTTTAATTGGCTGAGGTGATAAATATCATTAATTATTTCTGATAATTTATTGAACTTCGCAATAAATAAACAATTAATATGTTCAGTTTTTTTAAGAAATTATTTGGCCCTAGGATTGACTTTAAGGCACTCTTGCAAGCAGGTGCAATTATAATAGATGTGCGTAGTCCACAGGAATTTGATGGTGGACATATAAAAGGATCCAAAAACATTCCTGTAAATATCATCCAACGTGAAATAGCGAGTATAAAAAAAATGGGGAAGCCTGTAATCACTGTTTGCCAAAGCGGCGCACGAAGTGGTATGGCTAAGGTAATATTGAAGCGTGCAGATATTGAAGTATATAATGGTGGATCTTGGGTTGGATTAAGATCAAAAATATAATTATAAATTATAGAAACTTAGATACAAAAATATTAAATTAAACCATATGAAATCAAACATGGGTTCTGCAGATAAGGCAATTAGAATTGTTCTTGCTATTGTATTTGCTGGGTTATATATCACCAAACTTGTTGAAGGGACTTTAGGTCTTGTACTACTTTTATTGGGTGGTGTATTTTTATTAACTAGTGTTATAAGCTTTTGTCCCTTATATACAATATTAGGGTTGAATAGCTCTGAAAAGAAAAAGTAAAAATTAATTTGGTTGAACAAGCTAAGGCGGCCCCGACACATCGGGGCCGCCTTTAATATTGCGTGTAATTTAAAATAAGGAAAAGACTAAATTGAAGCTGAAGAAAAATTAAACTGTTTTTTTAGGTGGAAGTGCGAACGCAGTTGCTTCGTGTTCAAAATTTCCATTATGAGCACCATCACAAAATGGCTTGTTTTTACTTAATCCACAACGGCAAAGGCCAATCACTTCCCTACCTGCTAAATCGTAAGTATTTCCAGCACGATCTACAATTGTGAATTCTCCTTCTACCTTTAATGAACCGTTATTGTTAATGGTAATCTTAGTTGACATAGTTTTTATTTAGGTGTTAAAAATAATACATTACCCATTAAAAAAAGAATAAATAAAAAATTAATTAGGCGCGCAGTAAGTCAACAACTAATTGATCTAAAATTTCAAATGCTGTTTCGGCCATTTTATTGCCTTTGTTATCTAAAAGAGGGTTAACCTCAGCAAATTCAACACAACAAACCTTTTTTGTTGGAATAAATAGTGCTAATAACTCCTTTATTTCACCTGATGTGAAGCCAGTTGGTACTGGCGTCCCAGTTCCATAAGAAACACGTTCACAATCTAAGGAATCCACATCAAATGATATGTATAATTGATCGCAGTCTTTTAATTGTAACATTGTTTTATGAAAACAAAAATTCAAACCTCTTTTTCTTATTTCAGCAACTTCAAAAAATTGTATTGAATGTTCTTCAATAATTTGTTTTTCTGCAGTCTCAAAATCACGCAAACCAAAATATACTAAATGAGCAGGTACTATTTTTGGACCAGGAATACCTATATTTTTTAATTCATCCCATTGTTTTGCAGTGTTTTCACCTGGTTCATTGATTTTTGCACCTAAATTATCCATATTCATTGCTGCAGCTAGTGGCATTCCATGAATATTGCCTGAGGGTGATGTATATGGAGCGTGTAAATCAGCATGTGCATCAATCCAAATTACACCGATTGTTTTTTCAGGATTTGCTGCCTTAATGCCACTGATGGTACCTAGCGCCGATGAATGATCTCCAGATAATACAATGGGGAAAGCACCTGATAAAATAGTTTCTTTAACGGCGTCGGCTACCCGCTGACACTGTTCCTTTACATGCTCAATTCGCTTAGCAAAATTATTGGTGTTTTTATGATAGATAGATTCGTTATGCGTTTTAACATCTAAATAATGATATCGATGAAAAAAATCATTATTATGATTGATAGCAGCAATTTCAATTGCATCTATACCTATATCTGAACCGCGCGTACCCGCGCCAATATCAGATCTATTTTTAATAATTTTAATATTCATAGGCATGATTGC
>CAIWBA010000209.1 GCA_903910765.1 uncultured Bacteroidota bacterium
CAAAGGTGCCTTTTTTTTCCAAAACCGCCCTCCAAAAACCAAATAAATTCCTCCACACCAAACTAACATTACATTTTTATGACATTCATCAGCCTTTTTCCCTCGAGTTCTTTGAAACTCAACAATTTCTATAAAAATATCTACCCTTTTGTTAGTATTCAATCTTATTCTTACCTAATTTTGCACCCGTTCGAGGACATTTTTACACCCTAGACACTTTTTGTGTATATGACAATTTTAAGAAGCCTAGCTAAGATCGTTTCGATCTTCCTATTAATTACCCTTAGTTCATCTATCGGAAATCATTTGAATGCGCAAGATGGGAAAGCACTTTTCTCACAAAATTGTGCTTCATGTCACGCGGTTAATAAAAAATTAACTGGCCCTGCGTTAGCCGGTGTTGAAGATCGTTGGCCTGAAAAAAAGAATTTGTATGCGTGGATTAAAAACAACGCTGCATTTTTAAAAACAGGGGATCCATATGCAAACAAATTGTACAACGAGTACAATAAAACTGCAATGAACTTGTTTCCAACTTTAACGGATAAAGATATTGATGCAATTTTAGCTTACATCAAAACAGTTCCTGCCGCAGGTGCAGCTCCAGCAGGTGGCGCAGCCGCAGCAGGTGCTCCAGAAGATCAATCAGACAGCACTTTAGTTTTTGGTTTACTTACTTTAATATTAGCCGTTGTTTCTTTAATATTATTACAAGTTAATAGCAACTTAAAAAAATTATCAGACGACAAAGCAGGCATTCCATCTACGGAGCCTATTCCTTTTTACAGAAACAAAGCATACATCGCATTTATTGCCATTGTATTATTTATACTAGGTGGTTACATGACAACTGTTGGTGCAATGGGTTTAGGTCGCTCAAAAGATTACCAACCTGAACAACCTATTTATTATTCTCACAAAGTACATGCGGGCGTTAATCAAATTAACTGTCAGTATTGTCATACTGGAACCTATCAAGGCAAGCAAGCAACATTACCGAGTGTGAATGTTTGTATGAACTGTCACATGGCCATCAATGAATACAAAGGCGCACCATTGGTAAAAGATAATGGAGATGTAGTAGATGGTACCAATGAAATTAAAAAATTATACAAATACGCTGGTTTCACGGAAGGGCAACCTTGGGATGCTTCTCAAGCAAAACCTATTGAGTGGGTTCGTATTCACAACTTACCTGACCACGTTTATTTTAACCACGCACAACACGTGAATGCAGGTCAAGTGGCTTGTCAACAATGTCATGGTCCTATTCAAACGATGGGCGAGGTTAAACAGTTTTCAGATTTAAGTATGGGCTGGTGCGTTAACTGTCACCGATCAACACAAGTGAAATTTAAAGAAAATGGTTTTTATAGCATTTACGAAACTTTCCATGAAGATTTAAAGAGTGGAAAATTAGATAGTGCAAAAGGAATCACTGTTGAAAAAATTGGTGGAACTGAGTGTCAAAAATGTCACTACTAATAAGTAGTCATTTCAAAACACGAATAACCAACTGAGTTTATAAACCGGATTAAATAAGAGGCGTAATTTTTTATATACATTATTATGGAGCAAAAAAAGCACTGGCAAAGTTTTGGAGAATTAAATAAATCTGAAGCTTATAACAATGAAGTTCAAAATGAATTTAAAGAGGAACTTCCTTTTGTTGAAGACGAATCTACTTTAGAAAAAGGAGAAAGTTTTTTACAAGCAAAAGCACCTCGTCGTGATTTTTTAAAGTATGTAGGCTTTAGTACTGCAGCAGCAGCTGTTGCGGCAAGTTGCGAAATGCCTATTAAAAAGTCAATTCCTTTTGCGAATAAGCCCGAAGATATTGTTCCAGGTATTGCTGATTATTATGCAACTACGTATGTGCAAGATGGTGATGTGGTAAGTGTACTTGCAAAAGTGCGTGATGGTCGTCCAATTAAATTAGAAGGTAATGATTTATCACCTTTAACAGGTGGTGGAACTTCAGCCCGCGTTCAAGCGGCTGTTTTAGACTTATATGATACTGCACGTTTGCGTTTCCCAACGATTGGTGGTAAGGAAGCAACTTTTGAGGCTATTGATAAAGCCATTGCTGCTGAATTATCAGGCAATACGGTGATTGTTACGAGTTCAATTACTTCTCCAACGACTAAAAAAGTAGTGGCACAATTTTTAGCAAAACATCCTGGTAGCAAACATGTTACTTATGATGCTGTTTCAAACAGTGCCATGTTGTTAGCGAATGAAGCTTGTTATGGTAAAAGAGTAATTCCTTCTTACCATTTTGAAAAAGCAAAAGCAATTGTTTCTTTAAGCGCTGATTTTTTAGGTACTTGGTTAAATCCAGTTGCATTTGCAAAACAATATGCAGTAGGAAAAAAATTAGATGAAAAAAATCCTGCGATGAGCAAGCATATCCACTTTGAAACAGTGGCAAGTATGACTGGTTCTAATGCAGATGAAAAATATTTATGTCGCCCTTCTGAAATTGGTTTAGTTGCCGCTGCTTTATTAAGTGCAGTAAAAGGAACTGGCGTAACAGGTGTGGCAGATGAAAAATTAAAAGCAGGTATCGAAGCTGCTGCAAAAGCATTAACGGCTAACCAAGGTGCTGCATTAGTAGTAGCGGGTAGCGATGATGTAAATGTTCAAATTTTAGTGAACGCAATTAATGCGGCAGTAGGTGCAAACGGCACGACCATTAATTTTGGCACTACTGTTAATTACCGTCAAGGTGTTG
>CAIWBA010000210.1 GCA_903910765.1 uncultured Bacteroidota bacterium
CATGGTGATGGTTGGATGTAATAAAAACTTTATTACATAATTCAATCCGGCGAATAGAACAACAGATAATTTTTATAACACACCAGGTGGTTATTTAAATTTATTGAATTCTTGTTACCCCTTATTGAGGGATTTGACACAGCGTAAAAAATTAACACATAATAGTACCGACATTTTTGCAGAAAATGGTTCTTATGGTGTTTTTTTCAATGTGGCGAATCAAGTGGGTTCTGCAAGAGATGTGTATGACATTAGATTTAACTCAACAGATGGTGAATTACAAACCTATTGGGATCAATTATATCGTGAAATAAACAGATGTAATGCAGCAATTGCAAGAGAGAAGGATGTTGTCGGTGGCGATGCCGCTGTTATTTCAAACTTGGTAGGTCAAGCAAAATTTTTACGTGCATTAAGCTATTTCTGGGCAGTGCAACAATGGGGTGATATACCAATGCCATTGACTGAGTCATTGACTGGAAGTTTGGAAGCAAAAAAATCAACTGCGAAGGAAGTGTATACCCAAATCTTAAAAGATTTAGATGAAGCGATTGCAGTTTTGCCAGTAACGCCAAGTGAAAGAGGTAGAGCGAGCAAAGGAGCAGCACAATTTTTACAAGCTAAAGTATATTTAACAAGAGGTTGGAATTTCAACAATTCATTAGGTGGATCTGATGCTGATTTTACAAAATCATTAGCGCTTTCTGATGCTTTAATTGCTTCCAATTTATATCCTATGGAAAAAGATTGGAATACCTTATTCCCAATTCATAATAAAAATGTACCTGCTGAAACTGCAACATTAGCAAGTTCAGTAGTTACAGCAAACGCAAGTAAGGAAGTGATTTTTGCTGTTCAATATGAAAATCCAGCTTTTTATAAAGGCGATTTAAACTTTGATGCTGCAACCGGTATTCAAGGTAATAATATTCATAGCCAAATGGGTGGTGGACCTTCAGGTATTGCACAAGTGTCTGGTGCTGCTGCACCTTATAGTGTAATGAAAAATGTGCATATTGTTACTTGGGCTGCTTATCGTTTATTTGATCCAAAATTAGATGCACGTTATGAAGGAACTTACAATAGCGTTTCTTATGCAACTACTTCAGCTGCTATCTCTTTAAAGAACAATACGTATTCTTCAAGTGCAACATTGAACTTTGTTAAAGGAGACACTACTGCTGTTATTAGAGCTTGGAATAATCCAGTTTTATCAGTAAGTGATCGTGGACTGAATGTGGCTGGTGGAACTAAAAAGTATCATGTAACCAATCATGATGAAATGGAAGGATATGCTCCAATCAATGCAACAACAGGTGTAACTGATAATATGTTCTGGGGTAAGCCAATGATTTGGAAATTTTTCCAACCTGGGCTTCCAACTTCTGATGGCTGGGGAACTTGGAATGAGCCTTTATTCCGTTCTGCAGATTTATATTTAATGGCTGCAGAAGCAATTGTAAAAGGTGCAACAGGTGCCAAATTAGGAACTGCTGATGTATATTATAATATAGTATTAGATCGTGCATTGGCTTCAAATGCAGGTAAAGCACCAGCGCGTGCGGCAAATGCAGATGATGCTAGAGATTTACCAACAAATGTGGTTTCCTATAGAGCTACGCCTGCAACTATTTCAATTGATATGATTTTAGATGAATCAGCAAGAGAATTTTTGGGTGAGTCATTCCGTTGGAATGATTTAAAGCGTACACAAACTTTAATTTCTCGTGGTACTAAGTACAATCCATGGACTAAATATGGTTTAGCTGGTACTCCTCAAATAAAAGCAATGCATTACTTGAGACCAATTCCTCAAGGAATGATCGATGTTACTAATCCTAAGATAGAACAGAATCCTGGCTATTAATTAGGTTAGATTTTTATAGGAAGGATTTGTTCATTGTTTATTTAAAAG
>CAIWBA010000211.1 GCA_903910765.1 uncultured Bacteroidota bacterium
GTATTAATGTGTGGAGAGAATATTCCTTATCGCGGCTTTGCTGCATCTACTATAAAATAAAAAAAGTACATGAATAAAATAGGTTTTAATACGCTGGTATGGTCGGCGGTGGTTTCGGATGATTTATTTCCCATTATTGATGAGTTAAAAAAAATCGGATATGATGGAGTAGAGTGTTTTATTGGCGCACCTGATGAAAAAGCGTATCAACGTTTTGGCGCCCATGCCACCAATATAGGATTAGAAACCACAAGTGTTTTTGTAGTTGATAAAGAACAAAATCCGGTGGATCCCTCTTCGCAAGTACGCCAACGTGCGTTAGATAGAATTAAGTGGGGGATTGATCGTGCGCATGCTATGCATTCTACCATTTTATGCGGACCCTTTCATTCTGCACATGGTGTGTTTACAAAAAAACCACCACAGGAAACAGAGTATGCGCATTGTGCTGAATTACTTCATGCGGCTGGTGAACACGCAGCACAAGCGGGAATTACTTTAACCTTAGAAGCGCTCAATCGTTTTGAATGTTATTTATGTAATACCATGGATCAATTAAAAAAATTAGTAACGATGGCCAATCATCCAAATGTGAAAGCCATGTATGACACGCATCATTCTAACATTGAAGAGAAAAAAAATGGCCAAGCCATCAAAAACATAGCGCCCTATTTAGGACATGTACACATTAGCGAAAACGATCGCGGCACTCCTGGTGATGGTCATGTTCAATGGAGTGAAACTTTTTCTGCGCTTAAAGAAATTAATTATAAGGGATGGCTAACCATTGAAGCTTTTTCGCGCAATGATCCTGATTTTGCAAATAGTATTAATGTGTGGAGAGAATATTCCTTACCCTGGGAAATTGCCACCAATGGATTGGCCTTTATTAAAAAACAATTAAATGAAACCATATGAAAAACAATTATCCAAAATTACACAACGCAACATGGCCGGGTATTGTAGGCAAGGGCCCAGATTCTGAACCACCAATAAGTTTAGATACTTTATTGGACTTAACGGTGAACGCCGAAGTAGATGGCGTAAAATTTGATGGTATTGACCTTGGACTTTTTGAACCACATTTTAATATTGATGAATCAGATGATGGCATAAAAAGATTTGCAGAAAAAGTTGGCAAATTAAATTTAAATGTAGGAAGCTTGGTAGCACCTATCTGGGGTGGACCAGCGATGGGATCCAAAGAAGATCGTGCGGTATTTGTGGACATGGTGAAAAGATCATGTCGCTTTGGTCAAAAATTAAAAGAGTATGGCGTAAGGCCAAGTGGTATTATAAGAATAGATTCGGCGAGTAAGCCAGAAGCATGGAGTGCCGATCCAGTGAACAACACAAAATTAATTGCTGCAACTTTTAGAGAAGCTTGTGATGTAGCTGCAGATTTTGGAGAAAAATTAGCCGCAGAAGGAGAAATTTGTTGGGGCGGGATGCATAGCTGGACTGCAATGATTGAAACCCTAGAATCAGTAGATCGTCCTAACATTGGATTCCAGGCGGATATGGCACATACGCTTTTATATTTATTGGGATACAATAGTCCACAGGATCGCATCTTGCCAGAAAATTTTGATTGGAATGATCAAGCTACACTAGATGCGGGATTAAAAAAATTAACGGCAGCGTTACGCCCTTGGACACTTGATTTTCATGTTGCACAAAACGACGGAACCGTGCATGGCACCGGTGCGCATGATAAAACAGGTCGTCACTGTCAAGCCCTTGATCCAAATGGTAAATTAGATATTGCAAAGCATGCAGGATTTTGGTTACGTAATGAGGATGGTGCATTAACAAAAGCATTTAAACATATTTGTTGGGATGGTTGTATGTTCCCGAATGAAGTAATGACCAAACAACAAACATGGAATGATATATTAGCATCTATGATTAAAGTGCGCGACCAACATGGTTGGTATGAAGCAGAATAATTTTTATAACACACTATTATAATTCTTAAAAATATGGCAACTAAAAAAACATTAAATATTGGATTAATCGGCGGCGGATTTATGGGACGTACGCACTCAAACGGATATCGTCGTGTGCCTAACTTTTTTCCTGAGCTTGCATACACACCCGTGTTAAAGGCAGTTTGTTTTCGTAATGAAACAAAAGCAAAAGCATTCGCTGAACAATGGGGCTATGAAAGTTTTGAAACCGATTGGAGAAAAATTATAGCACGCTCCGATATTGATGCAGTAGATATTTGTACACCCAATGATACGCATGCTGAAATTGCAATCGCTGCAGCGGCTGCAGGAAAAATGATCTTATGTGAAAAACCATTAGCACGCGATTTAGCAGAATCACAATTAATGGTAGATGCTATTGAAAAAGCAGGTGTAAAAAATACCGTATGGTATAACTATCGTCGTTTACCTGCAGTTACTTTAGCCAAACAAATTATTGACTCAGGCAAACTTGGAAAAATATATCATTACCGCGCAAATTTTTTACAGGACTGGACCATCAACGAAGCATTACCGCAAGGTGGTGAAGGATTGTGGCGCATGGACGCTGCTGTTGCAGGCTCGGGCGTATTGGGTGATTTACTTTCACACTGTATTGATACTGCAATGTGGTTGAACGGCGGCATTAAAGATGTATCAGCGATGACTGAGACTTTTGTTAAACAACGTATGCATCAATTAACAGGAAAAGTAGAAGAAGTAAAAATTGATGATGCATGTTCTTTCTTGTGTCATTTTAATAATGGTTCATTGGGTTTATTTGAATCTACCAGATATGCACGCGGACATAAAGCATTATATACTTTTGAAATTAATGGTGCGAATGCATCTATTCGTTGGGACTTACATGACTTAAACAGATTGGAGTTTTATGATAATACCGACGAATCAAAATTAAAAGGCTGGAGAACCATACATATCACCGATGGCGATCATCCTTATATGGACAAATGGTGGGTACCGGGTTTGAGTATTGGATACGAACATTCCTTTGTACACCAAGCCGCTGATTTTTTAAGAAGTATTGAAACAGGCGAATCTTGTTCCCCTACTTTTAAGGAAGCCTTGGATACGCAAAAAGTTTGTGATGCAGTTTCGGCATCGGCAGCTTCACGTAGTTGGAAGGATTGTGGTGTTAAATAAAATGGCTGTAAAAAAATTAACTTAAAATTAAATGAATCAAAAAAACTTTTTCCGAATCGTAATCGCTATTTGTTTGTTGGGTAATACACTTGCAACGAATGCACAACAAATGAAGGATGGCTTTGTTAAAATATTTGATGGCAAGTCCATGGCTGGCTGGGATGCTGATACCACTTTTTGGAAAGTAAAGGACAATAGTTTCGTCGGAGAGGTAACACCACAAACACCGATTAAAACAAATACGTTTTTAATATACCGCGAAAGCTTACCTGCCGATTTTGAATTAAAAGCAAAGTATCGCATAAGCGCGGAAGGTAATAGTGGTATTAATTATAGAAGCGAGGAGCTTCCTACTATTAAATATGCATTAAAAGGATACCAAGCTGATATTGATGGTGGTAATGTTTATACTGGACAAAACTATGAGGAGCGTGGTCGTGGCTTTTTAGCAAAGCGTGGTGAAATAGCCCTTTTAAAAACCGATGTTAAACCCACTATCACAGGATCGCTTGGAAATGCAGATTCATTAAAAGCTAAAATTAAATCCAACGACTGGAATGATATACATATCATAGTAAGGGGGAACCATATGCAACACTATATTAATGGTGTATTAATGAGTGAGGTTACAGATGAGGATCCCGAAAAGCGCAAAATGAGCGGTTTATTGGGTTTTCAAGTACATGTTTCCAAAACCATGAAAGTGGAATACCGTAAAGTGTTTTTAAAGCAGCTTAAATAGCCTCCCAAAACATAGAATTAATTAAGGCCACCGTACTGCGGTGGCTTTTTTGTTTTCAGCAATTAATATATATATCGTAATTTCACAATACCCCCAAAGGCTATTTTATAACTTAACAATTTTATTGTATGGGGAAGAAGTATTTACTTTCTGCACTTATTCTTTTTTTGTCTTTTTATGTATCAAATTATAATTCACTTCGTGCTCAGTCTCTAATTGACTTCTCAAAGTATAAAATCAGCCCACTTTCTAAAAGCACAAAATTTAACTGTTCTGCATTTAGAATTACTATACCAATAGATTTTAATAATGATGGTTTAATAGATTTTGTTACTACTGGTGATGATATGGGCCCATGTGGGACAAATGGTGAAATTTCATATTTAAATTTTTTTGAAAACGACGGAAAAGATAACTATAGCGATAAAACAGTAAAATATGCGAAGGATAGCTTATGGGTTATTAGGCCTAACTGGTTTTTGGTTGAAGATTTTAATGGTGATGGAAAAAAAGACATTTTCATAACTGGTGAGCAAATTCATCAACAATGGAATGTTAATTATCTTAAGATTTATCCATTTATTAAGCCAAATATTGATATTGATACAATGGCTAATTTTACTTTTATCCAAAGGCGCCATCATTTATATTTAACACAGCCAGATGGAAGTTTTAAGGATTCCCCAGAATTTTTACAAGGTATGAGGTTAGGCTCTGTATTTGGTATAACCGCCGTTGATTATAATAAAGATGGATACATTGACCTGGTAAATGCTGTACAGCAGTTTAGTAATAATGATAAATTAATGCCAAGTGGTTGGGATATTGAATTTTTTATAAATAACGGCGGAAGGTCAATGACAAGAACAACTCCATTTACCGTAAGAGATGCACGAGATGCAAATAACAATTTATTTAATAAGTCTAGAATAGATAGTCTTGGAGGTAATTCAGAAGGTCCTGAAAATATAAAATTATTTGATGTAAATAACGACGGATATTTTGATTTAGTTTTTAATGATAGGGATGGCAATGCATTATGTATGATGAGTCAAAATAAACCACTTGATCTTTATTCGCCAATTATTAAATTTGA
Source organism: uncultured Bacteroidota bacterium (assembly GCA_903910765.1). Lineage (GTDB taxonomy): Bacteria > Bacteroidota > Bacteroidia > Chitinophagales > Chitinophagaceae > Sediminibacterium. Next base: position 4,973 of record CAIWBA010000211.1, read on the forward strand.
TGATTTTCAACGTAATGGTTTATTAACAGATATGCCCGGTTCCAAGATTGAAATAAGGGGGTTTTATCTAGTTGATATAAAAAAGGATGGAACAAATCAATTAATTGAGTATTGGGCTAATGGTGGTGGTGATTTTCAACCAGGAAAAAAACTATACCAACTTATTAAAATATTTGATATAAAAAACGGTGAATTTATTGACGCCACTAGTAATTATTTTAAAAATGGCGAGAACATAAGTAAAACATACGGTTCAGGTTTATTAGGTCTAGTGGATATTGATAATGATGGTTTTATTGACTTATATCCAAAAAACATCGATCATGATGGGACAGGATGGCAAGGTTTTAATGGGAATGATTCAACCATGTATTTTAAAAATATTAATGGTAAATTTTCTTTGAAATCAATGGGACTAAAATATTATTTCAAAGAGTTTAAAGAACTTGCTGATTCAATGAAAGTATACAAATATGATGAAATACATAAATTTTCTATAGCAAATAGTTTAATTCCAATTAACACTGGCAAAACCAATAAATTAATTTTTTATTCATATGGCACAGATCCCGGAATTGAATCTGATAAGTTAAAACAATATCCCAATCAATTTTTTTTCAACCAACAAAATAAGGTGCGAAATGATAGTTTAAACACCTCGTTTAAGGGCTTTATTTTATCACTTGACAAGGGCCCAGATATTGATAATGACGGTATTGCAGATTCAGAAGATAATTGTCAATACATGTATAACCCCTTTCAGGAAGATTTAGATAAAAATAATATTGGAGATGCCTGTGAGTGGAGCCCAATTTTACTAAAGAAAACGGTTTCTATTTTAGAAGACCTAGGGGTTAATAGTTCATTAAGTGTTGCTGATTTTATGCTCGATAGTGTTTCAAAATATGTTACTTATGGGGATGGGGATTATAAAACCTATTTCACGATTTCTAATAATAAAATAAGTATAAAAACAAGTGTTTCAAGTTATTCAAAAGAATACTTTAAGGTTCCCGTAAAATATAATAAAAATGCAGTCACAATAAACGATACAATTACAATTTATATTATTAGGTATTTAAATTGGCCAAAAAATACAGGAAAATTGCAAAATGGGTACATTCCTTATTATTATGAAAGTTTTAGTAATGGAATGACTGGTTTAGAAAATACAAAATTTGGGCCAAATCAATTTTTTAGACTAGCTAATCAAGCAGCTTTTTTAATACAAGATATTGACAACAATGGCATTAATGATATTGTCGGTCAAACTGTTCAAATATGGTATCCACCAATCAGTGATACATCTAAAAATAAGCAGATGTACAATAATCAAAGAATGGGCATCCCTGCCTATGTCAAATTTGATAGCGCCTTTAACGCCACTTATTATCACGAAAATTTTAGGAATCCAGATGTATTATGGCATCAGCCAGATTTTTTCGAACAAATAGACCTAAACAAAGACGGAAAAAAAGAAGTTTTAAATCTTGGAGAACATTATCATACGGAATATTTTTTAGATGATCAAAACCCAACGCTTGCAAAAAACATCTTAGGAAAACAGGTCTTAAAGTATTTAGGGATGATCGAAAACAGAGACTATAATCTACAAACAGCTGGTAAACTAAGCAGATATTATACTTTTGAAAATGGAAGGCTGGTGGATAAAAAAGATAACTATAATTATTCAAAATTAAATTTTGATCAATCACAACCACCCTACATTTCAAATTCTAAGTTTGTTTCCATTTTTGGAAGTGCTTATGGAGATATTGAAAATGATGGGGATATAGATTATATACAGAGCGTTAATGCGCCAGATGGATATATAGATGTTTTGGTAAATGATGGTATGGGAAACTTCACCCTAAATCGTCAAAAAACAGCGAACCTTAATTATTCTACCGGGCCAGAAGGAAAAAATATGTTGGTTGATATTAATGGAGATGGTTATTTAGATTATTTTTTTGGAGGTAGTAGGCCTATTGCTAATTCAAATCAAAACGAACTTTTTTTAGGATATATTTTAAATAACAAAAAGGGCGGCTTTGTTGTTGATACATTAACCGACCTTGGTAGTTTTGGCTCTAAATATATTGCCCCTAAGTATATGTTCGTTGAAGATCTAGATAAGGATAACAAAAAAGAAATAATAGTATATAGATCAACTGGAATGGGGTCTGGTGGTAATGGAACAGCTAATCTTGATTTCATAAATGATATTTTAATCCTAACAATTGACAATGGAAAAATCATTGAGAATACGAATAAGTTTATTGACACCCTAAGCAGAAGCAAAATGTATTCTCAGGATTCGCATTTTTATTTTGAAGATCTTGATGGAGACAAGATAAAAGATCTGTTTATTAAATATGATGTTGACTCATCTATTGTAAAACCATATATGCCATTTTATGGTTATTGGGAAAAAAACTATAATGGCTTTTCTTATTTCAAAGGTTCAAATGAAGGCAAGTTTAAATACACGCGACGTGGAAAATTTATATTACAGGATGGTTTTAAAAATTGGTTTAGCCCTTCAGAGTCATCAGATATTCTATCTAACAAGTTTGAACTTGGTGATTTAGATAATGATGGAACTTCCGAATTAATACACCATCCCGGTGGTGGAACAAATTTAATTATATTTAAAATATATGATTGTATAAAGCCAACCTTGAAAATTTCAAAGTCTACAATTTGTCAAAATGATTCAACAAGCATAAAACTCACCAATAAAACCCTTGGATCTTCCTATGTTTGGTATTATAATAACGACTCTGTTTCTAAATCATCAGATTCGATTTTCATTAAAACCGCTGGAGTTCTAAGGTTAAGGGTTACAGATAGTTTAGGGTGTACAAAATTTTCAGATTCAATTGCAATTAAAGTGACTACAAACCCAAGCGCTCCTTCATTATCAAGAGATACTGCTAATTTCTTATTATCAGGGGCACCGGGCACCACCTGGTATAAAGATGGATCTGCGATTACCGATACCGCACAAAAGTATAAACCAACTACTGCAGGATCCTATACAGCAAAAACAACGACCAATGGATGTACAAGTGTCATGAGCGCAGCTTACTATTATTTAGTAACGGACATCATTAACTTAAGTAAAGATGAGTTTATCAAACTAGCCCCCAATCCATTTATTAATCAATTGAACTTTGATTTTATAGTGAAGGGTTATCAAAAGCTTAACATAGAAGTATATGATGTAGCCACTGGATCAAAAGTGGCCACTCAGCAAAATATTACAGCAGGAACTAAAATACAACTTGGTCAACTAGCTAGGGGTACCTATATCGTCAGAGTAACCTCGAATGATAATAAAATAGCCCAACAGTTTAAGATGGTGAAGTTGTAGGAGCAACCTATTTTTAATTACTATGCAACATCGACTTTTTAGGTCGATGTTGTTGTTTACGCCACTTTTTACTAACTAATTTCACTATTTTAGATGAAATTTTCGCTGATTACTAAAATTTAAATAATTGGTTATCAACTATTTAAATCATAATTAGCAAAAAACTAATCAAATTAGTAAAAAAATACTAAATATTTTAGTTTATTAACAGTTTATCCCTATCTTTACATAAATATTAAAGAAAACATAAAACGATTAACCATGAGTAACCCAAATGTAGAAAAATTAAAAGCCTTAAAATTAACAATCGATAAAATTGATAAGGATTACGGCAAAGGAAGCGTGATGATGATGAATGAGCGCAGCCAAGAACCTCAGGAAGTAATTTCAACAGGTTCCATTGGTTTGGATACAGCCTTGGGTATTGGTGGATTACCAAAAGGAAGAATCGTAGAAATCTACGGACCAGAATCTTCAGGTAAAACTACTGTTGCTATTCATGTAATTGCAGAAGCACAAAAAAAGGGTGGAATGTGTGCAATTATAGATGCGGAACATGCATTTGATAGTGCCTATGCAAAAAGATTAGGCGTGGATGTAGATAATTTATTAGTCTCTCAACCTGATTATGGTGAGCAAGCTTTAGAAATTGCAGATCGCTTAATATTATCAGGTGCCATTGATGTATTAGTGATAGATTCTGTTGCAGCACTTGTTCCAAAAAGTGAATTAGAAGGTGAGATGGGTGACTCGAAAATGGGGCTACACGCGCGTTTGATGAGTCAGGCATTAAGAAAATTAACAGCGACTATTAATAAAACAAACACGATTTGTATTTTCATTAATCAGCTTCGTGAAAAAATTGGTATTGTTTTTGGTAACCCAGAAACGACTACTGGTGGTAATGCTTTAAAGTTTTATGCTTCAGTTCGTTTAGATATTAGAAGAATGGCACAAATTAAAGATGGTGATGAAGCAATTGGAAATAGAGTAAAAGTGAAAGTGGTTAAAAACAAAGTGGCACCGCCATTCAGAGCTGCTGAGTTTGAAATTATTTTTGGAGAAGGAATTAGCAAGATTGGAGAAATTATTGATATGGGCGTTGAATTAGAGATCATACAAAAATCAGGAAGCTGGTTTAGTTATGACGCCAATAAACTAGGACAAGGTCGCGATTCAGTAAAAACAATATTACACGACAATCCAGAAATGGCCAATGAAATTGAAGCTAAGATTAGGGCTAAAATAGCCGCTAATGTGGAGGCTGCCGCTTCAAAATAGTCAAGAGTTTTTGTTTTTAGTTAGTTAGTAAGTACAACCGCATCATTTATGGTGCGGTTTTTTTATATTTATACAAACTTTACTCCTTGATTTACCTGCTTAAATTATTGATACGCGCTGCTTTGTTTATTTTTTGTAAAAAAATTTACATTAAAAAAAAATCGTTAGTAAACACCAAGGGGCCATTATTAATTATTGCAAATCATCCCAATTCATTTCTAGATGCAGTAATCATTGGGGCACAGTATAGCCGAAGAGTATATTTTTTAGCAAGAGGAGATGTGTTTACAAAAAAACACCATCGTTATTTATTAGGGCTTTTAAATATGATTCCTGTTTATAGGTTGCGGGAGGGTAGAGAATTTTTGAATTTAAATGAATATGCATTTGTGGCTTCAAAAAACTTATTAGCCAAAGGTGAAGCAGTATTAATTTTTATTGAAGGCATTTGTTTAAATACGAATGAACTGCAGCCGTTTAAAAAAGGGACCACTCGAATTTTACAAGGCACCCAGGAACTAGGCGTATTTCCAACTATTCACGTTGTAGGCATTGCATATGATAATTTTCATGGCGTGGGTAAATATGTAAATGTGGTGTATAATGATTTTCCATACACAAAAACAATCATCACGGCTAAGGATCGTGTTGAATTTAACAGTGCGGTTTTTGCATTACTCAATAAAAATATTATTACACCCATCGTACCACTTGCCAATAATTCTTTGGCGCGCAAACTAAGATTTGCTTTTGCGCGCGCCATTTATTATTTACAAGCACCTTATTATTTTCCATTACGTCGTTTTGTTGCACGCGTAACAAAAAATACAGTGTTTTATGATTCAGTTTTGTTTGCTGTTTTACTTTTTACCTATCCCCTATTTCTACTAATTATTTTTGTATTACTTTATCAATTATCAATACCCCTTCCAATTATATTAATTACCTTGGTCGCTATTCCGCTTGTTAGTAAATTTGCAAGTAAGTAGCCACACTTTAAAATATATTGATCATGAAAGAACATATGCGTCGTTTTGAAAAAGAAAAGAAAATTGCACTTATAGCGCACGACAATAAAAAAAAGGACTTAATAGAATGGGCTACCTATAACAAAAAAGCCTTAGCAAAACACAAGCTAGTTGCCACCGGAACAACAGGTAAATTAATTGAGGAAGCGCTGGATCGGAAAATCACCAAAGTGTTAAGTGGTCCATTGGGCGGCGATCAACAAATAGGTGCAATGATTGCTTCGGGTGATATTGATATGGTATTTTTCTTTTTTGACCCCATGGAGGCACAGCCACATGATAGTGATGTAAAGGCATTGCTAAGATTGGTCGTGGCCTGGAACCTACCCATGGCTTGCGATCGCACCACGGCCGATTTCTTAATCACATCAAAATTTATGCAGGAAGTATATGAATATAAACTGCCCGACTATACCCATTACTTATCAAGAAATATAGAAAAGCCATAATCATTAAAAGCCTTTTACTTAATAACATTTCAAAGATTCAAATTATTACTATGAAAAAAATATTCGCACTGTTTGCGCTATTATTAATAAGCACTCTTTCAGTTTCTGCACAAAAATCCATTACTGGTTTTAAAAATACAGACAAGCAATTAAAAATTGAAGCGGATTTTGATGCACAGCTTAGTGCAAAGCGTGTTGGCGAAAACATAAAGTTATTATCATCTGTTCCACATCATGTTGGATCGGTTGGCGGAAAATTTGTTGCATCGGAAATTGCCAAAGTTTTTAAAGACAATGGTTGGGATACTAAAATAGAAACCTACCAGTTAATGTTTCCAACACCAATTACGCGCGTTTTAGAAATGAGCGGTGTCACTAATTTTAAAGCAGTATTAAAAGAACCTTCATTCAAGGAAGATGCTACATCAGGACAACCAGATCAACTAGCTACTTACAATTGCTGGAGCGCAGATGGAGATGTTACTGCTAATTTAGTTTTTGTGAATTATGGTTTACCCGAAGATTATGAAACCCTAGCGAAATATGGTATTGATGTTAAAGGAAAAATTGTGATTGCAAAATATGGTCGTAGCTGGAGAGGCATAAAACCAAAAGTTGCACAAGAGCATGGTGCAATAGGTTGTTTAATTTATTCTGATCCAGCGGATGATGGTTATAGTGCAGGTGATATCTATCCAATCGGTGCCTATAAAAATGATCAAACTGTACAACGCGGATCCATAATGGATATGGTTATTTATCCAGGCGATCCTACTACACCGAATATTGCTTCTACTGCTAATGCTCCTAGAGTAAATCATAAAGATGCAGAAAACTTATTAAAAATTCCTGTACTTCCAATTAGTTACGGCGACGCAGCACCACTATTAAAAGATATGGCAGGTCCAGTAGCTCCAAAAGATTGGGCGGGTGCTTTACCTATGACGTATCATATCGGGCCAAGTAAATCAAAAGTGCACTTGAAATTAGCATTTGATTGGAAACTAAGACCAGGGTTGAATGTTATTGCAACCATTAAGGGTTCGGAATATCCAGATCAGTGGATTGTTAGAGGCAATCACCATGATGCATGGGTAAATGGTGCGAATGATCCTATTAGCGGTATTGCTGCTGAATTAGAAGAAGCGATAGCCATTGGTGGTTTATTAAAACAAGGATGGAAACCAAAGCGTACATTAATCTTTTGTGCTTGGGATGCGGAAGAACCAGGTTTGATGGGTTCCACAGAGTGGGTCGAAGATCACGCACTTGAATTACAATCAAAAGCAGTTGCTTATATAAACTCAGATGGAAATGGTCGTGGATTTTTAGGTGTGCAAGGCTCCCATGGTTTATCAAATTTTGTAACTGATATTAGCAAATCGGTGATTGATCCGCAAGCGGGGGTTTCGGTATTTGAAAGACATAAGGCGAATAGTGCAACTAATGCAAGTACGAGCAAATCAAAAAAAGAAATTTTTGAAGCAACCGCCTATCCATTAGGTGCCATGGGGTCAGGTTCGGATTATTCTTCCTTCATACAACATATAGGAGTTCCTTCATTAAATATTGGTTATGGTGGAGAAGATGCAGGCGGCGAGTATCATTCTATTTATGATTCTTATGATCACTATGCGCGATTCAAAGATGCAGAATTTAAATACGGCGTAACACTTGCTAAAACATCAGGACGCGCAGTACTTCGTTTATCAGAAGCGGATATACTTCCCTTTGATTATACTTCCTTACATAAAACTATTAAAGGATATATTACAGAGTTGATATCAAATGTA
>CAIWBA010000212.1 GCA_903910765.1 uncultured Bacteroidota bacterium
CTAAGCTAGCTAATTGCTTTGCAGATAAATATGATTTACCAGTAGCAAATCTCAAATTTGAAGCTGCTTGTGTTAAAATTGGTTGCACATCAGGACAACCATGATTTGCACTAATTCCTGCTTCAGTTGGACAAGCATCCACTTCGTCATTGATACCATCTTTATCCGTATCAGGAATTGGACATCCATTATAACGACTTAAACCTGCAACAGTTGGACATTTATCTTGCTCATCATTAATACCATCTTTGTCCGTATCAGGAATTGGACATCCTGCATATTTAGCCAAACCTGCAACAGTTGGACATTTATCTTGCTCATCATTGATACCATCTTTATCAGTATCAGGAATTGGACATCCCGCATATTTAGCTAAACCAGCAACAGTCGGACATTTGTCATTTGCATCAATTACGCCATCATTATCAGTATCAGCTGGTGGTGGCGGCGGAGGTAAAACCACTGGTTTTTTCTCTTTTAATTTCAAAGGCATTGAATAACTAATACCATGATTGAAATGTGTTTTAGTTAAAGAAGACATTTCAGCTCTGAATGTACTCAAGATATTTATAAATGAACCGTGATTCGCTTTAATTTGGATACCTGCACCCACTGGCGCATAAGCCATATAGTTAGATGCAAATTTACTAATACCAATACCAGCAGATAAATAAGGAACTACTTTATGGTCATCAGTTAAAATTTTAAAATTAAGGCCCGCATCAGCAGCAGCATAAAATCCTTTTGAAGTTGCACCGCTAGCACTACCCCAAGTAGTTTTGATTCCGGATGAAGCATAATAAGGATATGATAATGAAGCCAAGTCCAAATTCACCATGAAATCCATTTTAGATGTGATTCCTTTAAAATATTGAACGCCAATACTTTTTGTTGAATTACTCAATTTTTCCCAAGACTTATTACTTAAAACTGCGCCTAGCGTGTTCACTTGAATTGCTCTAGCAGTTGTAAAATCAAAGGCTGAAACTTTTAAGGCAAGAGATGGTTTTTTCACATTCGCATCTGTTTGCGCAGAAACATTACCCGCAAAAGCTAACACGATTAGAGAAAATAGGATTTTTTTCATAGTATTAAATAGTTAATATTTATACAAATTTAGTCCTAAAAGATGAAATATTGAAATAATTTATAGATAAAGGATTTCCTATGTTTTTGGGGTGTTTTTTGAATACCCGATGGCCTCTATGGCTACTTTTATGATTCCTTTTGTATTGATAATCAGTTTCTTAGACGCTGCTTGACTTAAATCTATGATTCTGCCTTTTTGTAGCATTTTTGGATGCATTCGATCATTTACCCTAACCAACACATAGGATCCACTTCGCAAATTAGTAACCCTAACAATTGTATTTAACTTGAATAAATTACATGCAGCAGTCAATTTTTTATTGCTAAATATTTCCCCAGTCGAGGTTAAAGTGCCATTTAAGCTTTGACTATAAAAGCTTGCAATACCTGTGATCCGATTTAATTCAATATGAATGCGAGCGGTATCGATCCATTTTTTATAGCGTTTTATATTTCCGCTATCCAGATAGTTGGCGTTGGTTAATGTATTGGGATAAATTTTTTGCGCAGAAGCAAGCTTAGGCGATTGCAAAATCAAAAAGATGCAAACAACCGCAATTCTTATAAAATTAAATGACTGCATTTATTTTTACAATGTAATTACTTCCACAACGGAGTCAATATTAAGAGACCCGTAAATGTGCGGAAATAATTCATTTATATCGTGTGCTAGTTCAAATAAAACAGGTCGTTGTACTTTGGCTTTTTCTATTTTAAGTTTAACTAATCCAGATTGGCCTTTGTAAAATCTATCCAATACCCCTGGAACCTGCCTTTCAATCGAACAATGAATAAACCCATCCTGTTCATAATGCAATGGTAAATATTCATTTTTCAACAAAGCTTGTTCCCACTCCTTTTGTGTGGTCACATGGTATATAAATTCGCTTTCCATAATTTTAATTTTTAATGATTCTTGGAATTTTTTGATCTATCATCATTAAATCTGCAAGTACAATTGCAGTAACGGCTTCCAAGACGACCGGTACCCTAAGTGCAATGCATAAATC
>CAIWBA010000213.1 GCA_903910765.1 uncultured Bacteroidota bacterium
CCGCGCGTTATTCCAACAATAGTGCCTCTTGCATGTTGATTCCAATAGGGCGCGCCCAAACCTGCAAATGCAGGGACAAGATACACACCATCTGTATCTTTTACTTGACTTGCCAAGGCTTCAATTTCTGATGAATTTCGAATTAAGTGCAGTCCATCTCTTAACCATTGTACCACAGCACCCCCAATAAATACACTTCCTTCCAAAGCATAATACGTATGTCCATTAATTTGCAACGCAATGGTGGTTAATAAATTATTTTTTGAAGTCACCGCTTTTTCTCCTGTATGCATTAACATAAAACAGCCAGTACCATAAGTGTTTTTCACCATGCCCGCTTGCGTGCACATTTGCCCAAACAATGCAGCTTGTTGGTCACCCGCAATTCCCGCAATCGGAATTTCATGATGTGCAAATAATTGTGTGGTATGTCCATAAATTTCACTGCTACTTTTTACTTCAGGTAGCATGGAAGCTGGCACATCTAATATTTCTAATAATTCGGTATCCCATTGTAGTGTATGAATATTAAATAACATAGTTCGAGATGCATTAGTCACATCTGTTACATGCACATTACCATTAGTTAATTTCCAAACCAACCAGGTATCAATGGTCCCAAAAATTAATTCTCCTTTGTTGGCTAATTCACGGGCACCTTCCACATGATCTAAAATCCATTTTACTTTTGAACCTGAAAAATAAGCGTCAATAACAAGGCCTGTTTTTTCTTGAATTTTTTGCGCAAGCCCTTTTGCTTTTAAAGTATCGCAAAAATCTGCAGTTCTTCGATCCTGCCAAACGATGGCATTATAAATGGGTTTCCCTGTTATTTTATTCCAAACAACCGTAGTTTCTCTTTGATTGGTAATCCCAATAGCAGCAACATCGTCAATAGATAAACCCTTACTGCTAATTGATTCAGTAGCTACACCCATTTGTGTACTCCAAATTTCAAGTGGGTCATGTTCCACCCATCCCGGTTTGGGAAAAATTTGTGTAAATTCTTTTTGAGACGTTGCGTGAATTTGTCCTTGATGATCAAATAAAATGGCGCGACTACTGGTTGTTCCTTGATCAAAGGATAGGATATATTTTGACATTACAATCGTTTAATTAATTGTAAGATAAAAAAAGAAAAGCAAAAAACTACCTTCTGTTTTTTAACCAAGATTCAGGATCCAAGGCCACTCCCTTTTCATTATATATCATAAAGGAAATTGCACCCTCCCCATCTAGGTTCACGCCGGATTTACCTAAAACAGTGCCCGCTTTTACTTCCTGTCCCACATTAACGGTTGCATTATTTAAATAGGTATACATGGTGAAGTATTTTCCATGTTGTACGATGATCGTTAAATCGCCATTGACATCCCCAACATAGGAAACTTTTCCATTGGCTACGCTACGAACCGAAGTGCCCTTAGGCGCAGCCAATTCAATACCGTCACTTTTTCGATTCAATTTAGTACCTGGAATATTTTCAACACCAAAATGTATATATACATACCCCTTATCAGCAGGCCATGGTAAATTACCCCTATTGGTTTCAAAAGAAACCGAAGTTTCCCTGCCTTCTTCTGTTGATTCCAATGCAGAATAAGGACGGTTATCCGTAGTGCTTTTTAAGCCGCCTTCTGCTGCGCTTACCTTCGCACCACTTGCAGTTGCCGTTTTATTTTCATTGGTCGGCTTTGCTTTGACGTTATCATTATTGGCTTTTAGTTTAGCCAATCTGTCTTTTTCCTTTTTCTCAGCTTCTAAAGTTTCTCTTCTGATAATTGTCAAAATTGCTTGTTGCATTTTTTTACGTTGTGCCTCCTTTTGGCGCACCTGTGCTGTAATTTCTTGCTCCTTGCTTTTTAATTGATTCACCACTTTATCCTGTTCTTTTTTATCCACCACCAAAACTTTCAATTGGTCATTTTGAACATTCAAAGTTTTTAATCGGTCCTTTTTATTTGAACTCAAGGTTTCAATTTTTACCCCTAAATCCTTTTGAGATAAATCAATGGCTTGCGCTTGTGCCGTCCTATTTTGTCGATAACTTTTCAAATAAGTGATGCGCTTTACTGCGTCATTAAAGCTATTGGCTGAAAATAAAAAACTTAAGTATTCATACCCGCTGCGACTTTTGTAAGCAAAAATGATACTTTTAGCATACCTCGATTTTAAGGTGTCTAAATCCTTATTTAATTTTTGAATATCTAATTGGTTGGTGTAAATAGCATTGTCTAAAATTTGAACCTGCTTTTTGATACCATTAATTAACCCTTCTCGTTTTTTAATTTTATCGCGAATCACCGCCAATTGCCCCAAGGAACTTTTTTTATTTTTTTTTGTTTGTTCTAATAATTGATTTAACTCATCTAACTCCTTACGAATGGTTTGTTCTTCCTTTTGCAAATCCTCCCTGGAGCCATTTGCTTGCGCTTGCACATTTGCTTTTGCAAAAACCAATATCAAAACAAAAAGAATAATTTTTTTAAACATAATATTTTTTTTCGAAAATTTTTACTTCCGCTTACCCATTTTATGCATTCCCGTTTTTGGAATGGCAAAAGTATATTTTACAGGCTCGTTAAATGTAAATTCCTTTATCTCCATATGAATATCCAGTTTTTGCTGCGCTACAATGGAAATAGATCTATCTAAAGGAAACTGATATTTTCCAACATTAACATGATCCGAAAAACTAATGTCACATGTGCGATGTTGATTTACATCTACATCATCTAATTTCAAATGCAATACTTTAGAATTATCATTATTCAAAATCACTAAATTTTTAAATAGTCTTCCCATTAAGCTAACTTGAAATTTATCATTATAGGATTTATAAGATACAATACTCGTACTATCCATAAATATAGGATTCCCTAAAATCAAATCCTGGAGGGTACTAAAAGTAAATGGGATTTTTACCACCTCCTGCAGGTAGCTTATGGGCTTGCGCTCAACGCTTTTTGATTTATTTAAGGGATACAATAAAACTACACTGTCTTTTTTTATGAAGGCCTTAATTCCAATAACACCCATGGCACCTCGAATGGTAATATAAATTTGACTGTCCTTAATCATACTCACATTTGCAATATAGGAATCCGCATTTTTTGCGGACTCGTATTCCACCTTAATCTTTGCATTCATTGTTTTATAATCAAGCTTAGCAAATGCAATTTTGCTCACAATATTCTTAACAATGGCCATGGAGTCCACTTTTTTTATTTCTGCGACAAATTCGCTTTTGGTGGTATCACTTTTAGACAAAGCATCTTGAATGATTTGTACTTTTTTAAATGTGGCGCAAGAAGTTGCCAACAGTAATAAAAATCCAAATAAATATTTTTGTTGCACCATGTATTCAATTATTTTTTTCCAGTATGCCCAAATCCACCTGCGCCTCTTTGCGTTTCATCTAATGCAACAACCAGTTCCCAATCTACTTTTTCAACAGATTGAAAAACCATTTGTGCAATCCGATCGCCATCATTTATTATTTGGGACTCCTTAGATAAATTTATTAAAATTACTTTTATTTCACCTCGATAATCTGCGTCAATAGTTCCAGGGGTATTTAAACAAGTAATGCCCTGTTTAATTGCCAAGCCACTACGCGGTCTAATTTGCGCTTCCCAATTTTCAGGAATGGCTAAAAAAAGTCCAGTAGGCACCAAACATCTTTCCATGGGTGCTAATGTAATAGGCGAAGGTAAGAATGCCCGAAGATCCATACCTGACGAGCCAGTAGTTGCATAAACTGGCAAAGGATGATGACTGTTATTTACAATTTGGACTTTGTGTGGCATGTAAACAAAAGTAAGTAAAAATCAAAGGAATTAGCACTTGAAATAAGCGCAGTAAATTAGGAATATGTTAAAAATAAAAGATAGACCCAAATCTGATGGTATTTGATAAAGGATTTCTTGATAACCCGCCACCAGAAGGTACTAAATAAGATATGTTAAACTTGTTTTGCAAATATTGAAAACTGGTACCAATGGTAAAATATTGTCCATTACTTGAAACCTGAGATTCATAGGTATATCCTGTTCTCAAGAAAAAAAGATTGTTATAATTATATTCAGCGCCAATGGAAGCCTTCAATGTTTCCCCTAAAGGTGGGCCATATTGCTTTGTAAAGGAATTAAACCAACTTGATACCACGGATTGAGAAAAGTATTGATCATCGGTTCCGCCAGTAGTAAGATCTGGATATGCTGGCACCAATAATCTGTTCACATCTATTCCAAATTCAAGTGAATTATCACTATCAAATTTTGTTAAATACCCCAATCCTAGGCCAAGATTAGCTGGTATGAAATACTTTTTTGTATTCTCATTGGAGTAATTTATTTTACCACCTAAATTGGACATTAATAAACCGGCATGAAATCCTTGTGCATTTTCATTTTGCTTATAAAATAAACTGATATCGCCCGCTAGCGTGTTACCAGCCTTAAAATTAGTACTTGAATTTAATAGTGCTCCTTGAACCAGTTTCGAATGAATGTATCGTAAGGTGACGCCCAAACTTAAATTCTGCGTTAATAATATACTGTACCCGCCATCAAAACTAAATTCAGAAGGTTTGGTATCTAAATATTGCGAACCGTATTCATCTGAAAAAGTAATATTTCCCAAACTAAAAAATCGCAAGGAACTATTAATACTACTAAACTCATTTAATTTTTTATAATACCCCATACTTGCCAAATAAACGTCAGACAAGCCCAAATCCTTTAACCAAGGGGTATAATTAATTAAAAAACCGCTCTTATTTTCTAACATTGGTAGTTTCGCAGTATTCCCAAACAAATCATTCGCCTCGGGTGTCATTGCTAATGATAAATTTCCCATACCCGCCGATCTTGCATCAGGCGAAATACGCATAAAGGGCACTGCTGTATTAATTCGCTTATTATAAATTTGCGCATTCAAGCCTTGAAAAATAAAAAATAAAAGGAACGACAAAAAGAACATTTTTTTTATCACCCGTATTTCAGATAATGCGTTTTTCATGATTTATATTATAATAATGTAAATATAGTTAATGAAGGTTAATATTTGAGAAACTTATTGGTAAGTTGTATTTCCTGTTGGTCATCCTTGACAATTAATTTATAAAAATAGGTGCCAGGGGGCAATGATGTCACTTCCATAATATTTGAAATAACTACCCGATTAAGGACCGGGCCCTCAAAAGTTTTGGTCAACTGCTTTATTCCTAAATTATTATATATTTCAATCGTATATAATAGCGACTTGTTTGCACTTCCTAATTGGCTAATCTCAAAACTAAATCGGGTATTAGTTTTTACTGGATTGGGGTAATTTGTCAAGTTTTTAACGGCCAATGTTTGACTATTGGGAACAATTACATTTATCGTATCCTTATTGGAATTACCAATTAAGTCCCATGCCTTAACTATTAATTGATGCGCCCCTATACTTAAGGTGGGTAGCGCATATTTTATTTTACCGCTTTGATACGTATTAATATCTGCCGTATAATAATTATTTAAAATAATGGGGCTTTGTGTTTCTCCATCTATGACCAACGAAATATCATGCCCCAATGAATTTCCTGAAGTTTGAATTCCAGAACTATCCCTTAGATTGATATATAAGTTTGCATTTGCATTCACCCAAGTTTTTTGTTTGTATGCATTTAAAGTATCATTAATGAATATTTTTTCAAAAATAGGTCCAGTGGTATCCGTTGAAATATTTTCAGAAAAGTCATTTACAAACAAACTATCATTTACACCAATAGCGTCTGCATTTCCTATAGCATTGGTTGCATAAAATTGCATTCTTAATGCGCCTTGATTAATTGACACTTCCTTGGGCAAAATAAAATCAACACCAAATACCCCTTTGTTTAAAAGCGCGTTTCCCTTAAATAAAATATTATCTTGCGTAGTTACATTTACGGGTATACTTGATGAAATATTGCCCAAAGTTTTTTGCTTTTTGGGAATATCAAATAGCGTAAACTCCATCAGCCCATCAAAATTATTCAGAAGGTTCCCATTTGCTTTAATTGTTCCGGCTACCTGATACTTGCCGCCTGCTTTTAAAGTATCCTTCCCTTTGAATATTTTTTGATTAATGCGTTCAATATTTACCTCATACCTTGGTTTGGCTAATTGCATTGCAGGATCACCCATTAAATTAAACTTAAAGGCATTGGTATAATCACTGCCTTTTTTCCAATAGTTTGATTTTGCATTTTGCAAAGCAGCACCGATACTTTTATAATTGTCATTTTTATCCGGAACTAATAACTGTTGCACAAATTCATCATTAATTTCTTTGTTATTAAATGCAAAAACCAATCTACTTGCAGCGACCAACCCGATGATTCCTTTTTCGTTTTTGACGAATGCATCAAAACCAATAGGCGAAATTTGCGGTTGATCAAATGGCGCAAAATCACAACTGGCCGTAATCATCAAAGGAAGTTTACCCGCATTATCCCATTGCATTATTTCATTTTGGGTAATCACCGCCTCCTCTGCCAATCGTGTATAATTACCATGGCCTGTATAATTCAAAATCAAAGTTCCATTATTCACCATTTGCTTGATCATATTATTCGCAAGCGGATAGGTATTTCCTGCGGAAGAATTAATCGCCGGAAACAAATCCAGGTATATTTTTTTTTGATTCCATTTGGGTTGATTTAATTTCAAACCTGCGGAAATTTCTTCAGCATGTAGCAAATGCAAATTGTAATCACCATCATCTGCTATCCAAGTTATTTGATTCCGCCAAGCACCTAAATTCTTTTCATTTTGGTATTGTATCAATTTCTTAACGGC
>CAIWBA010000214.1 GCA_903910765.1 uncultured Bacteroidota bacterium
ATTAGAGCGGGTTTGTGTTGGAGAGCCGAGGTAACCGAATTTACACGATCTCACAATGATGCGAATGTAATTTGTATCCCTGCGAGATATGTGCCCATTGAATTAGCAAAGGAAATGCTTGAAATTTTTATGACCACTGCATTCGAGGGTGGCCGACATCAAAATAGGGTAACAAAAATTAGCTGCGCTTAATTATCATCAAAATTACATTTATGAAAAAAATGATTTGGATTTTACTATTGTTGATGAGCAATATTGTTTTTGCTCAAACAACCAATACTTTAACAAAATTTGGAAAAGTAATTACTTCTGAAGGATTAAAACAAAAACTTTCTGTGATTGCTAGTGCGGAAATGGAAGGTAGAGAAACAGGATCTCCAGGTCAAAAAAGAGCAGCTGCTTATATTGAATCTGAATTTAAAAGAATGGGCTTGCAACCAGGTAATGGTCAAAGCTACCAACAAGTATATCCTGTGTATCAAGATGCATTGGTTGAAAAAAAATTAGTCGTTGCTGGTAAAACTTTTGAGTGGGATAAGGATTTTAATTTTTCATTACAAGGAATTGTAAGTGGCAATTGGAATTTTACGGAAGTGGTATTTGCTGGATATGGCATCGTTGACCCAGCCAAAAATATAAATGATTATGAGAATTTAGAGGTGAAGGGAAAATTAGTGGTGGTTTTAGACGGTGGTGGATCAGCACCAGCAAGTGCTGCTGGCGGAAGAGCCATGTTTAACAATCCTGCATCTTCTTTTGCTAAAACA
The DNA here is from genome assembly GCA_903910765.1 of uncultured Bacteroidota bacterium. Lineage (GTDB taxonomy): Bacteria > Bacteroidota > Bacteroidia > Chitinophagales > Chitinophagaceae > Sediminibacterium. Next base: position 768 of record CAIWBA010000214.1, read on the forward strand.
AGAACAGCTTCCACAAAAGGTGCAGTAGGTTTATTAATTATTTCCCCTGACTTCCCAAAAAAATCTGCATCTGAAACCAAAGGCGGTATGTATTTAAAAGCAAATACAGCTGCAGGATTTTTATCCGCTTCTATATCACCTGAAGTAGCTGCAAATATTACCCCTATAGTTAGTACAGGCAAATTAATGGTTGCTGATTTTAAGGATATTAAAAAAGCAACCTACCCTGTTGAAATTAATATTGCTGCTAAAAAAGTAACTGAAAATGTAGAAAGCAGTAATGTAATTGGTATCCTACCAGGTACTGATAAAAAAGAGGAATATGTAATGATTACAGGTCATTATGACCACTTAGGTAAAAGAGGCGATGTTATTTATTATGGTGCTGATGATGATGGTTCAGGTACAGTAAGCGTAATGCAAATTGCAGAGGCATTTGCAGCTGCTGCTAAAAAAGGAAAGCAACCAAGACGCACAATTGTATTCATGACTGTAAGTGGGGAAGAAAAAGGTTTATGGGGTTCAGAGTATTATTCAGAGCACCCAATTTTCCCATTAGATAAAACTACTGCGGATTTGAACATTGATATGGTAGGCCGCGTTGATACAGAACGTTTGACTGCTGATTCCTTAAACTATGTTTATGTAATTGGTCATGATAAACTAAGCACTGATTTGCCAGTGATCAATGAAGCTGCAAATAAAGCATCTAGCAATATCACTTTGGATTATAAATTTGATGACCCGAATGATAAAAACAGAATTTACTATCGTAGCGATCATTACAACTTTGCACGCAAAGGCGTTCCTATCCTATTCTTTTATGATGGTATGTTATTAGCGGATTACCACAAACCAACAGACACCATCGAAAAAATAAATTTTGACTTAATGCAAAAAAGAGTGTTGATGATTTATCACACTGCATGTGAAATTATACAAAGAGAAGATATGTTGAAAAGAGATTTGAAATTGAATATGCCATCGAGATAACCATTGAACTTAGAAAAAATACGGAATTATTTTCGGCTCCGCTCACTTCGTTCAATGTTCGTCAAATAATTGTATTTCTTTCTAAGTCCAATTAAATATTATTAAAATGCCCCCATTAAGTTCTAACTTTTTGGGGGCATTCCATTTGTATGAAGGGCGTTTTTATAACTATTGCCCTAGTATATAAGCAAATATCAATGGCACCACAATGGTGGCATCACTTTCCACAATAAACTTAGGCGTATGAATATCTAATTTACCCCAGGTAATTTTTTCATTAGGAACAGCACCTGAATAAGAACCATAGGAAGTAGTACTATCACTTACTTGACAGAAGTAACTCCAAAACGGAACATCATGCCATTCTAAATCCTGGTACATCATGGGTACTACGCAAATTGGAAAATCGCCTGCGATACCACCACCCACTTGGAAAAATCCAACACCCTTACCGCCACTATTCGCACGGTACCACTCAGTAAGTTCCACCATATATTCAATACCGTTTTTAACCGTACTCGCTTTTAATTCATTTTTAATTACA
>CAIWBA010000215.1 GCA_903910765.1 uncultured Bacteroidota bacterium
AAGGCAAGTTTTTAAGTCAAAAGGGGCCTATTTATCTAATTATTTTATATTTTTACACCTCATTCCTTAAACAAGGATCTTATTAAATGAAACAGGCGAATCAACATAACCTTATTACAAGTGCCAATAATGCACCTGTTCCTGTTTTGAACAGAATTAGGACAATTAACTTTCCAAGATTGGGTAAGTTTTTTTTCCGACGTGGATTCTGATAGGACGAGCAATTGGCAGTTGCCCCTATCAGTGGAAAAATCCCCGACATATTCATTTCTACAGCCAAAACTGTTCATTCATTTAAACTAATTTACATCATTGGAACCTAACATTATAGTTCGAATAGCCGATAGTGGGGATACTGTTTATGCAGAAACCATCACCGACGAAATGGCATCTTCAGCTAAAGCGCGTGGAACAGGTATTGCCAGAAGAAGCCCTGATTATGTTTCCCAAAAAATTCAGGAAGGCAAAGCGGTCATCGCTGTTACAGCTAATGGAGAATGGGTTGGCTTTTGTTATATTGAAGCCTGGCAACATGGACAATTTGTAGCAAATAGTGGTTTAATCGTTGCCCCTGCGTATCGAAAAACAGGGATTGCGAAAAAAATTAAACATACCATTTTTCAACTCTCGAGAGACAAGTATCCAAATTCAAAACTTTTTGGATTAACGACTGGCTTAGCGGTGATGAAAATAAATAGCGAGCTAGGGTATGAGCCAGTTACGTATAGTGAATTAACAGACGATGAAGAATTTTGGGCTGGTTGTAAAAGCTGTGTGAATTACGATATTTTAATGAGCAAGGATCGAAAAAATTGTATGTGTACCGCCATGTTATATGAGCCTAAACAAGAAGCAAACAAACATGAAGTGGTTGCGGAGATTTTGAATAAAAATGAAGCACCTAATTTATTTATGAAAATGAATATCAGTAGAGTATTGAGCTGGTTTAGAAAAAAATAATTATTATGGAAAAAGTAGTCGTAGGATTTAGTGGTGGTTTAGACACTACGTATTGTGTTAAATACTTAACCCTAGAGAAGGGATTGGAAGTGCATAGTGTGATTGTGAATACAGGTGGTTTTTCTGAAGAAGAATTAAAAAAAGTAGAAGCGCACGCCTATGCATTGGGTGTAAAAACGCATACCACCGTTAATGCAGTCAAAGGATATTATGATAGTATTATTAAATACTTGATTTATGGAAATATTTTAAAAAATAATACCTATCCTTTGAGTGTAAGTGCCGAAAGATTAAGTCAAGCATTGCATATTGCGGAACATGTAAAAAAAGTAGGTGCTAAATTAGTCGCACACGGAAGTACAGGTGCAGGTAATGACCAGGTCCGATTTGATATGATTTTTAATATTATGATTCCAGGTGTTGAAATTTTAACACCTATTCGTGATTTACAATTAAGTAGAGAAGCAGAGATTGAATACTTAAAAGCAAAGGGGGTGGAAATGAATTTTGAGAAAGCAGCTTATTCTATCAATAAAGGATTGTGGGGTACCAGTGTTGGTGGAAAGGAAACCCTAAACTCAAAAGGTATGTTACCAGAAAGTGCATGGCCAACGCAAATGACCAAGGAAGGGGCTTCCGAGGAAATGATCATCGGTTTTGCGCACGGAGAAATTAATAAAGTAAATGGTCAATCTTTCGCACATCCTACTGAGGCGATTCAATATATTCAATCAATTGCGGGTGCTTATGGCATTGGTCGTGATATACATGTGGGTGATACTATCATTGGTATAAAAGGCAGAGTCGGATTTGAAGCAGCCGCACCCATGGTCATTTTAAAAGCACACCATGCTTTAGAAAAACATGTATTAACCAAATGGCAATTGTCATGGAAGGATCAGTTGGCACAGTTTTATGGCAACTGGTTGCACGAAGGTCAAATATTAGATCCAGTGATGCGTGATATTGAAGCCTACTTAAATAATTCACAAGCACAGGTAACAGGGGAAGTGTTTATTCAATTACATCCTTATCGTTTCCAAATCATTGGTATTGAATCGGAGAACGATTTAATGAGTGCGAAGTTTGGTAAGTATGGCGAAATGAATACAGGCTGGACGGGTGCAGATGTAAGAGGGTTCACCAAAATATTTGGTAACCAAACTGCTATTTTTCATCATGTTAAAGACGCAAATAAAAAATAGTTTATTATCGACAGAATTATAAAATGAATAAAATGCAAAAGGTAAATATTGGTATTGTTGGTGGCGCAGGTTATACAGGTGGTGAATTGCTCCGTGTATTGTTGCGACATCCAAATGCGCATATTTCTTTTGTGCATAGCACAAGCAGTGCTGGCGAATTAGTGAGTAAGGTGCATACTGATTTATTGGGTGATACTGAATTGAAATTTACAAACGAGTTGGATCAAAATATTGATGTATTGTTTTTGTGTGTAGGACATGGAGATGCAAATAAGTTTTTAACTGCTAATGAAATTAAAGCAAGTATAAAAATTATTGATCTTTCACAAGATTTTAGATTAGCTGCTTCTGCATCTATTGGCAATAGGAATTTTGTATATGGCTTACCTGAATTACAAAGAGAAGCAATTAAGTCGGCCAATAATATTGCGAATCCAGGATGTTTTGCCACAGCGATTCAATTAGGTTTATTGCCACTAGCGGCGAAGGGTTTATTAAAGGACGTTTATACAACTGGCATTACTGGTTCCACTGGTGCAGGACAAGGCTTATCTAATACTAGTCATTTTAGTTGGAGGGCTAATAATATCCAAGCCTACAAAACACTTCAGCACCAACATTTGAATGAAATTGTTCAAAGTTTGGCGCAATTGCAAGGCAATCAAAATGCGGAAGTAAATTTTGTTCCTTGGAGAGGCGATTTTACAAGAGGCATTTTTGTAACATCAGTGGTAACGTCTGATTTAAGTTTGGAAGCACTCTATGATTTGTATAATGCTTATTATGAAGGTCACGCATTTACACAAGTGTCAAAAAACAACATTGATTTAAAACAGGTAGTCAATACTAATAAGTGTTTCATTCATATTGAAAAACAAGGAAATAAAATTGCCATTCATTCGGCGATTGACAATTTATTAAAAGGCGCGGTAGGTCAAGCAGTGCAAAATATGAATTTGATTTTCGGAATCGATGAAGTTGCAGGCTTACAATTAAAAGCAAATTATTTTTAAACCTATTATTAATTACAAGAAAAAGCCAATGGCAATTTCTTTCATATAAAATTTAACAGTATGTCATTATTCAACGTTTATCCTTTAAACCCCATCGCAATTACTAAAGCTGCAGGCAGCCGTGTATGGGACGATAAAGGACAGGAATATTTAGACATGTATGGGGGACATGCGGTTATTAGTATTGGTCATACGCAACCTCATTGGGTAAAGCGCATTGAGGATCAATTGCATGCAATTGCTTTTTATTCAAATTCGGTCGTAATGCCAATTCAGGAAGAATTAGCAACTGCATTGAATGATATTAGTGGAAAAAAAGATTTTCAATTGTTCCTATGTAATAGTGGCGCAGAAGCGAATGAGAATGCATTAAAATTAGCTTCCTTTCATACAGGTAGAAAGAAAATAGTATCCTTTAAAAAAGCTTTTCATGGTCGTACTTCATTAGCAGTGGCTGCGACTGATAATCCAAGTATTGTTGCGCCAGTAAATGAAACTGATAATATAATCTTTTTACCATTTAATGATATTGCAGCGTTGCAAAAATGTTTTGCAGATCAAGGAACAAGTATTGCAGCGGTAATTATTGAAGGCATTCAAGGTGTTGCGGGTATCTATGAAGCAGATGATGCGTTTTTGCAGGCCATCAGAAAATGTTGTGACGATTTTGGGGCAGTTTATATTGCGGATAGTGTACAATGTGGTTATGGCAGGTCTGGTCAATTTTTTGCGCATGATCATGCTGGCGTAAATGCAGATATATATTCAATGGCAAAAGGGATGGGTAATGGTTTCCCGATTGGAGGCATATTAATAGCACCGCATATTCAAGCCAAGTTTGGTATGTTGGGAACTACGTTTGGCGGAAATCCTTTAGCATGTGCCGCAGCGCTTGCGGTGATTGAAGTGATGCAACAGGATCATTTAATTAAAGCCGCCGAGGAAAAGGGTAATTTTTTAATCAATGCTTTAAAAAATACAGAAGGTGTTAAAGCGGTTAGAGGCCGTGGATTAATGATAGGTTTTGAAATGGAAGCGGGGTTAGAAGATTTGCGTAAAGTATTATTGAATGATTTAAAAATATTTACGGGGGAAGCAAAACCAAATGTAATAAGACTATTGCCATCCTTAGCAATAAGCATGGAGGATATCAATTTATTTTTAACCGGCTTGAATAATGCAATTCAAGTATTGAAGCAAAAGAAAGACTAAGCGCATGAAACAGTTTATCTCAGTAAAGGATGTGGCGGATATTAATTCATTGGTAAAAAAAGCCTTGGATTTTAAGGCTGCTCCATTTGCACACAAGACATTAGGTGCTAATAAAAGAATTGGCTTGTTGTTTTTAAATCCAAGTTTAAGAACAAGACTAAGTACACAGGTTGCTTCACAAAATTTAGGCATGGAACCAATCGTATTTAATGTAGATAAGGAAGGCTGGGCTTTAGAATTTATGGAAGGTGCCATTATGAATGGAACAACCGTGGAGCACATTAAAGATGCGGCACCGATATTGGGGAATTATTTTGATATTCTTTGCATTCGTACTTTTCCAAGTTTACAGGATAAATCAGTAGATTATAGTGAGCATATTATTCATCAATTTATTAAATATGCAGGAATTCCGGTGGTGAGCTTGGAGTCGGCAACCTTACATCCACTTCAATCACTCACTGACATTATTACTATTCAAGAGTCCATCTCTCAAAATGCGCATTTAAAAAACAAGAAACCTAAAATAGTTTTAACCTGGGCGCCACATATAAAGCCAATACCACAATGTGTGGCAAATAGTTTTAGTGAATGGGTGAATGCATGGGGGGAGGCTAATTTTGTAATTACGCATCCCGAAGGTTATGCATTAGCTGAAGCTTATACAAAAGGAGCTACCATTACACATAATCAGGACGAAGCATTAAAAGATGCCGACTTTGTGTATGTAAAAAATTGGAGTAGCTATGAAGATTATGGTAAAGTAGTATGTACAGATGCAAATTGGATGTTAACCAATGAAAAATTAGCAGTGTCTAATAATGCAAAAGTGATGCACTGTTTGCCAGTGAGAAGAAATGTAGAGTTAAGTGACGAAATATTAGATGGCAGGAATAGTTTGGTCACCAAAGAAGCGGCCAATAGAGTTTGGGCAGCACAGGCAGTTTTGTCGGAGATATTAATGGCCACAAACAAATAAAAGCAGGAAAGAATTTTATGGAAAAATTATATGTCATTAAAATAGGAGGTAATATTGTTGACAATCCAACATTGTTAACAAACTTCCTTACTGCTTTTTCTACAATAGAAGGACAAGCTATTTTAGTGCATGGTGGCGGCAAGTTAGCAACTAGTTTAGCTACAACATTAGGTGTGGAGCAAACTATGGTGGAAGGAAGAAGAATTACAGACGGAGAAACTTTGAAAATTGTAACCATGGTATATGCAGGTTACATTAATAAAAATATAATCGCTCAACTACAAGCATTACATGTAAATGCAATGGGACTTTCTGGGGTTGATGGCAATTTGTTAAAAGCGCATAAGCGTGCGAATGCAAATATTGACTATGGTTTTGTCGGCGATATTGACTCGGTGAATCAAGCATTTATACAACAGCAACTTGCCAATCAATTAAGGTTAGTGGTTGCGCCAATTACGCATGATGGCGCGGGACAATTGTTAAATACCAATGCGGATACCATTGCCCAAAGTATTGCGGTTTCCATGTCAGGATTATATGAAGTACACCTTGTTTATGGATTCGAAAAAGAAGGGGTATTAGCGGATGTTACTAATGAAGGTTCTGTAATTTCATCAATTAATAACCTAACTTATAGCCAACTTAAAAAGGAAAATGTCATATTTGAAGGGATGATACCAAAAATTGACAATGCTTTTTTAGCTTTAAACGGGGGTGTGCAATCGGTCATCATCGGGAAAGCGGAAAAGCTAATTGAATTAATGAATGGTACTGCAGGTACTACAATAACGAACTAATGTCACTTAATAATAACATATCACCGAATAATGAAATAATCAATGGGCTTCAAAAAGAGGCCATTGATTTATTAAAATCATTAATTGCCATTCCATCTTTCAGTAAGGAAGAGGATAAAACTGCTGCTATTTTAATTGATTTTTTAGCGGCGCGAAAAATTAAAACGGAAAGATTAATTAATAATATCTGGGCCACTAATTTACATTTTGACAGCAGTAAGCCTTCTTTATTATTGAATTCACATCATGACACGGTTAAGCCAAATAAAGGATATACGATTGATCCATTTGATCCTTTTGAAAAAGAAGGAAAATTATATGGTTTAGGAAGCAATGATGCTGGCGGTTGTTTGGTGAGCTTGTTGGCGACTTTTTTATATTTCTATGACAAAGAAAACTTACCCTACAATATTATTTTTGTTGCCTCCGCGGAGGAAGAAATTTCGGGGCATGATGGCATTGAATTGGTTTTACCCCAATTGCCAAAAATTGAATTTGGAATTGTAGGAGAGCCTACTAAATTGGAGCTTGCCATTGCTGAACGCGGACTGATGGTATTAGATGTGATTGCTATTGGTAAAGCAGGGCATGCGGCAAGGGAGGAAGGTGAAAACGCTTTGTATAAAATACTTGC
>CAIWBA010000216.1 GCA_903910765.1 uncultured Bacteroidota bacterium
ACCAATAAAATTTTCAATTTTATTTACCTCTGCAATGCCCGCGATTTTAGCTAAATAAAATTGTGCAATTAATTGACTTAAGGGATGTAATGATTCTTTGGTGATTGATTTGATGGCCAACATCTCATTATCAGATAATTGGGCGCCTACATAATCTAAATGTGTTTCGGCATGATTGGTGAGTGTTCCAGTTTTATCAAATACAATCGTATCAATTTTATCTATTGCTTCAATAACAGATGCATTTTTACAGTAAAAGTTACTTTTCCCAAGCCATCTCAATACATTCCCGTAGGTAAAAGTTACCGTCAATAATAAGGAACAAGGACAAGCAACAATTAATACAGCGGTGACCGCAGGCAATATCTTATTCGTATCATAGATGCTCCAATAAATGCCGCTCGAAATTGCAATCGCAAATAATATTATAGTAAAATACTGACTCCAAGGATGAACAAATGATTTTTCTGCATTTTTCTCAGATTTCAATAAAGGGCTATTCCATAATTCGGTGATGTAACTTTGTCCTACTGGCTTAACCACTTCCAATTGTATGGCACGCCCCTTTTGAATTCCGCCAGCGTAAACCAATGCCCCTTTCATTACTTCAATGGGTGCATTTTCACCGGATACAAAACTATAATCCACCAAGGCACCATTGGATATTAATATACTATCCGCTGGTATCATTTCATCTGATTTTATTAAAACCCGTTCTCCTTTTTTTAATTCAGCTAATGGTTTATTAATTTCATTCCCTTCCTGTAATACGGTTACGCCTAATGGAAAAAAGGAAGTGTAATCTCGATCAAAGGCAAAGGAGTCATAGGACTTATCCTGAAACCACCTTCCGATTAACATAAAAAATACGATACCACTCATGCTATCCAAATAACCAGCCCCTGTTTGCGTAACAATTTCATACACACTTCTTGAAAAAGTGACAGCTATTGCAAGTGCGATTGGCGCATCAATATTTAACCACTTTTGTCGCAGACCTGTATATGCAGAAACGAAAAAGCCACTTGCACTATAAAATAATACAGGCAATGATAATAGTAAGTTAATATAAATAAAAAATACCCTTAAACTTCCTAATTCAACTGCATCATTGGACAAATACTCGGGAAAACTAAGCATCATAATATTACTAAAACAAAAACCTGCAATACCAATTTTAAAAAGTTGTTTTTTATTTACTTTCTTTTTCTTTAACCAATCATTGCCCCCCAAATGAATGACTGGCGCATACCCTACAAAAGCCAATAATTGCACTAATTCTTTTAACGATATTAAACTTGGCTGATATACCACTTTAATTTCCTTTTTTTCAAAATGGGTTTGCGATTGAATAATCCCTGGATTTATTTTATGCAAATTTTCCAATAACCAAACACAACTAACACAATGTATTTGGGGTAAATAAAATACCACATGGGCCTGATCCCCTATCTTAAAGTGAATTAATTGCTCCTGAATGGCTTCGTTGTCTAAGTAATTATATTTGTCTGAAACAAAATGCCCTTTTG
>CAIWBA010000217.1 GCA_903910765.1 uncultured Bacteroidota bacterium
GATTACGAAACAAGTTGAAATGGTTTTAGCACCTAAACAACCCCATTTTGTGGGAGATGGATTTAGGGTACATAATTTTATTCCAAGTGGTTATGGTTTAACTATGGAAAGAATGGATCCTTTTATTATGTTAGATTATGCTTCTAGATATCATTTTCCACCTACTGGAAAACCAAAAGGGGTAGGTGTGCATCCGCATCGTGGATTTGAAACAGTAACTATTGCCTATAAAGGAAGTGTTGCACATCATGATAGCGCTGGTGGTGGTGGTGAGATAAAGGAAGGAGATGTACAATGGATGACAGCTGCCAGTGGCGTATTACATAAAGAATATCATGCAGAAAGTTTTTGTGCAACCGGTGGTGATTTTCAAATGGTACAGTTGTGGGTGAACTTACCTGCGAAGGATAAGATGAGTACACCAAAATACCAAGCGATTGAGAATAGTAATATTCCAAAAATAAAAGTAGACGGAGGTATCGTTGAAGTGATTGCAGGATCCTATCAGGATCATCAAGGAGCAGCTAGTACTTTTACACCCGTAAATATGTTGAATGCAAAATTAACTTCAGGCGGTAGCGCAACATTTAGTTTCCCTGCCAATCATAATACTTGCATCTTAGTTATAGAGGGGGAAGTAATTTTAAATGATACCGAAGATGTGCCATTAGATCATTTAGCATTGTTTAAAAATGAAGGTGAATCATTTACTATTAAAGCAACGCAAAATAGTATTGTTTTAATTTTAAGTGGTGCGCCTATCAATGAACCCATTGCTGCGCATGGCCCATTTGTAATGAATACGCGTGAGCAAATCATGGAAGCTTTTCAGGATTATGAGTTGGGAAAGTTTGGGGAGTTGGCGGATTAGTTCAATCATAGAATTAGTTCTATCAATTAGCGTTCGGGTTATTGTAAAAAATCTAAGTATTTTTACCATCTTAAATCCTAATAGATGCGCAAAAAATGGTTGCTATTATTTTTATTGTTTCCAGCCTTAGTTCATGCGCAATACCAAATAAAGATCAAGGCGATAAATACAGTTGATAGCATCGCTTATTTTAGAGGAACTGTCTTCGACGATAAAAACTATATCCCAAAGGATACCATCAAATTATACAAAGGAAATTATACAGTGGCTGCAAAGAAGCCAATTATAGGGGGCATTTATTTTTTGTATTTCCCAAAATCTAAACAAAAGGTTTTTTTTGCACTAGAGAATATGGATTCAATCAAAATTGAAATCCGAGGTGCAAATTATTTGGATAGTATTAAGTTTAGCAACAAAGCAAATCAACAATTTGTTGAATATCAGTTATTAGAGAAAAGATTATCTAATTATGATACTATGTATGCTGCTGAATTAACGAAAGGTAAAAAGTTTAACCTGGCGCAAAAGGCTGCGTTTTTTCAACCTAAAACGAGTCAATTAATATCATACAGAACATCGCTTTTGAAAAATCTAAAGCAAGTCAATGCCTTGTTTTTGCATTTGAATACATTAAATATATTGGATAGTTCAGTACCCAGTCGAAAAAATTATAATGGCAGAAATGAGTTAATAAAACGTATCGATTTTAAAAATCCTAAGTTATTATTTACGCCAAATATTAAAAATGTGCTCAATGAATATTATTCATATTACCCATTACAGGCCGATTCGCTTAATAAAGGGGTTGATACGGTAATGAATAAAGTGGATGGGAAATCGAATATCAGTATGTATATCACTGATTATTTTATTAAGTTATTGCATAACCGAGAAATTGTGAACAATACGGAAGCCTATACCTATTATTTAGAAAAGTATATTTTAACAGAAAAATATAAACTTTCTGACATCAAGCAATTAGATCAATTAAAAACTGAATTAGCTAATTTAAAATCATTGCAACTGCAAGATACCTGTGTAAATATGATTTTAAAAGATACGGCAGGGCAGGTGCAAAAATTACAAGAATTCGCTAGTCAAAATAAATTTACATTGATTGTATTTTATGACCCCACCTGTGAACACTGTAAAGTTGAACTTCCTAAAATGGACAGTACCATTAATCTACTCGAAAATACGTATAATATAAAAGTTGGGAGGTATGCGGTTTGTAATGAGCCTAATTTGCCTGCAAATATTTGGAAAGATTTTATTATCAATTATAATTTAAGTAAAAATTATATCAATGTGAATTTGGGTAATAATATGGATTTAAGGAAAAGCTATGATGCCTTTACAAATCCCATATTTTACTTGGTAAATAATAAAGGGATTTTATTAGGCAAAAAGCTAAGCCCACAAACGGTCAGGAATTTGATTTTGGCTAATTATTTGAAATAAGCTACAATAGTTTTATAAACTTTATCAGAAGTGACCTCGTTAATTCTGCTTATTTTTTTTATAAGTCTTGATTTATCAATGGATCTTATTTGATCAATCACAATTTGACCTTTTTTGCCATTCACATTACAATCAATTCTTGTTGGATACTTTTTTAAGGTGGAAGTGAGTGGGGCAACTGTAACTGTAGCTGAATATTTGTTTATAACATCAGGGGAGAGAATCACACAGGGCCTAGCTTTATTAATTTCACGACCAATAGTTGGATCCAAGGAAGTGAGCCATATTTCATTTTTAAATACTACCATGTCCAATCCTCCGGAATTGGATCTTCAAAATTCAACCAATCTTTTTCATCTTTTGTGAGTTTGTTAGCTGCTTTCTTATAAATCTCTTCCCAGCCTGCTCTTGAATCTTTTACTACTGGTTTTAAAACAATGCAATCTTCACGAAGTTCAATTTGGACTTCATCATCCAACTTATAATCAACAATGATTGATTTAGGGAGTCTTATTCCTTTTGAATTACCAATTTGTATGATTTTAGCCTTCATTTTCTAAAGTTATTACAAAGTAATTACATTATATAATTTTGGTAGTTTTTTTTTATTATTTCTCATAACTAATCATTCTTTTATGCAAACAGCTATAAATAGAATTAAATCTATACCCATTGAATATCAATAGTTCAACAGATAAGTTCCTTAATTTTAGGTTGAAATTTATTAAAATCACTAAAATTAACCCCATGGAAGCCAGCGTAATTATAGCAGATGACCACAGTATTGTAAGAATGGGGTTAAGTACCTTGATAAAACAATTTAATGTGCAAGTGGTGGATGAAGTGGCAACATGCAATGAATTAATGCAGCAATTGAAAAATAACACTTACACGCATTTGGTATTAGACATCATTTTACCCGATGGAAATACTTTAGAGATCATTGAGAATATAAATAATCTGTACCCTAAATTATCTATTTTGATTCATTCCATGCAACCCATTGAAGTGTATGGTAAAATTTTAAAGAAATATCATATACATTCCTATTTGTACAAAGGCGTTTCAGAGAATGAGATAAAATACCATATTGAATCCTTTATTAAGTCGGTTCCATTAGCCATGTCAAAAGTGGTGGATAATGATATAAACCCATTCGCCACTTTAGCAGTAAGAGAATTAGAAGTGCTACATTATCTATTAAATGGGTATAGAACCAAGGAGATTAGTACACTTTTGGGGCTTAAAATGAACACCATTTCTACTATAAAATCGGTTATATTTGATAAAGTAAAGGCGGAATCATTCACGCATCTTTTACAATTGGCACATGTGCATCAAATCAGTTATTAATAAGTCAC
>CAIWBA010000218.1 GCA_903910765.1 uncultured Bacteroidota bacterium
GGGGAGGTGCAATTGTATTGTATTGCAGACGAAAAAGGGGATATGAGAAAACAAATCAAGTCAAACAATGGGGAATTTGATGTGGAACTATTAACAACCATGAAAGGTAATTATACTTTGAAATTGACTATACAAAACAATGGGATTGCCTATTATTTCGAGAAAAAAATAATGCTTTAAGCAAAAATAATGATGTCATTAAACACAATTTTTGAGATTGGATTTTTGATGGGGCTTATTGGGAGCATTCATTGTATTGGTATGTGTGGCCCATTGGTGATGGCACTTCCTATGTCGAATCAAACAAATTTTCAAAAATGGCAATCAATCCTATTGTATCATGCAGGAAAAATAACAAGCTATGCAATATTGGGTATTTTACTAGGAATGTTTGGCAGTCAGTTACCATTATATGGAGTTCAGGAAAATTTGTCTATCGTTATGGGAAGTATTATGCTGTTATATGTGATTTATGTATTTGTAATAAAATCAAGATGGTCGCCCAAATTTCTACAGTTCAATAGGCTATATACTTTTATAGTTAAGAAAATGGGAAGCGTATTAAAAAGTAAAAATAGGGCTGCTTTTTATTTGATCGGCTTTTTAAACGGCCTGCTTCCATGTGGAATGATCTATGTAGCATTAACTTCTGCCTTGGCAACGCAAAATATTTTTTACGGAGGACTAATCATGGTATTTTTTGGGTTAGGAACTATGCCTGCCTTAATTATGGTCGCCATTGGCGGACAATATGTGGGAAGTGCATTTAGAAATAAGGCTCAAAAATTACTGCCCATATTTATATTCAGTATAGGTGTACTACTAATTTTAAGAGGGATGAATTTAGGAATACCCTATCTAAGTCCGCAATTAGGTTTTGGAACTGATAAAATTTCATGTCATAATTAACAAGCTATGAATAAGGAACAGTTGTATAAGGATTTGGATAGCTTAATCATTAAGCTGAATTTAATCCAGGAGGAGCAGACAGCAATAAAGCAAAAGCTAAGCGGCTTGTTGGATAATGTGGTCTCGAACCAATTCATTGCTTGGGCGGAAGAGATTCATCAGCAAATTTTGAATAGGGAAGTGGCACTCCAGCTTTTAAGAAAAGACATCATTGCATTAAGAAAAACAATAGCATTAAAAAAATCTGTTATTTATTTTGCCGAAAATCAGTATGTAAAATTGATTGCCAAATTCAATGATCAAATTGTTTATTTGGATAATGAATTTTCAATATGGTCAAAAGCCACAGTTGAAAAATTTGCATTAATTGTTGTTTAATTTTTAGTTAAACAAGTTGGTTAATTTTTTTTCTTCCAGGATGATGATTTTACCCTCCTTAATTTCAATTAATTTTTCAGATTTAAAATCACTTAGGGTTCTGATTAAACTTTCAGTGGCAGTCCCAGCAATATTGGCTAAATCCTCTCTGGAAATTGATATTGAAAAATTTCCTTCTTCTTCTTTACTAGCATATTTCTTTTTCAAAGTCAATAATGCGTCAGCCACACGTTTTCTTAGGCTGTGATAAGCCAATGCAACTAGTTGTTGTTCCTTTTCGGAAATGTTATTTGCTAATAACTTAATCACTTTTAAAGCGATTTCTTGGTTTTGAGTGATTAAGTGTTCAAATTCTTTTCTAGGAATAACTCTAATGGTTGATTCCTCCATAGTTTCAGCAAATTCCTCATATATGGAGTTTTCTATGAGCGGAATATGTCCAAAAAAATCACCTGCAGAAAGTAATCCTATAATTAACTCCTTACCACCATCGCTTGTTTTGTAAATTTTAACTTTACCTGTTTGGATATAGTATAATTTGTTGGGATGTTGCCCTTCTGAATAGATAACCTGCTTTTTTTTATATTGAATAACATCATGGCTTTCTAATGCATCATGCATTTCGTCTTTGTTTCCAAGGTCTGATATTATTTGGTACCAATTCTCAATGCCTTTACCGCCCTGTGCTTTTAAAATCTTAATCTTTTCTAATCGGGCCCTTATCGCATTGATCAATTCTGAATCTGAAAAAGGTTTTGTAATATAGTCGTCCGCGCCCATTTCCATCCCTTTCCTTAAATCGGTACGTTCGCTTTTTGCACTTAAAAATATAAAGGGTATATGCTGTAGTTCTGGGTTTTTACTGATAATTTGAAAAACCCCATAGCCATCTAAAACAGGCATCATAATATCGCAGATAATTAAATCAGGTGGATTTGCCATGGCCATTTCAACACCCACTTTGCCATTTTCAGCAGTACTTACTTCGTAATTTGCAAGCCCTAAAATTTCTGCAGTATTATCTCTAAGTGCCTCGTTATCTTCAATCAGTAAAATTTTTTCCATAGTATAAGATTTTTATTCAAACCCATTATTTAAGTTGCTGGGCAATACAATTTTAAAAGTGCTTCCTTTTTCCAATTCACTTTCATAGGAGATGTTGCCATTTAATATCTCAATATATCTACCCACAATATGAAGCCCTAATCCAGTGCCTTGAATGTTAGTTACGTTGGTTGCTCTAAAAAATCTTTCAAATAAATGTACCTGATCTGCCATTGGGATACCCATGCCTTGGTCTGTTATTTTTATTGTTGTATTTTCATTGTCCACCTTGCATGAAATTTTAATCCGCGCATTATCGGGTGAAAATTTGATCGCATTTGAAATAAGATTGATTAACACATGTTTCAATAAACTGCTATCGGTATAAGTGTTTGTATTGCCTGAATGTTCGTAATTAATTTCTTGACCAGGTTTTAGCAGTACATTCATTTCGTTGTTAATACCATTGATAAATTCACTAATATCAAATAATGCTGCTCTTACTTCCACCTTTCCTTCTTCAATTTTTCCTAAGGATAAAAATTCGTTTAAAATATCTGTTAGGGTTTTTACCGATGATTTAATACGATCAATATGTTTATCTCTTTTTGGCTGATCCTCGGTGGTATTGTATTTTGCTAATAAGGAGATGGAAGATAAAACCGTACTTAGGGGGGTTCTAAATTCATGCGATGCCATGGATACAAACCTTGATTTTAAGTCATTTACTTCTTTTTCTTTTTCTAAAGATTTGGTAAGGTGTTCTTTGGATGCTTCTAGTTCAACTAATGTTTTTTGTAATTCAGTGGTTCTTTGTAAAACGGTACTTTCCAAATTGAAGTTTAATTGTCTCATTTCTTCATTCACCTTTTCCATATCCGCTTGCTGCATTAATATCTTATTTTCATATTCATGGCGGCGGGTTATATCTACAATAAAAGCAATTGCAAATTGTTGGTCGTCTGATTTAAAATGACCTAAACTTATTTCTACGGGGAATTCTGTACCATCTTTTTTTAAAGCAGATAAGGTCATACCAATACCCATCCCCCTGGATTTTGGATTATCTATATATCCATTTCTATGTCCTACATGTTTGTGGTGAAATCGTTGGGGGATAATCTTTTCAAGTACTAGGCCTTCCATATCATGATCCGTATATCCAAATTGATTACAAGCGAAGGAATTCGCCATAACAATTACCCCATGGGCATTGACTAAAATAATCCCCATAGAGGCGGATTGAAATAATGCGTCAAATTTGAGGTCTTTAATAATTGGCTTGTCTATGTTCCCGTCTTGAGATGAAATTTGCATCATTTTGGGAAGCGTTTGGATTCATTTAAAGTTACAAAAAATAACTGATATTTATCAGTAAATCAATCGGTTTATTCGCCAATCAATTTATATCCAAATACAACTTGAAAATCAATGAATTTAGTCCTTCCAGCGCCATTCACCAGCAATTTGCAAAGCCTCTTTTAAGTTCCTGTCAATAAGGAATTGTTTTGTCTCTTGGTCCGTCAAATGTTTTGACTTTATTTCATCAGCATCCGCTACACCATATAAGAGCATGGCGCCATAGCGAACTGTGTTTTTCATTCCTTTTGCATCCACTAAATTAAATCCATCACAGTCAGCATGGTAGCAGGGTCCTGCACCATTCGGTAAACCACCGCCGGCACCTCCACCAGTTGGAACACCTTGGAGCATGAATGGTTGATGGTCGCTATGCAAACCTGCACCAACGGATAAGGAGTTTTTGAAATTGGTATCAATTTTATTAGCAATGGCACCAATACTTTGAAATAAGGCGCTACTTTCTTCAGAACTGGTTGAGAATCCTTTAGGATCATTGGTCATGTCATAATTGAACATGTAACTTATTTGATCAATGCTTTTGTCATTTTTTGCTGCTGCTACATATGCTTTTGATCCAAGTAAGCCTTCTTCTTCCCCCATAAAAAGTGCAAATTCCACGGTGCGTGCAGGATTTAATTTTAATACTTGAAAAGTTCTTGCCATATCTAATACTGAAAATGAGCCAATGCCATTATCAATAGCACCAGTAGCTAAATCCCAACTATCCAAATGTCCACCAACCACTACTTTTTCATTGGGTAGGCTAGCTCCTGGAATTGTCGCAATAATATTTCTTGCTTTAATTAAACCGGAAAAGTTCGTCATTTCAATATGGCTAAATAGTTTTTCTGTTTTAAGTTTTTCTTTCAAAATCATACCATCTTCCTTACCAACGCAAACTGCAGGTATCGGAATTAATTTTCCAGTAACGGAAGCGGTACCTGTTAATAAGATGCCATTAGCGGATGTATTAATAACAATAATTCCTTTCGCGCCATATTTGGTGGCAATCGCCGTTTTTTCAGAACGATGCAAGTTGGGTGTGCCTGGTTTTGATTCTGGAAGTAAGCCCAAGTAAACCAATGCAAATTTGCCAACCACCTTGTTTGGGTTATTAAAATAATCTTCCTCCAATCCATTACCCATATCAACCACCTCAAGTGTTTCGTTTACTTTAGTGGGGGAGTAGGCGAGCGAAACAGATTTAATAGGTTGTAATTTATTTATAGTTGCGCCAATCGTTACTTTAATAGTGCCACGACTCCAGCTTTCCACTTCAAAAGGTTGGTATTTCAAATTTTTAAACCCGTAGGATTTAAGCAGGTTGTATGCAAATTCTTCTGCTTTTTGTCCGTTGGTGGATCCTGTTAATCTGTGACCAATAGTTTCAGTCGCAGTTTTTAATGATTGGTAGGCATTCGAGTTTGCGACTACTTCGATATTTATTTTATTGAAAATAGTGGGCCATGCTGGTTTTGTTTGGCCAAAAAGTAAGTGGCTGGTTAAAATAGAGAATAGACTAAGTGATAGCGCTTTGTTTTTCATATAGGGTCGATTTGTCTCACGAATTTATTCAAAATTTATGACAAAAGCCGGGCAATTTTTTCGGTATAATAAATAGTATTGCGCTAGTTTAAAAGCGTATATTTATGTAATAATTAAATTTAAAATTTATGTTTTTAATCATTCTAGGAATACTAATATTTTTTGCTGCAGGTGCTGTGAAAAATTTGAATTTACCCATCTCTAGTCATAGTGGAACTGTTCGTTCGGTAGGTATTATAATTGTAGTCATTGGTGCATTATCATCCAGTGTAAAACAGATTGATGCAGGTGAAATTGGCGTTCAATCGCTATTCGGCAAAGTACAGGATGAAATATTAACCAGTGGTTTAACCATGGTGAATCCTTTAGTGTCTATCAATACGATTGACGTTCGTACACAAAATTACACCATGAGTGGTGTACATAATGAAGGGGATGTAACTGGAGATGACGCAATACGCGTATTAACAGCGGATGGATTAGAAGTGGTGATTGATTTAACTGTTTTATATCGTGTGCAATCGGCACAAGCGCCCAATATTGTTAGACAGATAGGGTATGATTTTAAAAATGTAATTGTACGACCTGTTACGAGAACAAAGATTAGAGATAATGCTGTTTATTATACAGCGGTCGATTTATACTCAACTAAAAGAGATGAATTTCAATCGAGAATATTTAAAACCATTGAAGCTAATTTAAAGGAAAGAGGTTTTGTGCTTGAGCAATTATTGGTACGTAATATTACTTTACCAGCAACCGTAAAAGCTTCCATCGAAGAAAAAATTAAGGCAGAGCAAGAAGCACAAAAAATGCAGTTTGTTTTACAAAAAGAAAAACAAGAAGCGGAGCGTAAAAGAGTGGAGGCACAAGGTATTGCTGATTATCAAAGAATCATCAGCTCTGGCTTAGGTGATAAGCAGTTACAATATGAGCAAATTCAAGCAATGAAAGGATTGATGACATCTCCAAATGCAAAAGTAATTATTATGGGTGGGTCTGGAAAAACGCCAATCATTTTGGATGGCAAAGGGAATTAATTAGGAAATAATTTCTGGCTGGCAATCATAATATGCTTTAACTATTAAAAACTTCTGTTATATCTTTAACAGAAGTTTTTTTATGTCTAATTTTAGAAGTTAAGATTTTATTTATGGTGTCTGAAAAACTAAAAGCAATATTGGCTGTATTACTGGGAAATTTTTTCTTTGCAACAAGCATTGTTGCCGTAAAGCATATTAGTCCTTCTTTGATTCATCCAATTGCATTGACTTCAATTAGAGTAGGAGGCGCCGCAATTCTTTTCTGGTTATTTTTTGGATTAAAAGGAGGTATGAATCAATTTCAGAAAGCTGATTTTTATATTATTCTGATTTGTGCTTTAACAGGAATTGCCATGAATCAAAATTTTTCAATTAAGGGCATGTCTTTGACTAGTCCCATTCATGCATCTTTACTGGTATTAACAACGCCCATCGTAATTACCCTACTAGCTGCAATATTTTTAAAAGAAAAATTAAGTAGTTTAAAAATCCTTGGCCTTTTACTAGGAATTTTGGGTGGTGTATTATTGGTTTTTTCAAGAGATATATCGGTCGTCAATAAATCAGGTCAAGCACTTGGTGATATGTTTATCGTTTTTGGCGCTATCAGTTATTCCACGTATGTAGTTTTAATGAAATCTATCGCACATAAATACTCCAATACGGCTATATTAAAGTGGGTATTTTTGATTGGAAGCATGATAAGCATCCCTTTTGGATGGCATGATTTACTTTTAGTGCAATGGGCTTCATTTGATGCATTAAGTTGGTTTTGTCTATTGTATATTGTGGTCGGGGCCACCTTTATTGCTTATCAATTGGTAAATTTTGGGATTTACAAACTTGGTGCAAGTGTCGCTGGGTCTTTTATATATTCGCAACCATTTTTTGCAACCATTGCTGCCATCATTTTGTTAAACGAGACCATTACGTTAACAAAGTTTTTATCTGCTGGACTTATCATGACAGGGGTATTTTTGGCCAATTATAAGCCCAAGGTTAAGTAGTTGTAATTCGCCTTTATTTAAAGGAGAAAACGGCTTACATTTAGATGTCAATTTCTAACACTTTGTACCCTAGTTTTTAACAAGGAGTTTATAAATATTATTTAGTTGATACGGGAATTTTTTTGGTGAAAAATTTAAAATAGTGTTATGAAAAAAAGTATATTCTTTAGTGTGTTATTTGTTACCTCCATTGGTTTTTCACAAAGTAGTCATCAAAATAAAAAATCAGGGTATTCGACCGCTCAAAAAATTGTAAAAATATATTCCACTGCAGAAAGTTCAAGTTATCGTTTAAGTTTAACAGGTCAAGCTAAGTTTCATGAATTAGCGCAGCCACTTGAAAATGAAGTGAGCATTTTCGTGGATCCCGCAAAAACCTTTCAAACCTTTTTAGGTATTGGTGCGGCATTGACTGATGCGAGTGCAGAAACTTTCTCGAAATTGCCTAAAAAAACACAAGCTGCTTTTTTACAAGCCTATTTTAATGTTGAAAACGGGATCGGTTATAGCTTAGCAAGAACCAATATTCATAGCTGTGATTTTAGTTCGGGTAGTTATACCTATGTAAATGAAGGGGATAGTGCATTAAATAGCTTTAGTATCGATCATGATAAAGTATATCGAATCCCATTTATAAAACAAGCGGTTGCAGCGGCAGGCGGTAAGCTATTATTATATGCGAGCCCTTGGAGTCCGCCCTCCTTCATGAAAACAAATAAAGAAATGTTGCATGGCGGTAAATTAATACCAAGGTTTTCACAAAGTTGGGCTAATTATTTTACCAAGTTTGTAAAAGCTTATGAGAAGGAAGGGTTGCCTATTTGGGGTATTTCAATTCAGAACGAACCTATGGCCACACAAAAATGGGAGTCCTGTATTTTTACTGCCGAAGAAGAACGCGATTTCTTAAAAAACTATCTAGGGCCAACCATGGCAAAACAAGGGTTGGGCGATAAAAAAATAATTGTTTGGGATCATAATCGTGATTTAATGGTGCA
>CAIWBA010000219.1 GCA_903910765.1 uncultured Bacteroidota bacterium
AAATCCAGCTCTGGTTTCTTTTTCATTAAGCATCACGATATCTTTTACATTCATATTTTTATATTAAAGCTTTATTAAAGCGGTGATCATTTAGTTTTCAAAAGTGGAATAAAAATAGGGTGTCTTTGCTTCAAACTCAGCGCTGCAGGTATCCACCATTTTATAAACGCGGGTAATGCCTAATGCTTTTCGTTTCTCATACACTGCATCATCGGTGGTATTTCCTTTTAATACTTTCGCAATTTGCATATCACTAAATCCATGTTGTTTTGCTTCCTTAATTAATTCAGTGGGGATAGAATTAATATCGTGGTTCATTAATTCTTTTTCAATATTGCAGATGATACGTATTTGATATAAGAACCAAGAATCAATACCAGTAGCGGCTACAATGGAACGAACCGTTGATCCTTGCATTAAAGCATCTTTGATTCTGAATATACGATCCCACTTGGGTACTTTAATATACTCCATTAATTCCTCATTCTTCATCAAACTTTTTCCATAATAACCTAAGCCAATCGCTTCATTCTCTAAGCTTTGACAAGCTTTTTGTATGGCTTCTGTAAAGCTGCGACCAATCGCCATCACTTCACCCACACTCTTCATTTGTAAACCTAAGGTATCATTTGCTCCTTTGAATTTATCAAAATTCCAACGTGGTACTTTTACAATTACATAATCTAATGCAGGTTCAAAGTAGGCAGAAGTGGTTTGTGTGATTTGATTTTTTAATTCATCCAATCTATAACCAATCGCCAACTTAGCTGCAATTTTTGCAATTGGATAACCAGTTGCTTTTGATGCTAATGCAGAGGAGCGTGAAACGCGTGGATTAATTTCCACCGCAATCAATTCTTCGGTTACTGGATTTTGTGCAAATTGCACATTACATCCGCCAGCAAAATTTCCCAAACTGCGCATCATCAACATTGCTTTGTTACGCATGTCCTGAAATGAAGTATCACTCAAAGTCATTGCAGGTGCTACTGTGATTGAGTCACCCGTATGCACGCCCATTGGATCCAAGTTTTCAACAGTACATATAATAACTACATTATCCGCTTGGTCTCTTAATAATTCTAATTCATATTCTTTCCATCCCAAAACCGCTTTTTCTACCAAAACTTCATGTATAGGGGAGGCCTTTAATCCTTTTTCCAATGCAGCATCTAATTCACTTGCATCATGTACAAATCCGCCACCTGTTCCACCTAAGGTGAATGATGGGCGAATTACTAATGGGAATCCGATCACCTGTGCAAATTCTTTTCCTTCTAAAAAACTATTCGCTACTCGGCTTGGCGCAACTGCTATTCCTATTTTCACCATTAATTGTCTGAACTGTTCTCTATCTTCTGCTAAATCAATCGCTGCTACATCCACACCAATCATGCGACAATTGTATTGTTTCCATAATCCTATTTCATCAGCTTCCTTACATAAGTTTAATGCTGTTTGTCCACCCATCGTTGGAAGTACTGCATCAATTTGATTCTCTTGTAAAATTTGTTCAATGCTTTCCACATTTAATGGCAATAGATAAACCTTATCCGCCATCATTGGGTCGGTCATGATCGTAGCTGGGTTACTATTGATTAAGATCACTTTAATTCCCTCTTCTTTCAATGACCTTGCGGCTTGTGAGCCGGAGTAATCAAATTCGCAGGCTTGACCAATAATAATGGGTCCAGAACCTACAATTAATACGGTTTTGATGGATGTGTCTTTGGGCATGGCTACAAAAATATAAATTGCGCAAAACTACAAAATTTTACCCGAAATTGTCTCCTTTTA
>CAIWBA010000220.1 GCA_903910765.1 uncultured Bacteroidota bacterium
CTTCCCAAACGTCACCTGCTTCTACAATAATTCCCACTTTACCTCTTAAACCTTTTCGAGTTAAATGATGGTGTACACTGGAGCAAGCTAATAAAGAGGTGGTGAATAAACATTTTACAGGTGCCACTTCCCGGATCAATGGTATGGGCTTAGATGAAATTGCAAAAGAAATTTTAACAAAACATGATTTGGCTTTTGCAAAAAAGTCATCACCTGTAGATCGTTTGGCCGAAGGAGGTGTATACCAGTGGAAGCGTCGTGGTGAGTTTCACTTGTTCAATCCACAAACCATTCATTTATTACAGCATTCAACTAAAATGAATGACTACCCGACATTTAAAAAATATTCCAAAACAGTAAATGATCAAACTGAAAAAGCGTGCACATTAAGAAGCTTGTTTGACTTTAAACCCACCAGGCCAGCGATATCGATTGATGAGGTAGAACCTGCATCAGGAATATATAGAAGATTCGCCACTGGCGCTATGTCCTTTGGTTCAATTTCATGGGAAGCACATACCACTCTTGCCATTGCAATGAATCGATTGGGTGGCAAAAGTAATACTGGCGAAGGTGGTGAGGATGAAATAAGATATGAAAAATTACCCAATGGCGATTCCATGCGTAGTGCAATTAAACAAGTGGCAAGTGCGCGTTTTGGTGTAACAAGTTATTACTTATCCGAGGCGGATGAATTACAAATAAAAATGGCACAGGGTGCAAAACCTGGTGAAGGCGGACAATTACCAGGTGATAAAGTAGATGATTGGATTGGCAAAACAAGACATGCAACTCCAGGTGTGGGTTTAATTTCACCACCACCCCATCATGATATTTATTCCATTGAAGATTTATCACAATTAATTTTTGATTTAAAAAATGCAAACCGCGCAGCACGTATTAATGTAAAGTTAGTAAGTAAAGCAGGCGTTGGAACCATTGCTGCAGGGGTGACCAAAGCAAAAGCAGATGTGGTTTTAATTGCAGGGTTTGATGGAGGTACAGGCGCTTCTCCTTTAAGTTCTATTAAACATGCTGGCCTCCCTTGGGAATTAGGATTAGCTGAAACGCATCAAACTTTAGTAAAAAATAAATTACGTAGTCGTGTTGTGGTTCAAGCGGATGGTCAAATGAAAACTGCAAGAGATATTGCCATTGCAACATTATTAGGCGCTGAGGAATGGGGCGTTGCTACTGCTGCTTTAATTGTGGAAGGTTGTATCATGATGCGTAAGTGTCATATGAATACCTGTCCTGTTGGGGTTGCTACACAGGATCCTGAATTACGCAAACGCTTTAAAGGAGATCCTGATCACGTTGTTCGTTTCTTTGAATTTATTACGCAGGAGCTTCGTGAAATTATGGCTGAGCTCGGATTTAGAACGATTAATGAAATGGTGGGACAAGTGGACGCTTTAACCATGCGTGAAAATATCAACCATTGGAAGTACAAAAACTTAGATTTAAGTGATGTATTGTATAAAGAACCTGCAGAAGATGGGGTTAGCTTATACCAAACCGAAATACAAGATCATTTAATGTCCGATGTTTTAGATTGGAAATTATTAGCAGCTGCACAACCAGCTATTGATCAACAAACTAAAGTAAGTGCCAGCTTCCCAATAAAAAATACCGATCGTACCACGGGCACCATCGTCTCCAATGAAATAACCAAAGTATATAAAGCCAATGGCTTACCGGAGGATACCATTCATTTTAAATTTCAAGGAACTGCAGGACAAAGTTTTGGTGCATTTAATACCAAAGGGGTAACCTTAGAATTAGAAGGGGATGCCAATGACTATTTTGGAAAAGGATTAAGTGGAGCGCAATTAATAGTATACCCGGATAAAAAAGCAACTTTTGTTCCTGAAGATAATATCATTATTGGGAATGTTGCTTTATATGGAGCTACTAGTGGTGTTGCCTTTATAAGAGGAAAAGCAGGGGAGCGATTTGCTGTTCGAAATTCAGGCGCGAAAGTGGTCGTGGAAGGTGTTGGCGATCACGGTTGTGAATACATGACTGGTGGAACTGCCGTTATCCTTGGACCTACTGGTCGCAACTTTGCCGCAGGTATGAGTGGCGGTATTGCTTATATATATAATGTTCAAAATAATTTTGAAGCTATGTGTAATATGGAAATGGTTGATTTAGATCCTGTTACTGGGGATGATATTCCTGTTTTACAAAATCTAATTCAACAACATTTTGACAAAACAGGAAGTGCTGTTGCAAAATTTATTTTAGCTGATTTTGAAAACCAATTAAAGCAATTTATAAAAGTATTTCCGCGTGATTACAAAAAAGCATTGCAATTGCAAAAACAAAAAGCAGTCGTTTCAAAATAATCATTATTAAAAACATTCATTGATTTAATTACTTGAATAAAGCATATGGGCAAGCCAACAGGATTTAAAGAATTTACAAGGGAACTTCCTTCCAAACTGCCAATAGCAGAGAGGAGAAAGAATTATAAAGAATTCGTGGAATTATTACCGGATCAAAAATTAAATGAACAATCAGCACGTTGTATGAATTGCGGTGTGCCCTTTTGTCACAATGGATGCCCTTTAGGAAACATTATTCCTGAATTCAATGATGCAGTATATCGAAAAGAATGGAAGGATGCTTATGAAATTTTAATTTCCACCAATAATTTCCCTGAATTCACAGGACGTATATGTCCAGCACCTTGTGAGAGTGCATGTGTTTTAGGCATTAATCAACCTGCAGTAACTATTGAAGAGATTGAAAAACATATTATAGAAATTGCATTTGAAAAAGGATTTGTTACCCCGCGCAAACCAACCGTAAGAACCGGAAAAAAGGTTGCAGTTATTGGATCAGGCCCGGCAGGTCTAGCCACTGCTGCTCAATTAAATTATGCGGGACATGAAGTCACTGTGTTTGAAAGAGATCCAAAGCCAGGTGGTTTATTGCGATTTGGAATTCCTGATTTTAAATTAGACAAAACGGTTGTTGAAAGACGTATTGCTATTTTAGAAGAAGAAGGCATTCAATTTATATGCAATGCCAATGTAGGTGTAAACGTTAGGGTAAATGATATTATGCGTGATTATCATGCAGTAGTATTAGCTGGTGGTTCAACCATCCCACGTGATTTAACCATCCCAGGTCGTGATTTAAAGGGCGTTCATTATGCAATGGAATTTTTAAAACAACAAAATAAAAGGGTCAGCAATATTACCCTTGAAGAACAAGATATTAAAGCAACCAAAAAGAATGTGGTTGTGATTGGGGGCGGAGATACAGGAAGTGATTGTGTAGGAACTTCAAACAGACATGAAGCAAAATCAGTAACACAATTTGAATTACTACCCAAACCACCAGAAGCAAGAGCAGAATACATGCCATGGCCTACCTACCCTATGATTTTAAAAACCACTACCTCACATGAGGAAGGTGCTGATAGAATTTGGGGCGTTGCTACAAAAGCATTTATTGGAGATAAAGAAGGAAACTTAAAAGCATTACAAATTGTAGACCTTGAATGGACAAGCAGTGCAGATGGAAGGCCTTCAAAATTCACAGAAAAGGAAGGAAGCATCAGAGAAATTCCTTGTGAATTAGCTTTATTAGCCATGGGATTTTTACATGCGGATCCAACTGGTATTATCAATGAGCTTGATGTTGCATTAGATGAAAGAGGAAATGTAAAAGCAACAGAACAAACCTATAAAACAAATATTGCGAAAGTTTTCACCGCTGGAGATATGCGCCGTGGACAATCATTAGTCGTTTGGGCCATTAGCGAGGGACGCGAATGCGCCCGTCAAGTAGACATATTTTTAACTGGTTCCACTTTATTAGCTTCAAAAGATGCCAGCTTATTTGTCCAATCAAGCTAATGCAATTCATTTAATTTTTCTGAATAGGGCTAAATTTTTAAGTTTAGCCCTATTTTTTTGCCAAATTTTTCCAATTGCTTCAATTTTATTTAACTTTTTTTCCACAATACTTTTATTATTTAAATAACGATATTTTATAATAAACTAATACTGCATTGACTTATAGATGAAATATCGCAGTTTTTTA
>CAIWBA010000221.1 GCA_903910765.1 uncultured Bacteroidota bacterium
GTTTTTTAAGTAAACATTGTATCCCTTGAAATTATATAACCTTTCCGTATTGCTTTTATGAAAGATAACCCCCTCCTTCATTTCCTTGGAAATGTTTACCCATAGCCCAATGGTAAAAGGATCCGATTTTCTAAAAACACCTACCTCTTTTAAATCCAAATAGGTGTCGCCATTTAAATATAAACTTTGTCCATTACCATTTTTTTCAAAAACCAGGGGTTCGCTTTTACTATCTCCGTCGCGACGTAAGGCGGCAGTTTTACTATCGTTGACACTATTTTTTAATGAATCTTCAAAACTATATAAGCCTTGTAAATTTTCAGATGGGACACCCTTGCTTGATATTGTTTTATATTTTTCCTGTTGTATCCATTCATTAAATTCATTAGCTGCATTTTCGTAGCTTAATTTTAATTGCGTTTCTTTTTCCTTAACCAATGAATTAATATATTGAATAGTTTTTTCTTGTGCTGCCGTAGGAAGCATTAATGTGGGTGTTGGCATATCATCATTCCAAGAGATCTGTCCCGCCTCGCGTACATTATTAAAAAAACTATACAGCTGATAATAATTTTCCTGTGACACCGGATCATACTTATGATCATGACATCTTGCACAACCCACAGATATGGATAAAAACGCTTCTCCAAAAGTATTGGTACGATCCATCACATATTCTGTTTGGAATTCTTCTTCTATTATACCACCCTCCATATTTTGTGGATGATTGCGATTAAACGCTGTTGCAATAATCATATCCTTGGTAGGCGAAGGCATTAAATCACCCGCTAGTTGATAGTGAATGAAATTTTTATAAGACATGTTTTCATTAAATGCACCAATAACCCAATCGCGATATACCGACATATCTCTGGTTCTATCCACGGTGTATCCATAGGAATCAGCAAAGCGTGCTAGGTCCAGCCATTGGGTCGCCATTTTTTCACCATAATGCGGAGCGCTTAATAATCGGTCTACTTGTTTTTCGTAAGCATTTGCACTTTGGTCGTTTAAAAATTGATCTATTTCATCAATGGTTGGCGGAAGACCGGTTAAATCCAAGGAAAGCCTTCTTAATAAAATTTCTTTAGACGCTTTCGGGCTAGGCTGTAAACCTTCTTGTTGTAATCGACTAAATACAAAATTATCAATGGGGTTATTCACCTGTAAATTATAGATGTCTGGTATCGCCTTTTTTTGTGGTGCAACAAAAGCCCAATGCGGCTTATATACCGCACCCGTTTCAATCCATTTTATAAGTATTGCTTTTTCCTTTGCATCTAAGGTTAAATGAGATTTAGGATCCGGCATCATGTAACTAGGATCGGAAGATAATATGCGGTGGTAAAGCTCACTCTTATTTAAATTCCCCGGTACAATGGCAAATTTTCCAGGGCTCTCTGGCAAAGGTCCATAAGCTGACGCCTCCATATCTAATCTAAGTCCTGCTTTTTGTTTTGCCTTATCCGGCCCATGACATTTAAAGCACTTGTCAGATAGAATTGGTTTAACATGTTCATTATAATCAATGACCAAGGGTAATTTAAGATACGCCGCATTTACATCCTCTGGTAATTTGGATATGTTTTTAAATGCAAAAAAAACAATTATAAAACCTATGAATAAATAATATTTTTTCATTTTTTCTGAAATTTAAAATCACCTATTTCGATAGTTACTTTCGGATTTATTTTTTTAAACTGTTCAATCCCATTTAAAGTTACTTTAGTTTTCCATAAATAAAGCACTGATAAATTTTTTAATGAAGCTAATTGAATAATTCCCTCATCTGAAATATTCGTACCATAAAGGTTAAGCTGTTCCAATTGTGATAACTGCTTTACATAGTGCATTCCATCATCTGTGATCAAAGTGTTTTCTACATTCAACTTTTTAATATTTTTTAAATCCGCAACTATTTTTATATCATTATCATTGATAGGTAAGTTGGTTAATTTTAATACGACTATTTGTTCATTAATATTTTTCAAAGCTTGCAAGCTGGCTTTATTAAAAGGAACTACATTAACAAAATTGGCCATCACAAAATTGGAACCCTCTGCTATATTGGTTAAAATAATATTTTCTTGTTTGAAATCTTCAATGATCGCAGGGCTTATGGGTGAAGGGTTTGGTAGGTTTGAAATATTTTCGAAACCTTTGATATTATTATTTTCAATGGCAACTTTTTTTGTTTCCCTTATTTCAATTTTGGCGTTTTTTAATTTCGGATCATCTAAAATATTCTTGTCTGCAATTTTATTTGCTACTTCCTTATTACTGATGGTGTCAATGATGTCCTCGAAAGATGCGCCTGATTTTATCCAGTTTTCAATAATTAAAATTTCATTTTGACTTAACTGATGTTTTCCTTTCGGTGGCATATGTTTTTCATCATCCAACGGTAATAATAAACTTGCATAAATGGGGCTTTTGAATGGATTTCCCGCAACTAATATTTTTCCATTTTTTCCACCCTTCTTAATATAAGCTTCCCCATCTAATCTTAATCCATTCTTTTGTTTAATTGCAGAATGACAATTATAACATCTTAATTTTAATAAGGGCGCAATTTGTTCTTTATAAACATTGTGCATTTCAATAGTTAATGAGTCACTGCCATTTGAAATTTTTTGGGTAATTTTTTTTGATTCCGTTTTTAAAGTGTCCGCCTGGCTCGTTTTGGAATTTTCATTGGAGTTAAATAAATAATTTTCTCCGTGTGTGAGTGTGCCACCATAGTGACCAGTTATAACAATAATAACAGTTAATAATATTGCTAATAATTTTCGGTATTGCTTTAAAAAGTATGCTAGTAATCCAATTGCCGCAGTTGAAATACCCGTCCATTGATGTTTTTGTACTAACACTGTATCATATTCGCCGGAGTTGGATAATATCCATCCTGCAATACAAGCCAACACGGCGCTAATACTCCCCACTAAAAAAGCCAATGAAATAGGTGTTTGTAAATCAACCTTACTAAAATGTTGGTAAACCATCATCAAAACACCCAATAGCAAAATACCAATGGGCAAATGCACAATGACAGGATGTAAATGACCTATGAATTCAAGCATATGATTTAGATAGAAATAAATAGCAATCTAGCGTATAGCAATTTAACTATTAAATAGGACTATTTGTTAATCTCATACCTAAAATTTAATCTATCGGGCTCTCCAAAATAAGCAACTACTTCCTCTCTAACTTTAATACCACCAATACGCTCCATTGCTTTTTGTGAGCGTATGTTATTAGCCCCTACATAAAAAGCAACCTTATCTACAAAATTAAATGCATGGCTAAGCATTAATGCTTTTACTACTTTATTGATGGACTTCCCCCAACAACTTCTTGCAAAAAAAGTATAACCAATTTGAATTTCTTTATTTGCTTCATTGTATGCACAATAACGGCTCGACCCAAGCGCTATACCAGATGATGCATCTCTAATGATAAAAGCACCACCTGATTCCATCGCTCCTTTAAAATAGTTGGTAAAAGCATCCAATTTATATCTGTCTGGATTGGGATGTTGTTCCCAAATCAAAGGATCGGAGGCAACCAAGTACAGCTCCTCAAAATGGGCTTGCTTCAAGGGTTCTAGCCAAACAAGTTCGTTTTTTAAATGGGTGGGTTGTAAGTTCATGAAAAGGAAATCAAGTTTAAATATTAGCAAACTATTTCAATCTACTTTACTATTTAAATTTAGTATATTTTTATCATAATTAAAATTGCTTAGTTCAAATGAAAAAAATCAATATCCTATTTTATATTTTATTTTTTTGTGGAAACTGTGGATTTGCACAACAAATAAATATCCCAGTTTTTATTTCAGGAACAGAAGGGTATAAAAGTTTTCGAATACCCGCAATTATTAAAACCCCTAACAATGATTTATTGGCCTTTTGCGAAGGTAGGGTTAATTCATCAGGTGATTTTGGAGATATAGACATTGTTATGAAACGAAGTTCCGATAATGGCAAAACTTGGTCACCGATTAATGTCATTGCAACTTACGATTCTTTACAAGCAGGGAATCCTGCACCAGTGGTTGATAGGAGCGACCCGGCTTATCCTAAAGGAAGATTATTTTTATTTTATAACACTGGAAATAATCATGAAAGTGAAATAAGAAATGGCAAGGGGGTAAGAGAAGTGTGGTATAAAACCTCCCTTGACAACGGATTCACTTGGAGTGCTGGTGTAAATATTACTACGCAAACACATCGACCCATGCAACCAACCGCCAATTCATTATATAACTTTAAAGAAGATTGGAGACATTATGCAAATACACCAGGGCATGCTTTACAGGTTTCCACAGGTTTATATAAGGGTCGAATTTTTATTCCAGCCAACCATTCTGCAGGGCCACCACAAAAGCAAGGAGAAGATTATTTTGCGCATAGTTTTTATTCGGATGATCACGGAGCCACCTTTAAGTTAAGCGAAAAATTACATTTACCTGGTAGCAACGAGTCCACTGCCGCAGAACTTTCTAATAATAGAATGATGCTTAATGCAAGAAATCAAAAAGGGGATATTCGTTTACGCATAGTGGCAATTAGCGCTAATGGCGGCAACTCCTGGGATACAAGCTATTTTGATCAGCAACTTCCAGACCCAGTTTGTGAAGGAAGTATTTTAAATATTGGCGTAAAAAATAAAAAACAAATACTTGCTTTTTCAAATGCAGCAGATGCTAAAAATAGAAACAACTTAACTTTACGTATTAGTTTTGATGAAGGAAAAACATGGACAAAAAATTGGATCATTGATAATGCCACCGAACCAAAAATGATGAGCAATAATTCAGCATATTCGGATCTAGTATTAGTCAACAAGCAACAAATAGGCATTTTATATGAAAAGGATAATTATAGTAAAATTGTCTTTACCACTATTAACTGGAAAAAATCAACAAAAGGGAGGTAGACAAGTAAATTCCAACCAATATCATACGTCAACCTAATTATTTTATTTAAATTGCTCCTATAATACAATCAATTATGAAAAAGATTTTTATTTCTCTAGTACTTGTGCTTACATTATTTCGCAGTTATGCTGATGAGGGTATGTGGTTACCAATGTTATTAGGGCAACAAGTGTATAATGATATGGTTAAACGCGGCTTAAAATTAAAACCAGAACAATTATATAGTATCAATAAATCAAGCATCAAGGATGCGATTATCATTTTTGGTGGTGGCTGTACCGGTGAAATTGTATCTGATCAAGGATTAATTTTTACCAATCATCATTGTGGTTATAGTGCAATCGCAGCAGCAAGTACTACCCAAAACAATTATCTACAAGATGGTTTTTGGGCGAGCGATAAGTCCAAAGAAATTTCAAGCAATCTCTCTGTTAAATTTTTAAATAGAATTGAAGATGTATCAACAAAGGTATTAGCGGCGCTAGGGGAATCACAAGGTGCTGAGCGCGCGCAAAAATATGCGAAGGTCATGGGTGAGATTATTAAAGAGGTAGTAGGAAGCGATGAATATAAGGATGCTGTTGTAGCAAGTATGTTTAAGGGTAATCAGTTCTTTTTGTTCGTATACGATGTTTACAAGGATATTCGTTTAGTGGGTAATCCCCCTGAAAGTATTGGAAAATTTGGTGGTGATACAGACAACTGGGAGTGGCCAAGACATACCGGTGATTTTTCTGTATTCCGAGTTTATATGGATAAGGACGGAAAACCTGCCAAATACAGCTCAAATAATATTCCATTCAAACCTAAATATTATTTACCAGTGAGCATTAAAGGTTTTAAAGATGGGGACTATAGTATGATTTATGGCTACCCAGGCGGTACTAATAGATATGAAACTTCCTTCGGGGTAAAATTAGCTACAGACATCACCAGTCCAACCTTAGTGAAATTGCGTGACATGCGTTTAAAGTTCATGTTTGCTGAAATGAAAAAAAGTGCAGCTGTCAAATTACAGTTAGCAAGTAATTATGCGAGTATTGCCAACTATTGGAAATTTTATGATGGCGAAACAAAGCAATTATTAAAGTTTGATACCTATGGCCAAAAACAAAAAGTAGAAGCAGGATTTAATGATTGGGCCAAAGGGAAATCTACTTATGAAAATATTTTTAGTGAATACGCGGCAAGCTATGCAAGTTGGACGCCCTATGCAAAGCATCGTCAATATATTAATGAAGGAATTATGGGTAGCCCGTTAATGGCTTATGCAAGTAGTTGGCTAAGTGTTGAAGCTATGTTATCCAATCCGAATGTGAAAGCAGATGATATTAGTAAAGCAATGGAAGCTGCAACTAAATCAAGAAAAGCATTTTTATCGGATGAAAATAAAAAAAGTGATCAAAGTATTTTAGCTTCAGCAGTTGCTATGTTTTATGGTGATGTTGATAAAAGCCAGCATCCTAAAGGTTACTATGAAGATTTATTTAAAAACTATAATGATATTGATCAAAATCCATACAAATTATTTGCCGCAGATGTTTTTGCAAACACTATGGCTTTTGATGATGCTAAGTGGAAAGCGTTTACGGATAAACCAAGTATCGAAGCTTTAAAAAATGATCCAGCATTTAATGCTGCTAAATCTTTTATAATTAATTATACATCAACCGTAACACCTAAGTATACTGCATTCATGAATAAAACTTCAGATTTGGGTCGTATGTATTTGAAAGGATTGTTTGAAATGAATCCAACAAAAATGAACAGCACTTATCCTGATGCTAATTTTACCATGCGCGTTTCCTATGGTAATGTGAAAAGTTACAATCCCAAAGATGCAGTTAAATATGATTTTTATTGCACCTTAAGTGGCGTTGCATCTAAGTATGTTAAAGGCGATTATGAATTTGATTTGCCAAGCAAATTTTTAGATTTATACAAAGCAAAAGATTATGGTCCTTATGCAGATAAAAAAATAGGCGATGTAGTGGTTTCATTTATTACAACGAATGATATCACTGGTGGTAATTCCGGCTCGCCGGTTTTAGATGCCAATGGAAATTTAATAGGTTTGGCTTTTGATGGCAACTATGAAGCATTAAGTCATAAGATTGCTTTTGATTCAGCGTTGAATCGTACTATTTGTGTGGATGTTCGTTATGTTTTATGGTGCATCGACAAATTAGGCGGTGCGAAACATATTGTAGATGAATTGAAGTTGGTGCAATAAGAAAGTAGCTCAGGTTAAAAAATTTAAAAGGGGCCCCGATTTATCGGGGCCCCTTTTAAAATCAAAATTTATTTTGAAAATAATAATTCAAAAGCCTCAAAGCTTTTTTATTTCTGTGATCTTCTTCTTGCTTCTTCCGCCTCTTTGTAAATTCTTATCCATGTTAAGGACATATCAATGATTGCTAATAATGGGCCTATAACGATGACCATAATTACTTCCAAGCCTGGTGTATATCCTGTTACGCCATCTAAAGAGGACGCTTTTGATCTCTGGTATAATTTGTACAAACAATAAATTGCCGAAAGGATCCAAATACTTATAATTACATTTTCACTCATGAGTTATATATTTTTTGCAAACATACGATTTTAATTTTCAATTTTTCCTACGGCCCGGTTATTAGCACCGGTGCGCTTTTGTAAGTCATCGCCTAAGTCAGCACGGGCTTCCTCTGCAAGTGCCTGTAGTTTTTTTACGATATCGGGATGCATATCTTTTATATCATAATTTTCGGCTGGATCCCTTCTTAAATCATATAATGCCAAGGGCATTTCTACATCTTCTGGTGCTTTTCCTGGATAGCCATTCATTCCTGGTAATTGATTTAAATATGATCTAGACGGATGTGCAAAAACTAATTTCCAATTATCAATACGCACCGCCTCCAATGAATTTTTACGATAATAGTATAAAAAAGTTTTTCGAGGTGTTGCATTCTTATCTCCTTGTAAAATGGGAAGTATACTTACCCCATCAATTTTTTTATTAGGTAAAGATGTTTTTGTTATTGCCGCAATGGTTGGAAATAAATCAATCGTGGAAGCCAATTGGTTACTTACCACATTTGGTTGTATGGTCCCCTTCCATCTTATAATACCTGGTACACGTTGTCCCCCTTCAAAGGAAGTACCCTTTCCTTCTCTTAATCCACCAGTGGAACCTGCATGATTACCATAATTAATCCATGGCCCATTATCGCTTGTAAAAATGACAATGGTATTATTATCAAGCCCATTTTCTTTTATTGTTTTTAAGATACGACCCACGGATGCATCAATTTCTTGAATTACATCCCCATATAATCCTTGCTTACTTTTACCTCTAAAAGCGGGTGACGCATTAATAGGTACATGTGGCATAGAATGCGGTAAGTATAAAAAGAAAGGGTTGTTTTTATTTTTTTTAATAAAAGCTTCAGCGGCTGTTGTATATCTTTCCGTTAAGGTAGATTGATCCTCTAATGTTTTTATCTCCATCCACTTATCATTATTTTTTATTAATGGCAATTGCGGCAATTTTGATTTACTACTTGTGCTGTCTGCCGGAGTTCCGTCATAGTTGACTGGCCACATATCATTTGAATAAGGGATGCCCAAATACTCATCAAATCCTTGTTGTAATGGTAAAAATTGTTTGGCATCTCCCAAATGCCATTTGCCATAAATCGCAGTGGCATAATTTTTTTGTTTTAATAATTCAGCCATCGTCATTTCATTAGAAGCCAGTCCCACTTTGCTTCCTGGAAATAAGGCACCACTAATACCCACCCTATTGGCATAACAACCAGTCATGATGGAGGCCCTTGAGGCACTGCACACAGCCTGACTTGATAAAAAATTAGTGAACCTGATTCCCTCACTAGCCAACTGATCAATATTGGGTGTATTAATATCTAATGCACCATAACAAGACAAATCACCATAGCCCATATCGTCCATAAATATCAATACAATATTAGGGGTACTTGATTTTTGCTGCGCTTGACCGGCTATACTTATTATTAAAAATAGTAATGCTTTTAATATACTTCTCATAGGTTGCTGATTTGTAGTTTTGAAGTTAATCAATAAAAATTAAGTTTCCATCCCCCTTTTATTGAATAACCTTTATCATAATCTCAACGTTTGTTTTAAAAAAAGCCTTATTTTTAAAAGGTTAATCATTATTAATAATATTTAAATAAATGACATTGAAATCAAATTCAAGGCGTTCGTTTTTAAAAAATTCGGCGCTAATTTCTGCAGCCTCGGCTTTCCCTACAATTTTAACTAAGGCATCCACGGGATTAAAAGCAGGCGAAAAAGTAAATCTTGCTTGCATTGGTATTGGTAATCAAGGTGGTAATGACCTTATGAAATTTCATGAATCAGGTTTGGCAAATTTTGTCGCATTTTGTGATACCGATATGGGTGGTCCTCAAACACTTGAAGTAATAAAAATGTTCCCTAATGTTCCACGCTTTCAGGACTTCCGTCAAATGTTTGATAAAATGGGAAGTCAAATTGAAGCAGTAAGCATTGGCGTACCGGATCATTCACACTTTGCAATCACTATGATGGCACTTAGTTTAGGTAAGCATGTGTATGTTGAAAAACCAATGGCACGTACTTTTACTGAAGTGGAATTAATGATGAAAGCTGCAAAAAAACACAGCAATTGTGTGACACAAATGGGTAACCAAGGTCACTCCGAAACGAATTATTTTCAATTTAAAGCATGGGCTGAAGCAGGAATCATTAAAGATGTTACAGCTATTACTGCACATATGAATTTAGGCCGTCGTTGGCATGGATGGGATACCAATATTAAAAACTTTCCAGCTAAGGAGGCCATTCCAAGTACATTGGATTGGGATACTTGGCATGGGGTTGTGAAGGAACATGATTACAACCATGATTTTGTGGATGGTCAATGGCGTTGTTGGTATGATTTTGGCATGGGCACTTTGGGTGATTGGGGTGCGCATATCATTGATACAGCACATCAGTTTTTGGATTTAGGTTTACCTACGGAAGTGAGTATGCTTAAAGCAGAAGGACATAATCAATTCTTCTATCCTAGTGATTCTACAATTTTATTTAAGTTCCCTGAACGCAAAGGAATGCCAGCTTGTGATATTACTTGGTATGACGGTGTAAATAATATTCCACCGTTTCCAGAAGGGTACGGTGATCCAATGGCACCAGATCCAAATATTCCACCACCTAAAAATGGTAAAGTGAAAGCACCACGTTACAATCCTGGTAAAATTATTTATGGTAAGGACCTAACTTTTAAAGGCGGATCACATGGTGCGCAACTTTATATTATACCAGAAGATAAAGCAAAAGACATGGCAGGAAAACTTCCAATGGTACCAGTGAGTCCTTCAAATCACTATGCAAACTTTTTAAAAGCTTGTAAGGGTGAAGAAAAAACACGCTCACCATTTGAAATTGCAGGACCATTAAGTCAAGTATTTTGCTTAGGTGTTATCTCGCAACATTTAAATACGACCATTAAGTTTGATAGAAAAACTAAAAAAATAACAAATAACAAATTAGCCAACGAAATGTTATTAGGTGCGCCGCCCCGCAAAGGATGGGAGCAATATTATAAAGTATAGTTTATGAAAATTAAATAAACTTTATAATATTAATTAGTTTAAAAACAAAGAAGCCGCCCGATGTATTGGGGCGGCTTCTTTGTTTAATTCCTACAAAGTTTATTATTAATTTGGAATCAACTTCATTGAAATAACTGCTAAGCGGTGTCCTTCTTCTTTATTGACTCTTTGTATTTTTAAGAATAATTTATGATCACCTGGTTTCACATTTTGCAATGGTAATGTTTGGGTGCTAAATAAAGTACCCTTATAATTTTCCATTTTAAGCTCCCCAATAACATTTTTATTTCCTTTGCCAGGTGCTGGTTCGTCTTGAAATAAAGTAATTACATAACCCTTATCTAATTGTTGTGGAATACCATAGGAGAAATCAATAGCCTTTATGCCGTCTAAATTAATAGTAGAAAATTCTAACCATCCATCTTCTCCATTTAAAAATGCAGCCCTATGTTCTCTCCATCCCTTCACATCTACTCTTGTAGTTGCATTGTTACTTGGCATATTAATTAATGAACTACGCAGTGTAATACTATTGGTTGTGCTTAATGGTTTAATACCTGCACCGCCTTTATCGGTATAGCTTGCAGTGATTTGCATTAAATTTCCTGGGCCCATATCTTCTGGGGTTGCTGCAATGGTTCCTTTTGCAGGTAAAGAAACTTCTTTCTTTTTATTAACACTTAAAATGTAGTCAATAATTAAATCTAAATCTTCCTGTTTTAATGTTGGATGTGCTGCCATGGCTACTTCACCCCAAACGCCACTTCCACCTTTAATTATTTTGTTGGATAAATAGGTTTTGTTTTTTAAATCGTTTTTATATTTATCTGAAATCATTCCAAATGATGGACCTACTGATTTTTCATTTTCTTTATGACATGCTTTACAATCAAGTGTTGCCACTAAATTTTTTCCCTCCATAATTGCAGTCATCACTTGATGACCTACCACCTGTGCTTTATCGGGACTACTTAAATAATCTACTTTTACATAAATTGATTTATTGTCAATGCCCCCTTTCTCAGTTGACCCATCTTCTTTATCTTTTACATTGACCGCATAGGCGATTGGTTTGCCTGGAAAATAAAAATGATCACCTCCTGTTAAATTTACATCAACCAAGGGTGATTCATTTCCTGCATATACTTTTATTACTTCGCTTTTTGTTACTGCTCCTTTGGTGTCTTTTACTGCAACAGCTATTGCATATTCACCTGCTTTAGTAAACGTAAAAGGCGTGGTTGCGGTTTTTGTTGTTTTAACTTGGCTACCGAAACTCCAAACATAAGTAAGCGCATCTCCATCAGAATCACCAGAAGCTGAAGCATCTGCTTGAATGGTGAATGGAAGCGAGCCTGATAATTTGTTGATACTTAATTTTGCGCTTGGTGCTCTGTTGCCACCATTATAATCAATTCTTGAAAGTGCAGCATCTGCATTTTTTGTAAACCAACCATTACCATATTCTAAAACATAAAATCTTCCATCAGGTCCAACTTCAATATCAATTTCACTATTAAATTTCGTGTTTGGCATGAAGGGGTCCATTTGTTGATAGTTTCCTTCTGCATCCATGGATACCATTTTTAACCAACCTCTAATCCACTCATAAAACAATAATTTATTGTTGAAGTATTCAGGGTATCTCGTTTCTTTCGGATAAAACTCACCATGATAAACGGGTCCTGCCATTGCGTTTCGCCCACCCGTACCCACTTCAGGGAAATCCGGTGAGTTCGCGTATGGGTACCAAATAAATGGCGGACTTACAGGAGGTAATTCTGTTAATCCTGTATTATTTTTTGATAAGTTCAATGGTTTTTTAGGATCAAAAAAATCGCCTACTACTCCTGTTTCATAATCAAATTGTCGATAAGGATAGTTGCCACCAATAAATAAAGGATATCCAAAATAACCTGCTTTACGTGCTTGATTTAATTCATCATATCCACGTGGGCCTTTTTCTTCCAACTTATCTGCGGCTGCATCTGGTCCAACATCCCCCCAATATAAAAAACCTGTTTTTCTATCTACAGATATACGATACGGGTTTCTTGTACCCATTGCATAAATTTCTGGTCTTGTTTTTGGTGTACCTGGTTTAAAAAGATTTCCGTCAGGTATTGAATAAGAAGCATCAGGATTTACTTTGATACGTAAAACCTTTCCTCTTAAATCGTTGGTATTGCTTGA
>CAIWBA010000222.1 GCA_903910765.1 uncultured Bacteroidota bacterium
ACATCACCATCAGAATTCGTAGAAATACTGTAAGCCATACGCTTACTTGCATCTAAAACATCCAAAGGACTAGGTGCTGCTGCATTACGAGATTGTAAAACAGTTACACCACCAATGAAATTTGTATAAGTACCTGAGTACACATAAAAATCAACCAATAATTTTTTAGCCCATAATGCTTTATAACCTAATTCCATTGAACTCATTGATTCAGGCTTAAACTCATTAAATACTGCTTGTTTTAATAAAGCTGGATTTGGAGCTCCTGCTAAAGCACTTGCACCAAATGCATTCACGCTAGCTAAAGTATAAGCAGGGTTGGTATTGAAATTGTAATGATCTCTTAAAGCTGGCAAACCACCCATTAAACGCGTACCACCACCCACTAACAAGTTGATCCATTGGTTCTGCGTAGTTGGGAAACGATAAGCTGTTTGGTAAGATAAACGGATATTGTTATCCTGCGCTAATTTGAATACCATTGAAACTCTTGGTGTAAAACGACCATCAAAATTGGTGCTCTTGTCATAACGACCAGAAGCAGACACTTTTAATAAATCACCTAAGAACTTTTTAGATAACTGCGCATATGCACCAGACTCATTGATTGTAATTTTACCTGCTGTGTCAGCAAATACTGTTCCTTGAGAATTTAAAACATATTGTTTCATGATACCACCCACTAATAAATCAGCGCCCATTTTATCTAAACCTAAAGCATTTGATAAGTTATATTGACCTTCATATACATTTAAGTTTGTTTTATCTAAAAGCAACGCACCTCCTTGAGAGATTGGCGTGTTTGTAAGATTTTGGAACATTGTATTTAATCTAATATTTCCAGTTGGACGATTTGCATCCGCAATCGCACGTGCAGCAACAACTGCTGAAGCAGCTGGTAAACCAGCATCTCTGTATGATGTTAAAGCTGTCATGTATGTAGGGAACCAAGTACTACTTGGGCTCCATGCTTCATTAAAATAACGAGCAGCAATTGTCGCGTTATAAGAAGCACCCGCATCTTCACGCGTAGT
This sequence comes from uncultured Bacteroidota bacterium, assembly GCA_903910765.1. Taxonomy (GTDB): domain Bacteria; phylum Bacteroidota; class Bacteroidia; order Chitinophagales; family Chitinophagaceae; genus Sediminibacterium. The sequence goes on from CAIWBA010000222.1 coordinate 1,035, forward strand.
GTAAGCCCTAACTAACCAATTTGTAGATTTGATTTCTAATTTGTACTGACCCATTCTTAACCCTCTAAACGCATATCGGTCACTACCTGTATAAACAGTATTACCAGTTCCATTATAAAAACTAAATGAAGCTTCTGTTTTGTCTGATAATTTATAGTTCAAAGATCCTGTGAATTTTACATTCAACGTTGTTGGATCAACGATATCTTTTTCAGCATATCCTGTTCTTGAAACATCACCAGCAAAATAACCTTTTGCATTACCATATAATAATGGTGCATAAGGCGCTAAAGCTGCATTTTGAGATTTTAAGAAAGCAGAGTAGGTAGCTAAATTTCCTGAATAAGGACCAGCTTGTGCATATCCATATAAAGTATTATAAGCACCAGTTGCATAAGCACCTGCTAAAGAACCATATCCTGCATATGCCGCAGTCAAACTATTAATGATGCCATTTTTTACTGAACCAAAAACAGAACTTAATGAAGTCGTTGTTTCATCACCATAAAAGTTTACACCATCATAATTAGGATCTGTATCGCGCGTTCCACTAATTGTTTGACCATTAGGTGTACCTGTTGTACGAGAATAGTTAGTCGCATCATTACCTAACCAATCTTGTGCCTCAACGAATTGTGCAGCGATTTTATAAGCAAAACGATCGTTTACTTTTTGTGCCCATCTTACTGACCAATCCTTATAAGGAGACAATGGACGTTGGTAATTATCAACATCTTTGATACCATTTTTCACTTGAAAACTTAAACCTTGGTATTTGAATGGATTTTTAGAGTTAATTAAAACAGTACCGTTCATACCACCAGAACCATATAATGCAGAAGATGCACCAGGTAATAATTCAATATTATCAACATCTAATTCTGTTAAACCAATTACGCTACCTACAGAAAAGTTTAATCCAGGTGCTTGGTTATCCATTCCATCAATTAATTGATTTAAACGGGTATTACCACTCACATTGAAACCTCTTGTTCCAACACTTTTAAAAGTTAAACTTGCAGCGATTACGTCAACTCCTTTTAAAGTACCTAGGATATCGTAATAGTTGGAAGCAGGTGCATTTTTTATAGTTGCATTGCTTATTCTTTCAATAGAAACTGGAGATTCTAATATACGCTCTGCAACTCTTGAAGCCGCAACAACTACCTCAGAACCCAATACAAATGAAGGAGTTAAGCTAACTTCTAATTTTGGAGAAATCGAAGAAATAACTACTTCTTTATCTGAATAACCTACTGAAGAAAAAATCAAGGTAATAGGCGTTTTAGCCACACTAATCCTGAAACTTCCTTTGTCATCTGTATAAGTACCATTCGTTGTACCTTTTACAGTAACTGAAACAGCAGATAAGGCTTCGGCTGTATTTGAATTTTTAACAGTACCATTAACAGTACTTGCATTTTGTGCTTTTAATGTAACTACCGATAAGGCAAGTAAACTTAAAAGGCTAAAATGACGTAAAAATTTTCTCATATTTTATTTGTTTTTAAGATGAATCGTAGTTAAAAATACTGAATTGTTGCCACTTGAGAAAAAATTATCAAAATTGTGTTAAAACTTTTAATTTAGTGCTATGAAATCCACACCCTTTCCAGGCCAATTAAATACTTACCATGGCAAAGTAAGAGATGTCTATTACATTGAAAATGAACTACTTGTGATGATTGCAAGTGACCGTATCTCGGCATTTGATGTAATTTTACCGAATCCCATCCCTTTTAAAGGACAGGTTCTAAATCAAATTGCGGCCTATATGCTTAAGGCGACGGCTGATATTTGCCCAAATTGGCTGTTGGATACCCCTGCCCCGAATGTGGCCATTGGGAAAAAATGTACCCCATTTAAGATTGAGATGGTGGTTCGAGGCAATTTGGTAGGCCATGCTTGGCGGACTTACCATGCAGGTGGACGTGTTTTATGTGGTGTTGGCTTACCAGAAGGGCTGAATGAAAACGATTATTTCCCTACCCCTATTATCACCCCTTCTACCAAAGCAAGTGAAGGACATGATGAAGATATTTCCAAAGAAAACATCATTGCACAAGGTTTGGCATCAGCCGAAGATTGGGCAGTGTTGGAAAAATATGCCTTGGCTTTATTTCAAAGAGGCAAAGAAATTGCAGCTAAGCAAGGATTGATATTAGTGGATACCAAATATGAGTTTGGAAAAATCGGGGATACCATTTACTTGATGGATGAAATTCATACCCCCGATTCCTCTCGCTATTTTTATGCAGAAGGTTTTGAAGAAAGACAAATAAAAAAAGAAAAACAAAAACAACTTAGCAAGGAATTTGTGCGCGAGTGGTTGATTGAAAATAATTTCATGGGAAAGGAAGGGCAAACAGTTCCACATATGTCTGATGAATGGATTGATACTATTTCAAAAAGATATATTGAATTGTATGAGCAAGTGATTGGTGAAAAATTCAATCCACAAAAATTAACTGACGAAGCAACCTACGATTTAGTTGCAGCTTCATTAGCAAAGTTTAATTAAAGAATTTAGAATTAAATTAAATATGTTTAATTCAATGAACTGCTTAAATGTCTTTCCCCAATCTTGGTCTTAGGCGCTGTTTGCTTTTGTTGAAAATTTGCTGTCCTTTGTCGATGCCCTTTCTAAGTTCAATTTGTTTTTCCATGGGCAAATGAACAATATCCGTACAAGCCTGTGTACAACAACCCGCATAGGTTTCTGCACATGTGGGGCATTGTATAAATAATAAATGGCAGCCATCATTTTTACAATTCGTATGTGTATCACAAGGCGCACCACATTGATGACATTTCGCAATAATATCTTCCGTAATTTTTTCGCCTAACCGATCGTCAAAAACGAAATTTTTTCCTTTGAATTTACTTTCCAATCCCGCTTCTTTAATTTTATTCGCATAATTTATAATCCCCCCTTCTAAGTGAAATACATTTTTAAATCCATGATGTAACATATACGCACTTGCTTTTTCACAACGAATACCACCCGTACAATACATAATAATATTAGCTTCTTTTTTATCCTTCATCATGTCTGCCGCCATGGGCAATTGATCCCTAAAAGTATCTGATGGAATTTCAATCGCGTTGGTAAAATGTCCAACTTCGTATTCGTAATGATTGCGCATATCAATAACAATGGTATCAGCAGCATTCAGCATGGTATTCATTTGTTGGGCATTCACATAGTTCCCTTTATTTTCCATACTAAAACTTGCGTCCTCAATTCCGTCAGCAACAATTTTTTCTCGCGTTTTAATTCTTAGTGCCCAAAAACTTTTGCCATTGTCATTAACCGCAATATTTAATCTTAAATTATTTAATTCAGGAATGGTATATAAATATTCCTTGAAGTTTTCAAACAGGTGCGATGGCACACTCATCTGCGCATTAATGCCTTCCTTGGCAATATATATACGGCCAAAGCATTCCAATGCGTTCAGCCCTTTGTATAATTCATCTCTGAATACTTGCGGATTCTGGATGCTAAAATATTTGTAAAAACTAATGGTGGTTCTAGAAAAATTTTCTTGGTATAATTTCTCTTTTAACTCCTTATTGGAGATGCGATTGTGTAGTACTGACATAAAATAAATTTAGACATCTAGGATGTTCCTTTTAAATGGACCCAATTACAGGTTGGGCAAATTCATCACGAAGATACAATAAAATAAATTTTACGCAATAGGACAATAGCTGATATTCATCAGCTGTCCATAAAATTGAAAACCTATGCCCCTTTGTGCGCACGAACAAAACTTCCAGTAAGGGAAGCCAGTCCGCCTAAGATTGCACCTACTAAAGCAGTTAAAATAATTAGGCTGCTATAGGAACCTTTTAATGGTAATATGGTGGCTACTTTTGTTGATAAAATATGATTATTCGCCAGATCAATGCCCAATGCTAATCCAGCCCATAGCAAGCCAACCCCTATTGCACCAGCTGCAAATGCCATTAAAGGTTTTTGTGGAATAGCCACCGCAATTAATAAATTAGTGATCACAAAACTCCACCAAGGTAAATTACCATAAATGCCAATTGCATAGGTTAGCAACGCAACTAATAAAATTGAAATAATGAATTTCATATAAAATATTTTAATGGATTAGAATTAATTATGAATTTGACTTTTGAAACTGCATATGCCACTTGGTCCTTTCGCTTTGCTTTAATTTATCCTTAGACAAAAACAACAATCTGTAATATTTACCTGCTGCCCAATAATTAACAAATGTATCGTAATAAGGACTGCCTGGATTTCCACTTTGCCCCCCTGGATACAATCCATAAGCTTCAATTTCATCGGTTAAATGAACTACCATTCGCCAACTAGGCCCATGATTCTCTGTGGTTGCATTAATTATATTTACACCGCCGCCAATGGGTAGGTCCAGTCTGCTTAACGCCGGGGTTTTTGTCAAATGCAATACGCGTGTTGCTTTAAATAATGCCCACGCTAATTTATTTTCTTTTTCTAATGCAAGCAATTTCTCGGTTGCTTTTTCAACACCTAAGTTTACCTGATCTTTCAAATTTTCCACCTTATCTTTTGTGCTAATATCATCAGCGATACTCCAATTTGTATCTTTTAACATTTGATCTAATAAAACATAAGCATCAGGTTTTAATAAAGGAATGGCCGAACCTGATAACTCATCGCCCCAAACCGCTTGTTCCACACTATCCCAAATAATTTTAAAACAAGTAATACCCTTTGCGTTTACGCTATTATATAAATCCCAATTGGTCATTTCATTTACCATTCTTTTTGCATCACTACTTAATTTATCCACTTGAATATATTTCATCAAAGCTGGACGTGCAGTTGCTGCAAAAACATTGTAATTGTCTGTTTGTAATGATTGCATATCCTCAGGGGTGATTTGCGACATATTTTTTAAGCGCATATTTACACTGATGCCTCTATATAAAGGAAAGGCGGATGCTGCACCTAAGTAATAAGGATAACTTGCATCTGTTGACTTTTGATTGGCACTACTTACAAAACCTCGCTCCGGATTTTTAATCATTGGATTTTCATTGGTTGGTATGATCCCCTGCCATTGAAAACTAGTATCCTCCCCTGGCATTATAAAATCACCTTGTCGCTCCCACCTTGCAACAAAGCTTCCTTGTTGTTTAATAGCTATATCTCCTGACTTAGTAGCCAATACAAAATTTTGTCCTGGACAGGTCCATAATGAAATGGCATGTAAATAATCGTCATAATTTTTAGCGCGATTTAACAAATAAAAAGTTTCAACGCCTGTTGATGCTGTAAGTGCAGTCCATTGCACTGCTAAATTACGACCATTGGATTGCGTGTTCTGATAATGTGCATCAAACATGGTTGGACCCCAATGCGTCATTGCAATATCTTCCACCACATCTAAACTATCTTTCACTTTAATCACCTCTGTTCTCTTGGTTGTGGCCTTCCATGCACCATTAAACCAATATTCATTTCGGCTACTATCTTTAAATTTAATTTCATAATAATCTAATACATCTCGCCCAGCATTGGTCACACCCCAAGCCAAGCTGTCATTGAACCCAATAATTACTGCAGGTGATCCTGGGAAACTCGCACCATAGGTACTATGTGTAGGTGTCGTGATTTGTATTTCATACCACAAGGAGGGTAAGTTTAAACCTAAATGTGGGTCGCTACATAAAATGGGTCTGCCTGATTTGGTTTTTGATCCAGCGACTGCCCAGTTGTTGGAGCCATTATTTTTATCTGGCGCCTCGGGCATGTCAACGGTATTAAATGAAAGACTATTTGCTTTATGCAAATAGGCTGAATCCGCGTTAAGCGGTTTCACTGGAACAATTGAAGGCTTTTCATACACAGTACCTTTAGGGATAATTGGATCTAAAGAATCTTGATGGTTGGTATATAATTTATCAAACAAATCATAGCCTAAATAATCTCTGGTATTCGTCATTTGTAAATCAACAGAAGCGGAGCGACCTGTTAAATCATAGGACATGAACATTAAAAAAAGGTACGTTTTTTTAGGTGTCCAATCCTCAGGCGCATAATTCATTAATTTAAATTCAAAAGGCAAATCAGCAGGATCCAATTGTTTTATGTAAGCATTTACACCAGCAGTATATGCATCTACCGTTGCTTTCATGGTAGGATTAGTTTCATTAATATTGGCTTCTGTTTTTTCAGCGCCGTACACCATACCTAATCTTCTAAACATACGGTCAATAGGTAATTTATCTGCCCCAGCTATTTCACTTAATCTACCAGAAGCAACACGGGTTTCAAAATCCATTTGCCACAATCTAAATTTCGCATGCAAATATCCTTGAACAAAATAAGCGTCTTGATCATGATCCGCATAAATATGTGGCACCAATCTATCATCCACATATACATCCACATTACCTTGTAATTCATTGGCCACAATGGATGCATCAAAATTGGCATCTATCTTTTCGGCATTCTTCCAAAAGCCATGCTGCGGAGATAAAAAATAACCCAATTTAGGTGCTTTTGCATTTCCTATTTTTAGTTGAATATTTAAAGTAAATACCAATGCTGTGGTTACAATAGCGGATGCTATCAATGGCAATAAACGCATAACGATAATTTAGACAACTAAATTACGCTTTATTTATAAGTTCCTCACTAAAAAAAGTGATGAAGTCCGTCATAGGTAAGTACGGATATTTTGACTGAAGTGCCTGTGTTTTTATCAGAGATTTTTGCAAAAAGGCCTGATGTGCGATAGATGCTTTGTTAAATGGCTTATGCTGTTTCGCTAATTGCAACTCAGCTACCTCCCCCATGATTAATTGTGTATCCTCCGAAAAGTAAGTGCTTACTAATTTATCCCAAACATAATTGGTCGCTGCATAATTTGGATGCACTAAATCTTCGGCATAAAAACGGTAATCACGCAGGTCATCAATTACATATTCATAGGCAGGAAAATAATCCACGCTTTTTAACTTGGCAATTACATCATGCACTGCATATATGAGTACTGACTTGCTTCGGTTGTTTTCAATTAACCCTTCTCTCAAATGTCGCACCGGACTTATTGTAAAAATGATGTGAATTTTATTATTAAATGCTTGTATCGCAGTAACTATTTTTTGCAGTTGCGCAGCTAATTCAACTGGATCCATTAATTTTTTTTCGAACCAATTGGCTGGCGCTTTATGATTATTGGCTACAACAAGTCCTGCACCACTAGGTGCAACATCGGTTAAACAATATAGCCATGCGGAACCTAAGGTAATCACTAATTTATCTGCCCCTTTTAAATAAGTATGTGCATCGCTGATGGAATTATTTATTTTTGTAAGCGTAGCCGAAGCTGTAATATCAGAAAATCGGGTATGATGATGCCAGCTATTAAACAAATCATTTAATTCAAATAAATCGGCGGCATTATACTGTTTGTTATCTATATAATCCTGCAATGCACCAATCACACTTATTGGATTAAATAAAATACCATGCGGATTTTCCTTGACCTCAAATAAATGTCTGTGTAATTTAGCGCCTATGTTTTCAGTAAAACAGGACCCCACTAACATGATCTTATCTTGATAATGAATGGTCGTAGCAGACTTATTCGCTTCTAAGGTTAATTTGAACTTCATTTAAACATCCTTTGCTTCATGCCTTCATACAAAATAATTCCTGCAGCCACTGATACATTAAAAGAATCAAAATTAGTGGCCATTGGAATTTTGAAAAAATAATCCGCCGCCTTGGCTAAAAATGGCTGAACTCCTCTGCCTTCGTCACCCATAATAATACAGGCTGGTATAGTTAGATCCAACTCATGCACATTTTTATCTGCACGCATTTCACTCGTGAAAACTTGAATACCATTTAAATGCAAAGTATCCAGTGCTTTTAATAAACTACTCACCCGCACTACTTGTATATGCTCTAAAGCACCTGCACTACTTTTAAATGCTTCTTCATTTAAAGCGCCTACGCCTTTATCAGGAATAATTAATGCCTGCGCACCACAACAATGTATACTTCTGGTAATTGCACCAATATTTCGCACATCGGTAACGCCATCCAACATCATAAAAAAGGGCGTTTCCCCTTTAGCCACTACAAAATCAATAACTTCCTGTAAATCCATATACTTCACCATCGAAATAAATGCCAACACCCCCTGGTGATTTGCCTTGGTCATACCATTCAACTTTTCAATAGGTACTAACTGAATAGGAATATTTTTATCTAATGCGGCTTTCTTAATCTCACTCAACCCTTCTCCTTGTGCATTTTTTTGAATCAATATTTTTTCAATATTGGTATCACTTAAAAAAGATTCTAAAATTGGTTGTCGACCAATAATAAATTTTCGTTCCGTAGTTGCAGCACGGGGCGTAAACCTACGTGGGCCATTAAAATTTCGTTCGGGTCTATTATTATAATTGCGTCTTTCCTCCATAATTCAAAGTTACTCTTTTTTATTTTTAAGCAATTCCCATTTAAGAATGGCAGCGACTGATATCGAATCCGTAATTTTCCCATCCATCACCCAATTGACCGCTTCAGAGAATGGCATTTTAATGACTTTTAAATCCTCCGTCTCCTCTGGTTCTGCTTCCCCTGCTATTAAATCTTGCGCTACATAAACTATAGCCAATTCATCAGATACAGAATTTGATACATGCATTTGTAAAATCTCTGTCCACTTTCCTGCTTCAAAGCCAGTCTCTTCTTTAAGTTCTCTCTTTGCTGCAGTTAACCAATCCGTTCCTTCAGGGCAACCGCCCTCTGGTATTTCCCAACTATAGGCATCTAATGGAAAACGATATTGCCCCACTAAGTAAGTAAAATCATCTGCATCAATTGCAATTACACCAATAGCAATATTTTTAAAATGTACTTTACCATAAATACTTTGGGTACCGGCAGGTGTGATTACATCAAACTCCGTTAAACTTATCCAAGGATTATCATACACTAATTTATCTCCTACTTTTATCCAAGGATTTTTTTGCGATTCCCTATTTTCAATTTCCATAAAAAATATTTTAACTTAAAATAAAAAGCCCGTCCT